>NZ_JADOVE010000024.1:0-61069 GCF_015752225.1 Polaromonas sp. CG_9.11
CGAATTGGGCGCTGGCCTGCGGGGCAATCACCCAGCCGATCTTCCTCCAGGGCTTGAGCTCGTTTTTTTCAGCGCCCGCCGCACCGTCTCGTGGGACACGCTGTCCACCAATTCGAGCTCGACCAGCCGATCTGCCAGCAGGCGCAGCGACCAGCGGGCCTGGCCTTCAGGGGGCGCCGAGCAACTCAGGGCCAGCAGCTGCGCCTCCAGCCGGCCATCGATCTTCAGCGCGTACTCGCATTTGGCGGGCTGGCGGTTCAACGTCAACTCCAGGCCTTCGAGAACAAACTTCTTTTTGACCCGGTCCACCTTGCGCTCGCTCACGCACAGCATGGCTGCGATGTCGCAGGTGCGGGGGCGTTCAGTGCGCTCCCCCGCTTGGTCGCAGTTGAGCAGTATCAAGGCATTGATGACTTTGGATGCTGCGTGCGTGCCTTTGCCTGCGATGCCCTGCAACTCGGCTCTTTCCTGCTCTGACAAGGTGACTTTGTAATGTTCCATTCCCCATTGTCCACGTCAAATTTCTCATGACGCGACACTAGCAGGTCCAGCGTGAGCTGCGTACCGCGCTCATCCATCATTCGCTCAAGAGTGCAGGTTCACCGGCGAGTTGTGCGACAAACTACCAGTTCATGCTCCATAAACATCCGGGCAACTGATGCTGGTTTAGAGGGTGCGTACTGCATTGCTGCATTGACGATCGCAATGATAGTGCCTGCAGTTTTATCGGACACTTTCGATGTACTGCTTCGAGACCTCGTCTTGAATTTATTTGTAGACGCAATAAAACTTTGATATTTCAGAGATTTATCACAAAGTACGCTTTTTGCGCATACTGCAAAAGCATCAATTGCTATTTTATTGATAGCAGTCGGGTAGTCCCAGCGCTGCGTCGCCACGCACGAGCAACACGGCCTTTGCGGGCAACGTGTCCAGCCGTGTCCATTCACCCCACGCCAGTTGCCTGTCCGCCGCCAGCGGAGCGGCGCCTGCCGGTTCGCGCTGCCAGTGCACGGTGATGTCATGGCCCTGGAGCAACAGGCGCAGCTCAACCGCCGGCCAGTGCGCGGGCAGGCGCGGCGACAGCGAGAGGCGGCCCGGCTGTACTGCCAGACCGAGCAGCGTTTCAAGCCCTGCCCGGTATAGCCAGGCAGCCGATCCGGTGTACCAGCTCCAGCCGCCCCGGCCCACATAGGGGTCGGCGCTGTAGACGTCGCCTGCGATCACATACGGCTCCAACTCATAAGCTGGCCCACGACCGGGATGCGCGCTGCGGTGGGCCGGGCTCAAGTCCTCGAAACTGCGCCAGGCGCCTTCCACGTCACCACTCAGGGCTTGCGCCATTAAAGCCCAGACGCCGGCATGCGAATACTGCCCGCCGTTTTCGCGCACACCGGGGGGATAGGCCTGGATGTAGCCCGGATTGTTGGCAGAGTCTCGGAACGGGGGATCGAGCAGGCGCAGCAGGCCGGCTTTTTCATCGATCAGCTGGTTGTTCAGCGCCAGCATGGCCGAGCGGGTAAAGGCCGGGGTCGAAGCGCCCGACAGCACAGCCCAGGCCTGGGCAATCAGGTCGATATGGCATTCGGCATTGGCGTTGGAGCCGAGCGGCGCGCCATTGTCGAAAAAGGCGCGGCGGAACCAGGCGCCGTCCCATCCGGCGTCGTGCAACGCGGTGATCCAGCCGGTGCGCGCCTCCAGCCAGCGTTGGGCGCGCATAGCATCGCCGCGCTGCGCGGCAACCGGCGCGAAGCCCTCGACCACGCTGCACAAAAACCAGCCCAGCCAGACCGACTCGCCGCGCCCCTCATGGCCGACGCGGTTCATGCCGTCGTTCCAGTCGCCGGTGCCCATCAGGGGCAGACCATGGGCGCCCACCGCCAGGCTGCGGTCGATGGTGCGGGCGCAGTGCTCGTAGATGCTGGCCAACTGCTCGCTGGTCTGCGGCGCGTAATAAGCGTCTTCCGCGCCATCGGGAATCGGCGGTCCATCGATGAAAGCCACACTCTCGTCCAGCAAACTGGCGTCGCCTGTGGCCTGCAGGTAGTGGGTGCAGGCATAAGGCAGCCAGAGCAGGTCGTCCGAAAAATGGGTGCGCACGCCTTCGCCGCCGGGCGCGTGCCACCAGTGCTGCACGTCGCCTTCGGGAAACTGGCGTGATGCACTGAGCACGATTTGGGCACGAAGCCGCGCCGGGTCGGCCAGCGCCAGCGCCATCGAGTCCTGCAGTTGGTCACGAAAGCCCGATGCGCCACCCGCCTGGTAGAAGCCGGCCTTGGACCAAAGGCGGCAGACCACCGTCTGGTAGAGAAGCCAATGGTTGATGAGGGCATCGAAACGGGCGTCGGGCGTCTTGACTTGCACCTTGCCGAGCAGTCCGGACCAGGCGGCCTTGACGCCGGCCAGGGCATCGGTGCAGGCCTGCTGCGTCCACCGGACAGCCATCTGCTCTGCTTCAGTGGCATCGACGGCATGACCGATGATGAAGCTGAACGCCAGTTCTTCGTTGCCGGTCAGCGAAAACTCGCTGGTCAGGCAGGCGCAGGGGTCGCAACCGGTGCCGCTCTGGCCGGCCAGGGTGGCAGGCAAAAACAGCCGGCCCAGCGTGTCAAAAAATTCACCCCGGTCGCAGGTCCATTGCAGGCGATCCGAAGCGCCTGCCATGGCCAGGAACACCGTGCTGCCGCCATAGCCGTCCCGGGTCTCCTGCTGACGGGCCATCACCGCCGCCTGTCCCCGAAGCTTCCAGGTTTGCAGCGTACGACGGCGGCCGCGTGCGTCGCCCATCTGCCATTCGACCATGGCCACTGCGCGCAGGCGCCTGCGCACGCCGCCATCCAGCCGCACCTTGACCTGGACGACCTTCACCGCGGCTTGCATGTCGGCGAAGAAAGTGGTTTCCACCTGCAGCCCGTCCTGCATTCCCTGGAACACCGAGTAGCCCTGGCCATGGCGCACGCGCCAGCGGCTGTCGCTGCCTGCCAGCACCGAGGGCGCCAAGGGGAAAATCTGGCCGCTGTCGATGTCCTGCAGCAGCCAGTGCTCGAATGCAGGGTCAACGACCGGGTCGTTCGACCACGGCGTGAGCTGGTGCATGCGGCTGTTGCTGGCCCAGCTCATGCCGCTGCCGGTTTCGGATACCTGAAAGCCAAATTCCGGATTGGCGATGACATTGACCCAGGGACGCGGCAGCGATTGGCCGCCCTGCAGGTCAAACCAGAATTCCCCATTGGCCGGGTCAAACTGGCCGGCATCTTCTGGCACCGGTGCAACTGCCGGCACGCCGTTGGCCAGGGCGGTCTCGGGCCGGGCCGAAAGCAGCGTTCCGCCGGCCAGGCTGGCCTGCTGTGCTGGCCAGACGCCGGTGCGCAAGGCGGCCACCTGCGTTTCCAGTCCCCGGCCGTCAGCGGTGAGAACCACCCGCGCCAAGCCGGCCAACGCGGCTTTCTCAGCGGCAGAGGTTTCGGGCTCGCGCAGCAGGTGAAAGCTCGATGACAGCTCGCCTCCCTTGGCAAAGCTGTTCTGCACGCGCTGCATCAGCCGATCGCGCAGCGCCAAAATGTCGCGCTGCAGGGGCATGAGGTAGGAATTGGGTTCGCTGTTCAGCACCACCAAGTCAACCGCCAAACCGCCAAAGGTCCACCAGGGCTGGGCGCGTAGCAGGGCATGGACCATCGGCAGCCCGCTGGCCGCCTGGATGCGTACCAGCACGATGGGTTTGTCGCCCGAAATACCAAAGCGCCACAACTGGCGCTGGTCCAGCGGCCCGGCCACTGCATTCAGCCGGGGCGTGCTGTACATCAAGGTGGTTGTCAGGTCCTGCACCGCCAGGTGTTCTTCGGGCGTCAGGGTCAGGTCGCGCAGCCGGACCTGCGCCAGCGTGGCCGCCATCTGGGTGGCGCGCACGATGTGCATGGGCTGCAGGTACTTGTCGATGCGCGCAATGAGTTCGTCTTCCGTCTGCGCCGCCGCCGTGGCAAAGCTCAGGCGGGCCACGGCACCGGGCGCCAGCCGCAGGGTCAGGCGCAGGCTGGCCACCGGGTCCAGGCCATTGATCGGGTTGCCGTCGGTGTCCATGGGCTGGTCCCCCAGGGCAGGCACATGCTGCGGTTGATGGCGCCCGGCAAAAATCCGGCGGTCGGCGATGCAATCGACCGACAGCAGGTCGGCATCGGCCTCGGCCAGGAAATGCGCCACCGCCATTTGCGGGTCGCCATGCAGGCGTGGCATGCGCTTGAGCAGCAAGGCGCGCCATTGCGGCTCCCAGCGGGTCTGCACGAACAGGTTGGAAAACGCCGGATGCGCTTCGTCGGCGCGCGGATCCGCCAGCACTGCCTCAAAGCACGACACCAGTTCGACGACGCGCGCGGTCCGGCCGGTGTTGTGCAGTTGCACAGTACGCAGTTCTGTATCGTCCTCGGGGCTGACCAACACGCTGATGCTGGTGGTAAGGCTGTCGCCCTGCGCCTCGAACTGCACCCGGTCGGCCATGAAACGCGCCTGGTAGCGCCAGCCTGGCAGGGGCGCCGGCACGGCGGTCAGGGACCCGGTGCCTTCGTTGCCGCCCAGGTTCAGGTAGAAAAAACAGCCATGGCTGTCGCGCAGCAGGTCGTCGCGCCAGCGGCTGATGTTGCGGCCCTGCCAGCGGCTGACGCCCGCACCGCTGGCGCGCAGGGCCACGTTGTAGCGCCCGTTGGACAGCAGGTGGGTCGGTTTCCAGCCAAGCTGCACCGGATTGACGTCGCGCGAATGGAACACCGGCGCGCTGTTTTGCGCATCCAGCATGGGCGGCTGGCGCGGACTGGCGGTTTCAATGATCTGGCGCGGCGTGCGTTCATGCAGCAGGGATTCATGCGCGGCCACCTGAGGTTCGGCACAGAACCAGCGCCGGGGCGCATCCAGGCACAGCACATTGCACAGCGCCACTAGCGACATGCCGTGGTGGTGCGTCATGAAGGTCTGAACGATGCTGAAGGCCTGCCTTTCAGGCTGGTGCGAGGCGGTGAAGTCGAGCGCTTCGAACATTCCGAACTCGCCACGCCCGCCCAGCGCTTCGAGCCGCCGCAGGTTGGCTGCCGATGCTGCCGGCTCAAACAGCGTGGCCAGCAAGGTGGCATAAGGCGCGACCACGCGGTCGGTCAGTGGCGTGCGCCGCATCGCCAAGCGCGGAACGCCAAAGGGTGAATACTGGTAGGCCAGCGAATGGTCTTGGGCAAAATAGGCCGATTCCGAAACGCCCCAGGGCAGCGATTGCTGCCGGCCGAATTCCCGCTGCGCGGCAATGGCCGAACGCGCCATGGTCTGCAGCAGTCCCTCAGCAGGCTCGTGCATCAGCAACGACGGCATCAGGTATTCGAACATCGAACCCGACCACGAAGCCAGCCCGGGCGCACCGCCCACCGACAGGAATGGCCTGCCCAGGGCGCTCCAGTGGCGCTTGGGCACGTCTCCCTTGGCAATCGCCAGAAAGCTGGTCAGCCGCGACTCGGACGCCAACAGGTCGTAATAGCTGATGTCCAGCGCCTGTTCCTCAACCCGCAAACCGATATGGAACAGGCGGCGCTTGGGGTCATACAGGCCCTTGAAATCCATGGCCTCATAGAGGCTGGCGCAGCGCCCGGCCAGGCTGCGCAGCGCTGTCTGTGAATGTAACTGTGACTCTCCGCCGTCGCTGCCTTGCTGGTCTGCTTGCTGAGCCAACTGATGGCAAGCCTGACCCACGGCCAGCAGCATGCCGGCCAGGTTTCCGCTGTCGACGGACGACACATAAGCGGGCAGAAGGACTTCCAGCGTGCGCGTGTCGTACCAGTTGAGCAGGTGGCCGTTGTGCTTGGCGAGCTTGTCGATGCTGTCCAGCGACGCCTGCAGGCGACGGATGACTTCAGGGGTCGTGATCCAGCCGAATTCGCGGGCGCAGCAGACCGCCAGCAGGTACAGGCCGATGTTGGTGGGCGAGGTGCGGTGCGCCAGCGTGGGGTCGGGGACCAGCTGAAGGTTGTCGGGCGGCAGGTGGTTGTCTTCAGGCCCGACGCAGCGCTCGAAAAAGCGCCAGGTATCGCGTGCCAGCGCCAACAGGTAGCGTTTGTCTCCGGCATGCAGCGCATGCTCGGTGCTGGCCGGGCGCGGCTGGCTGGACCACCAAGCGGCGATCGGCGAGGCGCCCCAGAAGAGAAACAGGAAGATGCCGGCCCACGGGTGGGCCGCCCAAGGTGCGGCCATGGCCAGCGTGGCGCACAGCAGCGACGCTGCGGCATGCTGGTGCACAAACACGAAAAGCTCCCTGCGCGACGCCGATTGCGCCTGCGCTGCGGTGGTCCATTCCATCAGTCGGCGGCGGCTGACGCGCATGCGCCAGACCGAACGCAGCGCCGCATCAAGCAGCAGGACCGACTGCGCCGGTATCTGGCTGAACTGCCAGGCGGCAGCGCCCAGCGTGATGCGCAACTCGGCTCGGCCGCGCTTGAAAAAGTGTCGCCAGGCAATGCCAGCGTGGGTCGGCACCAAGCCTGCCAGCGCGCCCAGCAGCGGCCCGGCCAGCAGCGCGGCAATGACTGCCAGAAATGCGGTGCCCAGGGGCAATGCGCCGGTGAAGATCACCCAGACAAGCAATGCAAACGCGGCAGGAAAAACCAGCGAACGGCGCAGGTTGTCAAGCATTTTCCAGGCACCCAGGGCGTCAATGCCGTACAGCCGGGCATCCCAGAGCAGCGGGATCAGCTGCCAGTCGCCGCGCGTCCAGCGGTGCTGGCGCGATGCGGCCACGCCGGCATGGTGGGGCGCATCCTCGACGAGCATCACATCGCTGACAAAGCCGCAGCGTGCAATGCTGCCTTCAAGCAGGTCATGGCTAAGCACCGCTTCATCGGGCAGGAGGCGGTCCAGCACGGCATGCAGTGCCTTGACATGCAGCAGTCCCTTGCCGCTGAAACTCCCCGTGCCGAACAGGTCCTGGTAAACATCGGAGACGCCACTGCTATAAGGATCGATGCCGCACTGGCCGGCAAACAGCCGGTGGTAGGCGGTGTCCTCCAAACGGCCGGGCAGCGGCGTGACCATGCGGGGCTGCAAGATGGCGTAGCCGCTGACCACCCGGCGCAGGAGGGGGTCCACCCGCGGCGCATTCATCGGATGGGCGGCAATGGCGACGAGTTCGCGCAATGCGCCGGGCGGCAGGCCGGTGTCGCTGTCCAGCGTGACCACGTAGCAAATATTGTCGGCCAGCTGAAAAGTCGGTGCCAGCGGCTGGAATCCTTCCATGCTGCCAGTAGCCAGCAGGCGCATCAGCTGCTCAAGCTTCCCGCGCTTGCGTTCCCAACCGAGCCAGCGCTGCTGGGTTTCGCACCAGCTGCGCGGCCGGTGAATCAGCAGGAAGCGCGGCGGGCGGCCTGCGCCTGCAGGGTAGCGTGCATTCAGCGTTTCCAGCCGGGTCAGCGCATCCTGCACCAGCGCGTCATCACCGGGCAGGCTGGCCTCGGTCGCATCGACCCAGTCGGAGAGCAGGGCAAACTGGGCTTCGTTCTCCCGATTGGCCAGCCAGTGAAACTCCAGCTGCTGCAGCAGTGCCTCGTTGGCGTGGGAGGAGGTGAGCAGCGTCGGGATCACCACCAACACCCGATGTTCAGGCGGAATGCCGGACACAAAGCCGAGGCGCGGCAGGGACCGGACTTTCAGGGACTCGGCAATCAGGCGATGCACAAAAGCCGATGCAGCCTCGAAGGCGGGGCCGGCCAGCAGGAATAGCGCCACCAGGGCCTGCCAGCGGTGCCAGTCGGCATGGCGCGTGGCCATCAGCACCATCACCAGTGTCACCAATGTGATGCAGCCGATGTACAGGCTCAGGCGCCAACGGCGCCAGTTCAGGCGTTGCCGCGTGCGCTGCGCTGGCATGCCAAGCTCGGTTTCAAGCCGGACACGGCCATCGCCCATCAGGTAAAAACCTGCCGTTCGCTCGGCGGCGTCTGCCGCCAGGTCGCCGGGCAGCGACAGGGCCGCCGTCACCACCGCCTGGGCCACTTCATGCTCGGTTTTTTGGCTGTCGCGGGCCAGTTGCTCCATGGCCCGGGTGATCTGCTGGCGTGTGCTTTCGCTTTCGCGTGCAAAGCCGGGCAGTTGCCGCAGCACCTGCAGGGACCGGCTGACCGGCTCGATCAGCTCGACCCAGTCAATCTGGCCAATCACGCGCAGCGTCGTGATGATGTTGCCAACGGTCAGGTTGGATGCAACCTGGGCGCTCTGGCTTTCCAGCATCAGGGCATGGCCATCCGGGCAGTTCTTCTCGATCCAGCGCACTACAGCGGAGGTGTCGCCTGAAATTTCTGTCGGCAGACGCTGCCACAACTGGGTCTGGTAGCTGCGCTGCACGCCACGCTGGCGCATCAGGCTGTTGAGCGTGTCCAGGTCCGCCTCGTCCAGCGCTTGTCCGCTGTCCCAGACCGCATGGGCGACTTCGCGCGCCAGTTTGCTGCGCGCAATGTCATCGGCCATGCGGCGCAGGTTTTCCAGCAGCACCACTCTCAGCGTCGTCGGCAGGGCCCACAGTTCGCTCAGGCGCAATTCACTGCAGCTCTGGTAAGCATTCAGGAAGGCGGTGAATACTTCTGGGTTCAGAACGCTGTCGGTGTGCGCCACATAAGCCCAGGCAATGCCATAGACGCGCGGCAATCCGCGCAGCGGCAGAACGGCCAGCTTGGGCAGCCGGGCGTAAAAGCGGCGCGGCACGCCCTCACGGATTTGCTGAAGCTGCGCTTCGATCAGCGGGAAATTGTCCAGCAGCCATTCGGCCGCCGGTGTGGCGTAATGAGCGCTGTGCGAGCTCAGCGCAACATAGTCATAGGCAACGCGCAGCGCCGCCAGATTTTCCTCGACGCGTGGAAAGAACGGGGAATGGCGCAACGACTGAGCATCGTTCTCAACAACCTGCGCCTGCGCCAAGCTGCAGCCGTGCTCTTCAAAGCGCTGGATGCCGAAAAGTTCCGCCCGAATCGAAGGTTCGGCAGGTCCCTCCTGAGACAGCAAGCGTTCTCGGGCATGGGGGCTGAGCGTTCCAAGCCGGTCCAGTACGGCAGGATTCACCCGGTCAAACCATCGTCAACAGACCCAGGCCTACCAGGCCCAGGCTGCATACGACCAATGCGGCACCAGTAGTCACCAGCCGGGATGCCGTGATGGCATGCAAACTTTCAAGCCGGGTGCGCAAGGTGAAGAACCGGCCTCTCGAACGCTGGCAATCCGTCATGTGGGAGGCAAGCGCCATGAAGTCGCTGGACACCAACTCATTGCTCAGAGAAAGGCGGCGGGCAGACTGTGCATGGGTAGGGGTCATGGGTCAGGTCCTCTCGGAAGTTGGTGCTCTGGACGCGCTGGAATCGCGAAATTTTTGGCTTATTTCCGATGTTAGAACCTGCCTTTGTCAACGGCTATCGCTGACCACTGTTAGCTGTGTAGGACCCGGCCGATACTCGCTGTCAGCCGGTATTTCGCAGGCCAGCGGCAATGCCGTTGATCGAGATATGGATGCCGGTTTGCACCCGCTGGTCGGTCTGGCCGGCGCGGTAGCGTCGCACCAGTTCAACCTGCAGGTGATGCAGCGGATCGATGTACGGAAAGCGGTGGCGGATCGAGCGCTGCAGCGCGGCGTTGCCGGCCAGCCGCTGCCGGTCGCCGGTGATCAGCGTCAGCGCCTGGGCGGTGCGGTGCCATTCGCCGTCGATGGCGGAAAATATTTTCTTGCGCAGCTTGGCGTCGGCCACCAGCTCGGCATAACGCGAGGCCAGCGCCAGGTCGCTCTTGGCCATCACCATGTCCATGTTGCTCAGCAAGGTGCGAAAGAAAGGCCACTGGCGGTACATTTTTTTCAGCAGCGCCAGCGCCTCTTTGCGGCTCTCCGGTGTGCCGCCCTGGTCCAGGAACTGCGCGATGGCGCTGCCGAATCCGTACCAGCCGGGCAGGGTCAGTCGGCACTGGCCCCAGCTGAAACCCCAGGGAATCGCCCGCAGGTCCTCGATCTGCTGGGACGGCTTGCGTGACGCCGGCCGCGAGCCGATGTTGAGCTCGGCAATCTCGCGGATTGGTGTGGCGCTGAAAAAATACTCGGTGAAGCCCGGGGTGTCATACACCAGCGCCCGGTAGGCGGCCATGCTGGCCCGCGACAGTTCGTCGGCGGCCTGCAAAAAAGCCTGCGTTGCCGGCTTGGTCGGCTGCAGCAGCGTGGCTTCGAGCGTCGCAGCGACCAGCGTTTCCAGGTTGCGCCGGCCGATTTCCGGGTTGGCGTACTTCGACCCGATGACTTCGCCCTGTTCGGTCAGGCGGATCTGGCCGCGCACCGTGCCGGGCGGCTGCGCCAAAATGGCTTCGTAGCTGGGACCGCCCCCCCGGCCCACGGTGCCGCCGCGGCCATGGAACATCCGCAGCGTGATGCCATGCGACACGGCCAGCTGGTCGAACAGCTCAACCAGCGCGATTTCGGCGCGGTACAGCTCCCAGTTGCTGGTGAAGATGCCGCCGTCCTTGTTGCTGTCGCTGTAGCCGAGCATGATGTCCTGCTCGGCGCCGCTGCGCTGCAGCAGTGCGGCCACGCCCGGCAGCGCATAGAACGCGCGCATGATGGGCGCGGCATTGCGCAGGTCTTCGATGGTTTCAAACAGCGGCACGACGATCAGGTCACAGGTTGAGCCGCTCTTGTCTTGCGCATCCCCCAGCACGCCGTGCATCAGGCCGACTTCCTTTTGCAGCAGCAGCACTTCGAGCAGGTCGCTGGCCGTTTCAGTGTGGCTGATGATGTAGTGGCGAATCGCTTCCTTGCCAAACCGGGCGCGCGCGCTCAGGGCGGCTTCGAAAATCGCCAGTTCGACGCGGGCCAGTTCCGAGTAAACATGGCCCGGCACGCGCAGCGGTCGGGCGTCGTTGAGCATCTTCAGCAGCAGCGTGCGCTTGGCCGCTTCGTTCAGGCTGGCGTAGCCGGCATCGATTCGCGCCACGGCCAGCAGTTCGGCGACGACCTCTTCATGCTTGTCGGAGCTTTGGCGCAGATCGACCGTGGCCAGGTGAAAGCCGAACACTTCGACGGCGCGGATCAGCGGATGCAGGCGCTGGGCCGTCAGTGCCTGGCCATGGTGGCCGACCAGCGAGGCCTGCAGCGTTCGCAGGTCGGCCAGGAACTCTTCCGCCGTGGCGTAGGCGTTCTGCGGCGCCACCGCATGGCGCGCCGCTTCGCCGCCGGTCAGCGCTTTCAGTGTGGCCGCCAGCCGGGCATAAACGCCGGTCAGCGCGCGCCGGTAGGGTTCATCCTGGCGGTGCTCGCTGGTGTCGGGCGAACTTTGGGCCAGTTGCTGCATCGCAGCGCTGCACTCGACCAGGATGGCCGACATCGACAGCTCGCCGCCCAGCAGATGCACCTCGGTCAGGTAGTGGCGCAGCGCCACGTCGGCCTGCCGGCGCAGCGCATGGTTCAGCGTGTCGGCGTTGACGTTCGGGTTGCCGTCCCGGTCGCCGCCAATCCACTGGCCCATGCGCAGAAAGCTGTGCACCGGCTGCATGCCGAGTTCGCGCTCCAGGCTGGCGTAGATTTTCGGAATCTCGCGCAGGAACGTCGCCTCGTAGTAGCTCAGCGCATTCTCGATTTCATCAGCCACGGTCAGCTTGGACATGCGCAGCAGGCGGGTCTGCCACAGCTGCATGACGCGGGCGCGCAACTGCGCCTCGTTGGCGTCCAGCTCGCGCGGCGTGAGCGCATCCTTGGCGCTGCTCACGGCCAGCGCCATGGCCTTGATGCTGTCGCGCGCCGTCAGCAGCTGGGCAATGCCGCGCTCGGCATCGAGGATGCTCTTGCGCTGCACTTCGGTCGGGTGGGCGGTCAGCACCGGCGATACAAAACTGCGCGCCAGCGTGTCCGATATGGTCTTGGGGGCGATGCCGGCCCAGCGCAACCGGGCCAGCGCCACGTCGATGCTGCCTTCCTGCGTGTCGCCGGCGCGCTCGTGGACGGCGCGGCGGCGAATGTGGTGGCGGTCTTCGGCCAGATTGGCAAGATGGCTGAAATAGGTGAAGGCGCGGATCACGCTGACGGTCTGGTCACCGCTCAGGTCCTTCAGCAGGGTCTTGAGCGCCTTGTCGGCTTCCTGGTCCGCATCGCGCCGGAAGGCAACCGACAACGTGCGCACCTGCTCGATCAGCTCATACGCGGCCACGCCCTCCTGGTCGCGGATTACGTCGCCCAGGATGCGGCCCAGCAGGCGGATGTCCTCGACCAGCGGGCGCTCGTTGTTCCTGGCGCGAACCGACGGCGTGGCAGGTTTGACGGACTCGGCCACGGGGGCCGGGCTATCGGGCCTGACAGCGTTCTTGGTTTTTTTCGTGCGTTCGGAAGTCGGCATTCTGGTCCTTTGCGTCTGGTGGCGGGTGAAATGAGGATCAAATCGCGCATGCTAGCATTCACTCCCTCTATAGATTACCAACAGGTTACCAGTGGCAGCAGCGCTTCAAACTCCCCAAAAAACGCCCAAAGTGGTCATCGCCACGCGCGAAAGCCGCCTGGCCATGTGGCAGGCCGAGCATGTCAAGGCGCTGCTGGAAGCGCGCCTGGGCTGGCGGGTCGAACTGCTGGGCATGACCACCTTGGGCGACCAGATTCTTGACCGCTCGCTGAGCAAGGTCGGCGGCAAGGGTCTGTTCGTGAAAGAGCTGGAAGTTGCGCTGGCCGAAGGCCGGGCCGATCTGGCGGTGCATTCGCTGAAAGACGTACCGATGGACCTGCCCGACGGCTTCGCGCTGGCCTGCGTCCTGGCGCGCGAAGACCCGCACGATGCGTTTGTCTCCAACCGCTTTGCCTCGCTGGCCGAACTGCCGCACGGCGCTGTTGTCGGCACGTCGAGCCTGCGCCGGCTGGTGCTGCTCAAGGCGCTTCGTCCCGACCTGGTCATCCAGCCCCTGCGCGGCAACCTGGACACCCGGCTGCGCAAGCTCGACGAAGGCCAGTACGACGGCATCGTGCTGGCCGCCGCCGGCCTCAAGCGGCTGAAGCTGGAATCACGCATCCGCCACACCTTCGCGCCCGCCGACATGCTGCCGGCGGCCGGGCAGGGCGCGCTGGGCATTGAGGTGCGGGCCGACCGGGCCGATTTGATCAAGGCGCTGGCCACGCTGGCGCACCAGCCGACCTGGCTGGCGGTCACGGCCGAGCGCACCGTCTCGCGTGCCATGGGCGGCAGCTGCTCCATGCCGCTGGCCGCTTTTGTCACCGCCGGCAGCGGTGGTGCGCTGCGCCTTGATGCCGCCTGGGGTGAGCCGGCCACAGCCGATGCGCTGTCGGGCGCCCATCAAGCCGCGCCCGCGCCGCTGGTGCATGCCCGGCAAAGCGCTGTCGTGCAGACCTTTGCCGAAGCCGAGGCGCTGGGTGAAGCCGTGGCGGCGCAGCTGCGCGCTGGCGGCGCGGTCTGGGCCGGCAACACGCCGCTGCCAGTTTGACCCGCACCGGCCTGACCGCATGAACGCATGACAACTGCCCGCGTCATCGTGACCCGGCCCGAACCCGATGCCGGATTGTGGGTGCAGCAGCTGGTGCAGGCCGGCATTTCCGCCGAGGCCTTTGCGCTGATTGACATCGCACCCCTTTCAGAAGCTGCCGACGTGCAGGCGCTGAACTATGCCTGGCAGGCGCTGGACGATTACGCCGCCTGCATGTTTGTCAGCGGCCATGCCGTCACTCACTTTTTCAAGCAAAAAATGCCTCTTGCGCAGGTTGTACGGGCGCAAGCAGCTATTGATAACGTAGCAAGTGGCGAATTTCCAGGAATTCCTCCGCACCTGCGCTTCATGGCGCCCGGCCCCGGCACCGTGGCCGCGCTGCGTGCCGCCGGCGTTCCCGCCGCGCAAATCGACGCGCCGGCGGCCGATGCGCACCAGTTTGATTCCGAAGCCCTGTGGCAGGTTATCGGGGCGCGTGACTGGCAGAGCCGCCGGGTACTGGTCGTTCGCGGCCAGAGCGCCGGCGCTGAAAAGCCCAGCTCCGGGCGCGACTGGATTGCCCGCCAATGGCAGGATGCCGGCGCCAGCGTCGATTTTGTCGGCGTGTACCAGCGCCGCCCACCTTTATTGACCGACGCGCAGGTCGCGCGCGCGCGGCAGGCCAGCGCCGATGGCTCGGTCTGGCTGTTCAGCAGTTCCGAAGCCGTCGCCCATCTGCTTCGGCTGGCCGGCCTGCAAGGTATGAACTGGCACCGCGCCCGCGCCATCGCCACCCATCCCCGCATCGCCCAGGCGGTGTGCGCCGCCGGATGGGGTGTTGTTGTGGAGTCACGCCCGGCGCTCCAGGACATCCGGCAGGCGCTTGGCTCGATAGAATTGCAGCATCCATGAGCGACAGTCCCCCAGCCTTGCCCCCGTTGAGCCACCCGCCGCCCGCAGGCGAGCCGGCACTCGACCGTGGCGTGCCCTCCAACGCGATAACGCAGGCCGCCCCGCTGGATGCGTGGCTGGTGCCCCGCAGCTGGGCACTAGGCGTCGCGGCGCTGGCGGCGGCCGGCCTGCTGGGCAGCGCAGCGCTGTGGCAAAAGCTGGGCTCCATTCAGGAAGAACTCGCGCGGCGCACGACCAACACCAGCGCACAGTCGATTGAAGCGCGCACCCTGGCGCAGGATGCGCAGAACAGCACCCGGGAGCAGTCGGTGCGCCTGGCCCTGCTGGAAACCCGTCTGGGCGAAGTCATCCTGCAGCGCAGCCAGCTCGAAGAACTGATGCAGAGCCTGTCACGCTCGCGCGACGAAAACCTGGTCGTCGATGTCGAATCCGACCTGCGGCTGGCCCAGCAGCGCGCCCTGCTGACCGGCAGCGCCGAGCCCTTGCTGGCGGCGCTGAAATCGGCCGAAACCCGGCTGACGCGCGCCGCGCAACCGCGCCTGAACCCTCTTCAGCGCGCCATCACCCGCGACATCGAGCGCGTCAAGAACGCCAGCATTGCCGACGTGCCGGCGCTGATGCTCAAACTGGACGAACTGGCCCGCCTGGTGGACGAACTGCCGGTCGCTAATGAAGCGGCCAGCAACAACATTGCGCGTGCCGTCGATGCCGTGGCGGCCGAGCCGCAGGGCGATGCCCCGAACGCTGGCAAGAAATCCTGGCTGCCGGGCGTTGACACGTTGGCGCTGCGTGCCTGGTCGAGCCGGGTGGCGGGCAGCCTGCGGCTGGAAGCCAGCCAGCTGCTGCGGGTCAGCCGCATCGACCAGCCCGAAGCCGCGCTACTGGCGCCCGAGCAGGCATTTTTCCTGCGCGAAAACCTCAAGCTGCGGCTGCTCAACGCGCGCCTGGCCCTGTTGTCGCGACAAACCGACGCCGCGCGCGCCGACCTGCTCAATGCCGGCAACTGGTTGGGCAAGTACTTTGACCCTGCGGCGCGCAAAACCCAAGCCGCACGCCAGCTGCTGGTGCAGGTGCAGGGCCAGCTCAAGAACACTGACCTGCCCCGGCTCGACGAAACCCTGGCCGCGTTGGCCACTGCGGCCGCCGGTCGTTGAGCGCCAAGCGCCAGACACAGGCAGGTCAGACCACACCATGCGCGCCGCTCTCTGGTTCATCGCCCTGTTCGGCATCGCCGTCGCGGTCGCTCTGTTTGCCGGTAACAACCAGGCCGTCGTCACGGTGTTCTGGCCGCCGCACCGGGTCGATGTGTCCTTCAACCTGACGGTGCTGCTGCTGGTCGGGCTGTTCATGCTGCTGTACCTGGCCTCGCGCGCACTGTCGGCGCTGTTTTCACTGCCGGTCGAGGCCCGGCGTTGGCGTGCGCAGCAAAAAGAGCGAGCCATGTATGGCGCGCTCATGGATGCGCTGGCGCACCTGATGGCCGGGCGCTTCATCCGCTCGGCCAAGTCGGCCCAGAATGCGCTGGCACAGGAAAAAAGCCTGGGCGTGACCACCGAGACGACGGGACAGCCCACCGGCCACAGCGACAGCCTGGCCAGCCAGTTGCGCTCGCTGTCGCACCTGCTGGTGGCCGAAAGCGCGCAGGCGCTGCAAAACAAGGCCCTGCGCAACCGGCATCTGGCGCTTGCCCTGCAAAATTCATCCGCCCGCCATGCCCAGGAAGTACGCGAAGGCGTGCTGTTTCGCGCCGCCCGCTGGTCGCTTGAAGACCATGATGCTGGCGCCACCCTCGACTGGCTCGGCCAGCTGCCGCAGGGCGCGTCGCGCCGCACGCTGGCCCTGCGCATGAAGCTGCGCGCCGCCCGTTACGGACGGCAGACCCTGCCAGCGCTGGAAACCGCGCGCCTGCTGGCCAAGCATCGGGCGTTCTCGCCGGTTGCGGCGCACAGCATCCTGCGCGGCCTGGCACTCGAACTGCTTGACGATGCCCGTGACCCGGTGCAGTTGCAGCAGGCCTGGACATTGCTGGACGACAGTGAGCGCGCCATGCCCGAGCTGTGCGTGCATGCGGCAGCCCGGCTGATCAGCCTGCATGGCGATGCGGCGTTGGCCCGTTCCTGGCTTGTGCCTGTGTGGGAGCGCATGTTAGAGCCCCGCTCCGAACTGGGCGACAACCTGCGCATGAAGCTGATCACGGTGCTGGAAGCCGGCATGGACACGCTCGATGGTGAATGGCTGGCGCGTATCGAGGCGGCCCAGGTCAGCCGGCCTCGGGATGCCAATTTGCTGTATCTGGCCGGCATGGCCTGCCTGAGTCGGCAACTCTGGGGCAAGGCGCGCCAACTCCTGAGCCAGGCCGCGCCGGCCCTGCAGGACAGGCTGCTGTATCGCAACGCCTGGCGCGCCCTGGCCGTGCTGGCCGAGCAGCGCCAGGACGATGCCGCTGCCACGGAAGCCTACAAGCGCGCCGCGCAGCCCTGACCGGCTCTTTTTCCTACTTTTCCTGTTGCCTGGCGTGCAGGTCGAGGCATTGCGGTGCCGCTAAAGAAAAAAACCGCGTATTGGCAATCACCACATATAAAAAACAGTATTTTGCTTCTGAATCAATAGCTTGTGGTGCAGATGCAGACTGCGGAAGAAGCCTTTTTGATATCTAACATTCGTTCGAGAGCCAGGGTGGTTTCGCTCTACCCCATACCGCGCTTCTGCGCAGGCAAGTTCCTGCCGGAAGGCCGGAAATCACGGGGCGCCCTAGACACGAAACCCACGAGAGCCCCGTGAACGCGCCATCCGCCTGAACCCGGCCGCTTTGACCGCGAAAAAAAAAGCCGCATCCCGTGGGATGCGGCCTTGGCAGCTGGGCTTTGCATGACCTCCCGTTTCAGGAACTCAAGCTGCCCGGCGGGTCAGGTCAGTCGGCCGATTTCTCGAATGGCAGTGGCATGCTGCCCAAGTCGCGCTTGGTCTCGACCAGCACCAGGGGCGCTGCTTCCAGGACCACCGGCGCAGGGCGCTCGCGGCGTACCGTGATCGGCTTGACTTCAGCGGCGATGGCAGCCTGCGCTTCGGCAATCCTGGTGGCGTCGGAATTCACCCACTGCAGTCCTGAACCCTCAGCCACCTGAGCCAGGTCCTGCAAAGGCAGGTCGTAAGACTGAACCTTGGGCAGGCTGCCGGCTTTGGCTTGCAGTGCCGCAGTTGGCACTGGTGCTGCGTGCATGCGCTCCGAAGTTGGTGCCGGTGCCGCGACAGGCAGCGCGGTGGCCGGTGGCACTGGCGACACAGTAGCGACAGGCGCTTGGGTGAGTGCAGCCACTGGAAAAACTTGCGGTGCTACCAATTCAGGCGTCACGGACGCTTGTCCATCCTGCGGATAAGGCGGATTTGGCTCAAAAACGCTGGTCTTGACTACGGTTTCCCCGCCTTGCACGGCTGGCTCGCCACGGTCACCCCGCTCGCGACGTTCGCGGCCATAGCGGTCACGGCTCTTGCGTTCGCGTGGCTGGCGCTCTTGGCTTTCTTCCTGGCTTTCAGGACGCGCCTGCACGTCGGTCGATGATGACAGCGGTGCTGGTGCATTGCCTGCTTCGTTCAAACCGGGCAGGCCGGACACAACCGCCGGATGCGCCGCATCGAAACTGTCAGCCTGCGCGCCTGCAACTGGTGCGGCAGCCCCGTCGTTGCGCTCGTCCCGGTGCTCGTTGCGACGGCTGGAGCGTTCGCCTCCCCGCTCTCCGCTCCGTGGATTGCGTTCACGGCGCCCTTCGACCGGCGGCTGCTCGCTGCTGCCTTCGGCACGTGCTTCGTTGCGCGCTTCGTCGCGTCCGCCGGTTGGGCGGCGCTCGCCGTCACGTCCGTTTTCCTCGGCCGGCCGTTCCTGGCGAGGTGCCGCGACGTCGCCACCCATGGCGGCAGCCATGGCCGCCTGGTTGGCCAGTGCCAGGTCCTGCTCGACGGCATCGCGCGGAATGCGCTCGCCGCGTTCAGCCCGGTCGCTGCGCTCGGGTCGCTCGGCACGGCCTTCACGGGTCCGGCCGCGCTCGCCACCACGGCTGTCGCGGACCTGGCCCGGCGCTTCATTGCGCGGCTGGGATTCGCTGTCGCCACGACCTTCGCTGCGGTTTTCTGCACGGAATTCACCGGTTGGACGCTCCTGGCGGTCTTGTCGCTCTTGGCGTTCTTGTCGCTCGGGACGGCCAGCCTCGATGCGGCCTTCCGGGTTGCGTTCACGGCGCTGCTCGCCGCCACGGCTGTCCGGACGTGCTTCGCCGCGGCCTTCTGGCGCGGCGCCCTCAGGACGTCCGCGGCCGCCACTGCGCCGGCCATCGTTCCGGCCGCCGTCACCGCGGCCACCGTCATTCCGGCTGCCTTCAGGGCGACCGCCACGTTCCGTGCGGCCGCCGCGCTCGGACCGCTGTTCACCACGTGCTTCGCCGTACCGGCCTTCGCGCGACGCAGCCTCTTGTGTCGCATCCCTTTTCACTTCCCTGAGGACGGGCGCGGGCGCCGCTGCCGGCTCGGGTGTTTCGGCCATGCTGAACAGGTTCTTGATCCAGCCAAACAAGCCCTTTTCGGCGGGCGCAGGCGCCGGCACATGAACCGGGGGCGCAGGCGGCGCCTTGGCTGCCACAGGGGCGACAGCCACCGGCTTGGGCGGTGCCATCGGGGCCGGCGCATCGGGCAGCACGCCTTTGATGATCGGTTCCTGCTTGTTGTGCTTTTCCTGGCTGCGGCGCGTCACGGTCGTGGCGTCGTCGGCTTCGTCGGCCATCTTGTAGCTGGCCTCGATGTTGTCCAGGCGCGGGTCGTCGTGCTTGAGGCGTTCCAGCTTGTAGTTTGGCGTTTCCAGCGTCTTGTTGGGCACCAAGAGCACGTTGATGCGCTGCTTCATCTCGATCTTGCTGATTTCCGAACGTTTTTCGTTCAGCAGGAAAGACGCCACATCGACCGGCACTTGGCACAGCACCGAAGCCGTGCTGTCTTTGAGCGACTCTTCCTGGATGATGCGCAGGATCTGCAGCGCCGAGCTTTCGGTGTCGCGGATATGGCCAGAACCGCCACAGCGCGGGCAGGGGATGGACGCGCCTTCCGACAGGGCAGGGCGCAGCCGCTGGCGGCTCATTTCCATCAGGCCGAACTTGCTGATGGTGCCAAACTGCACCCGGGCGCGGTCTTGCCGCAGCGCGTCGCGCAGCCGGTTTTCCACGTCGCGGCGGTTGCGCGACTCTTCCATGTCGATGAAGTCGATGACGATCAGGCCGCCCAGGTCGCGCAGGCGCATCTGGCGCGCCACTTCGTCGGCGGCTTCCAGGTTCGTGCGGGTGGCGGTTTCCTCAATGTCGCCGCCCTTGATGGCGCGGGCCGAGTTCACATCCACCGACACCAGCGCTTCGGTGTGGTCGATGACGATGGCGCCGCCCGAAGGCAGCTGCACGGTGCGGGCATAGGCCGACTCGATCTGGTGCTCGATCTGGAAGCGCGAGAACAGCGGCGCATCGTCGCGGTAACGCTTGACGCGGTGCTCGTGCTCGGGCATCACATGCGCCATGAACTGTCGCGCCTGCTCATAGACATCGTCGGTGTCGAACAAAATGTCGCCGATGTCGCTGTTGAAATAGTCGCGGATGGCGCGGATCACCAGGCTCGATTCCTGGTAGATCAGGAAAGCGCCCTTGCCGCCCTTGCCGGCGCCATCGATCGCGGTCCAGAGCTTGAGCAGGTAGTTCAAGTCCCATTGCAGTTCAGGCGCGCTGCGTCCGATGCCGGCGGTGCGCGCGATGATGCTGGCGCCGGCCGGGTATTCCAGCTTGTCCATGTTTTCTTTGAGTTCGGCCCGGTCTTCGCCCTCGATGCGGCGCGACACGCCGCCGCCGCGCGGGTTGTTGGGCATCAGCACCACATAGCGGCCGGCCAGCGAGACAAAGGTGGTCAGCGCCGCGCCTTTGTTGCCGCGCTCTTCTTTCTCGACCTGGACCAGCAGTTCCTGGCCTTCGCGGATCACATCGCTGATGCGCGCCTGGCTGACCGACACGCCTTGCGCAAAATACTGCTTGGAGATTTCCTTGAATGGCAAAAAGCCGTGGCGGTCTTCGCCGTAATCGACGAAGCAGGCTTCGAGCGACGGCTCGACGCGGGTGACGACGGCCTTGTAGATGTTGCCTTTGCGCTGCTCGCGCCCTTCAATTTCAATTTCGTAGTCGAGGAGTTTTTGTCCATCGACAATCGCCAGGCGGCGTTCTTCGGCCTGGGTGGCATTGACCAGCATGCGTTTCATGAATGTTCCTAACTGTTCTTCGTTCTAAAGCCCAAAAATGGCTGAACGACGCCGTGAACAACGCAATGCGAACGTGGGGAATTGCCGGAGAGCTTTTGACAGCAAGCGGGCCGACCGGTTGTCGGTCGGCCCGTGTCAGTCTGGGCGTAGGCGCGTGGATGGAGTGAGCAGGTATCTGACAGGGTTTGCTACAAAATTAGTAGCTGTTTGCGCCCGATGTACAAGGGCTAAAGGCTGATTTATGCCATAAAGCAGGGCCAGGAGGCGCCGCAGGCAACTAAAAATCAGACTGACCCGTGTTGTCATCAGAGGGTTACCCGTTAAAAGACTTGATCTCAGCTGGATCCGAATGCAGTCTTCGGTCCGTGACCTGAAGCTGCATCCCTTGGTATTCCGTGGTTGAATTCGCAAAGCATCGACTCGTCTGCAAGGCAATTCCCTTGCCGCGAGGTGCCTAGCACGCGTCGCTTGTGGGCCATTGCCACCAGTGGCATCGACTTTCCAGCGAGGCTGTTCGCAGACCTTTTCAGGGGCTTTGGATTGGTGTGGACTAAACTCCAGACAAATCAACTACTTACAGCGTATCGCTAGTGAAACACATTATAGGGGCAGCTTCTGGCAAGGCAAAACGCCCGATAAAAGCGCCATTCAGCCCCGTTCCTGCAGCGGTCCCACCAGTCCTCCAAGTCATGCCAGCCCCAACCCTTGATGCAGCGGCAACCGTGCCGCAAGCCACGCTGGTCACGGTCGACGAGGACTATGCGGGCCAGCGGCTCGACAATTTCCTGATTCGCCAGCTCAAGGGCGTGCCCAAGACCCATGTGTACCGCATCATCCGCAGCGGCGAAGTGCGCGTCAACAAGGGCAGGGCGCATGCCGACACCCGTGTCGAGGCCGGCGACATCGTGCGCCTGCCGCCAGTGCGTACCTCGGAGCGAGCGGAGCAAAAAGCCCAGGTCATGCAGCGCGTGATGACCGAAGTGGCGCGCCACGGCGCCAGCTCGACCGTCGGCGGCTATGCGCCCGCCGCTGAATTCCCGATCCTGTTCGAGGACGACTTCCTGCTGGCCATCGACAAGCCGGCCGGTGTGGCCGTGCATGGCGGCAGCGGCGTGAGCTTCGGCATCATCGAGCAGCTGCGCATGGCCCGGCCCGAGGCTGATTTCCTGGAACTGGTGCACCGTCTGGACCGCGAAACCAGCGGCATCCTGCTGATCGCCAAGCGCCGCATGGCCTTGAAGCTGCTGCAGGAGCAGTTCCGCGAACGCGAAACCGACAAGGTCTATCTGGCGCTGGTCAGCGGCAACTGGCCCGTCAAGCTGCGCGTGATCGACAAGGCGCTGCACAAATACCTGCTGCCCAACGGTGAGCGGCGCGTCAAGATCGTCGCCAACGACCATCCCGATGCCATGCGCTCCGTCACGCTGGTGAAGATGAAAAGCCAGATTGCCGCCAATCCGCTAGCGCCCGACACGCCGTTCAGCCTGCTCGAAGTCACCATCAAGACCGGACGCACACACCAGATTCGGGTCCACCTGGCAGGGGAAGGGCATCCGATTGCCGGCGACGACAAGTACGGTGATTTCGAGCTGAACAAGGTACTGCAAAAAAGCAGCCTCAGCTCGCCCTCGTTGAAGCGCATGTTTCTGCATGCCTGGAGCCTGAAGTTCAACCACCCCAAGACCCGCAAGGCCGTCCAATTGCAGGCAGCCTTGCCGGTGGAACTGCAGCAGTTCCTGCCTTACCGCACCGCCGAGGCTTCTGCGGAAGCCGGAGATTCCTGAAAAATTGCGCGGCAGATCACGCATCGGGCATGCCGTCCAGCGACAATCTGGTCTATGCATACCCGAAATTTTGAACTGATTGCCTTTGACTGGGACGGAACGCTGTACGACTCGACCCAGATCATCGTGCGCTGCATCCAGGCAGCCGTTTGCGATGTGGGCGGCCGGCAGCCGACCCAGCAAGCCGCTGCCTATGTCATCGGCCTGGGCCTGATGCAGGCGCTGGTCCATGCCGCGCCCGACGTTCCGCCCGAGAAATACCCGGAGCTCGGCGAGCGCTACCGCCACCACTACGCCACTCATTTCAATGACCTGAGCCTGTTTGACGGCGTCTTGCCGCTGCTCGACGCGCTCAAAGCAGGTGGCCATTTGCTAGCGGTGGCGACCGGAAAATCAAGGCGTGGGCTTGACGAAACCCTGCAAAACGTTGAACTCAAAGGCGTTTTTGACGGCTCGCGGACCGCCGACGAAACCGCTGGCAAGCCCGACCCGCTGATGCTGCATGAACTGATGGCGCAGTTCGACCTCCCTGCCAGCAGGATATTGATGATTGGCGACACCACCCACGACCTGCAGATGGCGCTGAACGCCGGCTGCGCCAGCGTCGGCGTGAGCTACGGCGCGCATGAACCGTCCACTTTCACCGTTCTGAATCCGCTGCATGTGGCACATTCGGTGCAGGACCTGCACCAATGGCTGCTGGCCAACGGCTGAATGTGGCTTGACGCCATGGACGAGGCGCTTCCGCTTTGCAACAGCCGCGAGTTGGCGGACGGCGGGCTGGCCGTGGGATTTGACGTGGTGTACGCCGGCCAGACCTGCCGCGCCTTCGCCATCCGTTTCCAGGGTCTGCCGCAGGCCTACTTGAACCGCTGCACCCATGTGGCGATGGAGCTGGACTGGCTGCCCAACCGGGTATTTGACGACAGCGGCCGGTGGCTGCTGTGCGCCAGCCACGGCGCGGCCTACCGGCCCGATACCGGGCAGTGCGTTGGCGGTCCGTGCCGCGGAGGATTGGTCAAGATCATGCTTTCCGAGCGTGAAGAGATTGTCTATTGGCACGCCACCTACAACCTCAAGCCCTTGCTGATTTGAATACTTCTCTAAACTAGCCCCATGAACGATTCCAACCAACCCGGCAACCCCGACCCTTCCTTTGATCCGTCCCGGGAGCCTGGGTTATCGCCCGACCTGCCGCAATCCCCCGCCCCGCAAACGAAAGAGGCTGCCGAATTGAAGGGGAAGTACGCTGCGGCAGACGCGTCCGGCGTTCCCGGCTGGGAGAAGGCGACCCTGGAGAAACTGGTTTTTGCCACGCTGAACGAGCAAAGGGCTACGCGCCGCTGGAAAACCTTCGTTCGCCTGTCCTGGCTGCTGTTTTTTGTCGTCCTGCTGTGGTTGGCGCTGCAGCGCGGTACCCCGGCCATCGACGCCAGCGTTCCGCACACCGCCGTGATCGAGATCAAGGGTGAAATTGCCCAGGGTGCCGATGCCAGCGCCGAGTTTGTCAATGCCGCCTTGCGCACGGCCTTTGAGGATGAGGGCTCCAAGGCCATCGTGCTGCTCATCAATTCGCCAGGCGGCAGCCCGGTTCAGGCTGGCATGATGAATGACGAGATCCTGCGTCTGAAAGCCAAGCACAAGAAGCCGGTCTATGCCGTGGTGGAGGAAAGCTGCGCCTCGGCGGCTTATTACATCGCCGTGTCTGCCGACCAGATATTCGTCGACAAGGCCAGCATCGTCGGCAGCATCGGCGTGCTGATGGATAGCTTTGGTTTTACCGGTCTGATGGACAAGCTCGGCGTGGAGCGCCGTTTGTTGACGGCCGGTGAAAACAAGGGGTTTCTCGATCCCTTCAGCGCGCAAAGCGACAAGCAGCGGGCCTTCGCCCAGAGCATGCTGGACCAGATTCACCAGCAGTTCATTGCGGTGGTCAAGAATGGTCGCGGCAGCCGCCTGAAGGAAACGCCCGAGATGTTCACCGGGCTGTTCTGGAACGGGCAGCAGGCGGTGGAACTCGGCCTGGCTGACCATCTGGGCAACCTCGACTATGTGGCCCGCGAGGTCGTCAAGGTGGAGGAAATTATCGATTACACGCGCCGCGACAACGTGGCCGAGCGCCTCGCCAAGAAGTTTGGCGCCGCGCTGGGCGAGGGCGCCATGAAGGCCTTTCAGGCGATTCCCGTGCTCCGCTAAAAAAGAGGAGTCAAAAAAGCCCGCGCAGGTCGCGGGCTTTTTTTATGGTGCGATTGGAAATGTCAGTTACCGGCCAATGCAGAATACGGTAGGCAGATCGAGCGGCAGCACCGGCTTGTCGCGTTTCCACTGGCTCGCCAGCGCACTTCGCGATACACCGCTGCCCAGCGTGATGCCGCAACTCAGGGCGAGACGGGTATTGCCCTGCAGCGTTTGCAACAGGCCTTGCAGCAAGGCAGCATTGCGGTAAGGGGTTTCGATGAAAATCTGCGTCTGGCCGGTCTTCAGGGCCAACGATTCGAGTTCGCGTATGCGCTGTGCCCGACCGGAAAGGTCTTGCGGCAGGTAGCCGACGAACGCAAAGTTCTGTCCGTTCAGTCCGCTTGACGCCAGTGCCAGCACCAGCGACATCGGGCCCGTCAGCGCAACCACCTGAATGCCCAGATCATGCGCAGCGCGCACCACCGACGAGCCCGGGTCGGCAATGGCAGGCATGCCGGCTTCGCTGACCAGGCCCATGTCGCGGCCTTCCATGGCGGGAACCAGCAGCGGCCGGGCATCAAATTGGCCGGTGTGGTCGCCTTTCTTGTGGACTTCGCGCGGCAGCTCTTGTATGTGCAGCGCCTGGACCAGCGTGGACAAAGGGTGCAGCTCGTTGATGCGTTTGAGGTAGGCGCGCGTGCTTTTGGCGTTCTCGCAGATCCAGCAGCACAGCCGGGCGGCTATTTCCAGCGTGCCCGGGGGCATCACGTCGTGCAACGGTGCCTGCTCGTCGCAGCCGAAATCCAGCGGCGCCGGCACCAGATAGAGTTTGCCTTTGGCGATGCTCATGGGGCGGCCTTGTGGTTTACCAGCAGGTTGGTGCCTGCGGCCTGGATCATTTTGCAGGTGCGGATCAGCGGCAGGCCGATCAGTGCGGTCGGGTCGTCGCTGTCAATTGATTCGAGCAGCGCAATCCCCAGTCCCTCGCTTTTGGCGCTGCCGGCGCAATCGTAGGGTTGCTCGGCACGCAGGTAATTTTCAATTTCGGCATCGTTCAGGTCGCGGAACTTCACGCGGACTGCCGCCAGGGCGGTTTGCGCGAAACCGCTTTCCAGGCAAACCACCGCCACCGCCGTTTGAAAAATCACGGTCTGGCCGCGCATCTGGCGCAACTGAACGACCGCCCGTTCATGGCTGCCCGGCTTGCCCAGCGCCAGACCGTTGAGGTCCGCCACCTGGTCGGAACCGATCACGACCGCTTGGGGAAAGTTTCTGGCCACGGCGCTCGCCTTGGCCAGCGCCAGGCGTTTGGCCAGCGCATCCGGTGCTTCATGCGGCAGCGGCGTTTCGTCCACCTCGGGCGCGGCCACCTCGAAGGGAATTTGCAGGCGCTGGAGCAACTCGCGCCGGTAGGGGGAGGTGGAGCCCAGGACCAGTGGTCGGCCTGCCGGAGGGTAGGTCGCGGGCAGGTCGGGTTTTTCGGGGAAGGCAGGTGAAGGAAGGGTCGCAGGATTCATGTACTGATTCTCTTACACTGCACACATGTCCAAATTTCATCACGCCACCCGGCTGAACATGCATGCCTTCGCCCAGGAAGGCGTTGCGCTCATCGAAACCATCCCGCTACAAAATATGGAGCGCCTGGCGCAGGAAGCGAATGCGCTAGCGCCTGATTTGATGCTTAATTGGGAAGCCCGGGTCGAGTTGCGCCCAGGCTCGGGCCCAGAGGAAGATATCTGGCTGCACCTGGTGGCCAGCGCATCGGTTCCGCTGACCTGCCAGCGCTGCATGGGCACGGTGGCCACGCCGCTGGCGGTCAATCAGTGGTACCGCTTTGTGGCCACCGAAGCGATCGCCATGGCCGAAGACGACGAGTCCGAGGAGGACCTGCTGGTCATGGAGCCGCACTTCGACCTGCTGGCGCTGCTGGAGGATGAACTGTTGATGGCGCTGCCGCTGGTGCCCATGCATGGCGAATGCCCGGTGGCGCCCGTTATGCAGGTCGGCGAAGACGCGCTGGCTGGCGAGAAAAACGAGATCGGCGAAGAAATCCCCTCCGGCGAAAAACCCAATCCTTTTGCGGTTCTGGCACAGTTGAAAAAGAAAAGCCAGTAGCTGGAATGCGATTTTCAGGGTGCGCAGCTCAAGGGTGGCAGGCCATTTGTGTGACTGCCCCAGCACCCAGCGCAGGATGTCATCCTGTATCGGGCTATAATCCAAGGCTTCGCGTACCAAGGTAGTGATGCTGGCTTCTCTAGCTTGAACAGAGCAATGCAGTTCACCAGACTTCGAAATTTGGTGCGAAATTTACCAACACTATCACCCCTAGCAGGAGCGAATCATGGCTGTCCAGCAAAACAAAAAATCCCCTTCCAAGCGCGGTATGCACCGCTCGCACAACGCACTGAACGTGCCGGGCATTGCCGTGGAGTCCACCACCGGCGAAATCCACCTGCGCCACCACATCAGCCCCACCGGTTTCTACCGTGGCCGCAAGGTGCTGAAAACAAAAGCTGAAGCGTAATTTCACGTTCTAAGCAACGGCCCGCACTCATCCTGCGGGCCTTTCTTTTGCTTAAATTTCTATTCTTGACTGAACCGGTCCGCGCATGATCAGGATTGCTGTCGATGCCATGGGAGGCGATGTCGGTCCTGATGTCACCGTTGCGGCCAGTCTGGCCTTTTTGCGGGCGCATCCGGACGCCGAACTGTTGCTGGTGGGACAGCCCGAGGTGCTTGCAGCCCATCCCCTGCATGCCCAGTTGCTGACCCAGGCCCGATGCGAGATTGTTGCCGCCAACGAGGTGGTCACCATGGACGATTCGATTGAAATCGCCCTGCGCCGCAAGAAGAATTCCTCAATGCGCGTGGCCATCAACCAGGTCAAGGAGGGGCGCGCCCAGGTGGCCGTCTCGGGCGGCAATACCGGCGCGCTGATGGCAATTGCCCGTTATGTGCTCAAAACACTCGAAGGCATAGACCGCCCTGCCATTGCGTCCCAGTTGCCCAATGCAGCAGGAAAGGCTACCACCATGCTCGACCTGGGCGCTAATGTGGATTGCACCGAAGAGCATTTGCTGCAGTTTGCCGTGATGGGTTCGGCGCTGGTTGCGGCCATTGCCGACATCCCCTCGCCGACGGTGGGCTTGCTCAACATCGGGGAAGAAGCCATCAAGGGTGGCGACATGATCAAAAAGGCCGGACGTCTGTTGCGGGCCGCTTCCGATTCAGGCGATATCAATTTCTATGGAAATGTCGAAGGCAACGACATTTTCAAGGGCACGACCGATCTGGTCGTGTGCGACGGATTTGTGGGCAATGTGGCGCTGAAAAGCAGCGAAGGCCTGGCCCACATGATCGGCGATTACATCAAGGCCGAGTTTTCCCGCAACCTGCTGACCAAGATGGCCGCGCTGGTGGCCTACCCGGTGTTGTCAGCCTTTAAAAAGCGCTTTGACCACAGGCGCTACAACGGTGCTGCCTTGCTCGGCCTGCGCGGCCTGGTCTTCAAAAGCCATGGCTCGGCGGACGTCTTTGCATTCGAGCAGGCCTTGGGTCGGGCTTATGATGCAGCCCGGAACAACCTGCTGGAAAGGGTGCGCGAACGCATTGCCCATGCAGCGCCTCTGCTGGTAGCCGCTAGAGCGGCAGTGTCCACCGACGACGCGCAGGCGACTTTCCGTCTGCCTGCCGACTCTCCTGTTTCAACCCCGGCACATTAATCCAATGACCCGCTATTCACGCATCACCGGCACCGGCAGCTACCTGCCGCCAAATCGTTTGACCAATGCTCAACTGGCCGCCGACCTGGCCGCCAGGGGTGTCGAAACCTCTGACGAATGGATTGTTGAACGCACGGGCATCAGCGCGCGCCACTTTGCCGCGCCTGACGTGACCAGCAGCGACCTCGCGCTTGAGGCGTCCAGACGCGCCATCGACGCCGCTGGACTGCAAGCCGCTGACATCGACCTGATCATCGTCGCGACCTCGACGCCTGACATGGTGTTTCCTTCGGTTGCCTGCATCCTGCAGCACAAGCTGGGAATAGCCGGTTGCCCGGCTTTTGACATGCAGGCGGTCTGCAGCGGTTTCGTTTATGCCTTGACAGTGGCCGACGCCATGATCAAGAGCGGCGCGGCGAGCAAGGCACTGGTGGTCGGTGCCGAAGTGTTTTCGCGCCTTCTTGATTTCTCCGACCGCACGACTTGCGTGCTGTTCGGCGACGGCGCCGGCGCCGTGGTGCTGGAAGCCTCGGAAACCCCCGGGATTCTGGCCAGCGACCTGCATGCCGATGGCAGGCATGTCGGCATCCTTTGCGTTCCTGGCCATGTATCGGGCGGTCAGGTGCTCGGCAGCCCGCTCCTCACCATGGATGGCAAGGCGGTCTTCAAGCTGGCCGTCGGGGTGCTTGAAAGCGCCGCTCGGGCCGCCCTTGCGAAGGCGGAACTTACCGAAGACGATATTGACTGGCTAATTCCTCACCAGGCCAACCTGCGCATCATGCACAGCACGGCCAAAAAACTGAAACTCCCGCTGGAAAAACTGATTGTCACCGTGGACCAGCATGGCAACACCTCGGCGGCATCCATTCCACTGGCACTGGACGAAGCGGTGCGCAGCGGCAAGGTCAAAAAGGGAGACATCGTCATGCTCGAAGGCGTCGGCGGCGGTTTCACCTGGGGTGCAGTGCTTCTCAAATACTGAAATGATGGTCCGCTGCCTTCACAGGTGCACGCTTTTCGGGCAGGGGGCTGCTTGAAATCCAGCAAGCCAAGTTTTTCACGCCGTATGGATTTGCTGGCGGCGCTGGCGCTGATGGCGATTTTTCTTTTGGCTGGCTGGAAAATTGCCAGCCGTCTGCCCGCGCCGGATTTTCTATTGCTTTCCCGGCAGAAGGCGTCTGCAACAAGGGTTTTGCCGATTGCGCAGGCCACTGCTTCCGCAGCGCTGGTGCCAGTCCGGCAGCATTCGCCGGATGGCCGTTTCGATTTTGACGCCCGGTTTGTCACTTCTACACCCGGACAGGCTGTGCATGCTGCGTCGCTGGTGGAACTGCTTGACGGCCGTTTGCGCGCTGTATGGTTTTCGGGTTCCCGCGAAGGGGCGAGGGACGTGGTCATCAAGACCTCCGTGATGGACACGGAAAGCCTGCGCTGGAGCGAGGAAACGACGCTACTGGACCGCCAGCATTTGCAACAGGGCTTGTGGCGATATGTCAAAAAAATTGGCAATCCGGTGATTGCCCGAATGCCTGACGATTCACTCATGCTGTGGATGGTCAACGTCTCGGTGGGTGGCTGGGCGGGCAGTTCCATCACCTGGCTACGTTCCACCGACGAAGGCTTGTCCTGGGGCATTCCCAGAAGGCTGGTGACTTCGCCTTTCCTCAATATCAGCACGCTCGCCAAGGGAGCGCCATTTTTTTACCAGGATGGGCAGATCGGCTTGCCGGTGTACCACGAATTCGTGACCAAGTTTGCTGAAATCCTGCGCATCAGTCCCGAGGGACGCGTGCTCGACAAAGTACGTGTTCCCGGCAGCCAGACCAGCCTGCAGCCCGTGGTGCTGGTGAGCAGTGCCAGTCAGGCGCAAATTTACATGCGCTCGGGCCTCAGCACCACCGTGATGGCGTCTGAAACGGCCGATGCAGGCAAAACCTGGTCAGCAACCCATGCTACCGCTTGGCCGAATCCGGATTCGGCGCTGGCCGGTGTCGTGACCCCTGCAGGCCAGCAGTGGCTTGCCTTGAACCCGAAACCCAAAAATCGTGAAATGCTGACACTGCTGCAGGCCAGCGCGACGGGCTCGTTCGAGGGCGCCATTCCGTGGGTCGTGGAATCTTCCCCCACCCCCGAAACGTTTTTGCCAGTCAGCAACTACGAGCGCCTGCTGAGCGACGAACTCCAAAAGCAGGGCGCCAGCCAGGCGCAAATCCAGGCTGATGTTGCCAGCGCCAAACGCCAGCTGTGCGGCCCAGCCACCTGTCTGCAGGAGTTTTCCTATCCCTACCTGCTGCAAGGCCGTGATGGCTATCTGCACCTGGTGTACACATGGCACCGCAGCCGCATCAAGCATGTCCGGCTCGATCCCATGCAAGCCCTTCAACCCGACGCTGCATCGCCAGCTCAAAGCCATGCTGCTTCCGCCGCTTACTGACCTGGTGGCCCTGCTGGGCATTGACTTGGTGCTGTGCGCAGTCGGCCTGCGGCTGCTGAGCGGCCGCAACGGCGTCACCTGGAGTGCCAAATGGGCCGTGATCGCCTGTTTTGTGCTGTTGTGGCTTCCCTTTGGCACAGCGCAACTGCCGCTGCTGGCTTATGTCAGGGGCGTCAGTTCGGACCTGAGCACGACGCTGGTGGCGCTGGCCTGTCTGGACCTGGGCCGGCGCCTGTCGGGCTGTCCTGCCATGGCCTGGCGCGAAGGAATGGTTTTGTCTGTTGCCCTTGCCGTGGCCGCTGTCGTGCTGTACCCAACCGCCTTGGGATGGGGTGACTGGGATGCCTATCGGTCAGGATGGGGGGCGTTTGCCATGCTGGGCATTTTGCTGATGCTATCGCTTGCATGCTGGATTGGCGGCTTACGGCTTTTGCCGGCACTGGTCGGCCTGGCGCTGCTGGCCTGGGTCATAGGATTGATGGAATCAGTCAATCTTTGGGATTACCTGATCGACCCTTGGCTGGCTATTTTGGCCATGATTCAATGCCTGAATACTGGCGTGAGGGGTATGTACCGGTATAGGCTTCGCGCCCCCGCAACACTGTCTTCGCCGCATTGATGCAGCGCAAAAACAACCCCGTTTGCAGGTCATACACCTTTCTACAATGAGCGCAATTCTCACCATGCGATTGATAACCGGAGTCACCATTTGAAATCATTTGCTTTTGTCTTTCCTGGCCAAGGCTCGCAGGCAGTCGGCATGCTGGACGCCTGGGGCGACCATCCCGTCGTGATCCAGACCCTGGCTGAAGCCTCCGACGCACTGGCTGAAGATGTCGGCCACCTCATCAAGGACGGCCCCAAGGAAGCGCTGGCGCTGACTACCAATACCCAGCCGGTCATGCTGGTTGCCGGTGTGGCGGCCTACCGGGTGTGGTTGGCCGAAACCGGCTTGGCGCCCGCTGTGGTGGCTGGTCACTCGCTGGGTGAATACTCGGCGCTGGTCGCCTCGGGCGTGCTAAGTCTGTCGCAGGCGGTGCCGCTGGTGCGCTTTCGGGCGCAGGCCATGCAGGACGCCGTGCCTGTCGGCATGGGTGCGATGGCTGCCATCTTGGGCATGGAAGCCGGCAAAGTCGTTGAAGGTTGCGCTGAAGTTGTGCGGAGCTTTGGTGCCAATACGTTTGAAATCGTGGAAGCCGTCAATTTCAACGACCCGATGCAAACCGTGATTGCCGGCAGCAAGGCAGCAGTGGACAAGGCCTGTGAAATCCTCAAGGCCAGTGGCGCGAAACGGACCTTGCCCTTGCCAGTGTCAGCGCCGTTTCACTCTAGCCTGATGAAGCCTGCAGCCGACAGGCTCAAGGAGCAACTTGCCAGCATCGAGTTTGCAGCACCCCGGATTTCGGTCGTCAACAATGTTGATGTTGCCGTCGAAACCGATCCCGACCGCATCCGTGATGCGCTCTACCGGCAGGCCTTCAGTCCGGTGCGCTGGGTCGAATGCGTACAAGCCATCAGGGTGCTCGGCTTGACGACGCTGGTCGAGTGCGGACCGGGCAAGGTTCTGGCGGGTCTGGCGAAACGGATTGATCCGGAATTGACCGGGGTGCCTTTGTTTGATCCTGCTTCCCTGGCTGCTGCGAAGGAGATGCTGGCATGAGCGAAATCAGGTTTGAAGGACAGGCGGCGCTGGTGACGGGCGCCTCGCGCGGCATCGGCGCAGCCATTGCGCTGGAACTTGCCAAAAGGGGTTTGAAGGTGACCGGCACTGCCACTACCGACGAAGGCGCTGCAAAAATCAGCCGTACGCTGGCGGCCTACCCGGGCTGCTCTGGACAGGTTCTCGATGTGAACGACGGGGCCGCTGCCGAGGCGCTGGTCAACAGCATCGTGACCGAGTTTGGCGGCTTGCAGGTGCTGGTGAACAATGCCGGCATCACCCGCGACATGTTGGCCATGCGTCTGAAGGACGACGACTGGGACGCGGTACTCGACACCAACCTGAAAGCAGTGTTTCGCATGAGCCGGGCCGTGATGCGCAGCATGATGAGGCAACGCTATGGTCGCATCATCAGCATCACTTCGGTGGTGGGCGCCTCGGGCAATGCCGGCCAGGCCAATTACGCCGCTGCTAAGGCCGGTGTTGCCGGCATGACGCGTGCGCTGGCGCGCGAACTCGGATCGCGCAGCATCACCGTCAATTGCGTGGCGCCCGGCTTTATCGAAACCGACATGACAGCCCGCTTGCCCGAGGAACAGCAAAAAGCGTTGCTTGGACAAATTCCGCTGGGCCACCTGGGCAAGCCGCAGGACATCGCGCATGCCGTGGCTTTTCTGGCGAGTCCGCAGGCCGCTTACATCACGGGGCAGGAACTTCACGTCAATGGCGGCATGTATATGTAACAGCGGTAGAGGTTCAGCTGCTGGTTCGGCAACTTGACCTGACAAGCCTCTGCATGACAGTGGTAAAACACAGGAAATCGACGCCGGTTTTTATCCGTCCGGCCCGGTGCTTGGGAAGACAATCCCAACGCGGTAAAATCACGGATTAATTTACAACCCTCAGAGGGATTTATGAGCGATATCGAAGCACGTGTTAAGAAAATCATTGCCGAACAACTTGGCGTTGAAGAAGGTCAAGTTACCAGCGAAAAGTCCTTTGTGGCTGACCTGGGCGCTGATTCCCTTGACACCGTAGAGCTGGTCATGGCACTCGAAGACGAGTTTGGCATTGAAATTCCCGACGAAGACGCCGAGAAAATCACCACTGTCCAGAACGCGATTGACTACGCCAACACCCATCACAAGGCCTAAGGCATTCGCGCCTTTGCCGTCAACTACCTGAAAAACCAGTTTCGGTCTTTCAGGTTTTTTTCCAGGATTACTGAATGAGCCGTCGTCGTGTCGTCGTCACAGGTCTGGGTTGTGTCAGCCCGGTAGGAAATACCGTGGCTGATTCCTGGGCCAATGTGCTTGCCGGAACACCCGGTATTGATCTGATCACCCATTTTGATGCAAGCAACTTGGCCTGCAAGTTCGCAGGCGAAGTCAAGGGATTCAACATCGCGGATTACATCCCCGAGAAAGAAGCTCGACACATGGACCGCTTCATCCATCTGGGACTGGCTGCGGCCTGCCAGGCGGTGGCTGACAGCGGTTTGCCGACCGGCGATGCCCTTGGCGACGACTTGGCAACCCGCATCGGCTGCAACATCGGCTCAGGCATTGGCGGCTTGCCGCTGATAGAGCGTATGCACGGCGAACTTGTGGAGCGCGGCCCGCGCCGCATTTCACCTTTCTTTGTACCGGCCACCATCATCAACATGATCTCCGGACACGTGTCTATCAAGTTCGGTTTCAAGGGGCCCAACATTGCCGTCGTGACCGCCTGCACCACCGGGCTGCATGCCATCGGGCTGTCGGCGCGGATGATCGAGTACGGCGACTGCGATGTCATGGTTGCCGGGGGTTCCGAAGCGACCGTGTCGGCCTTGGGTGTAGGTGGTTTTGCAGCGGCCCGGGCCCTGTCGACCCGCAACGAAGACCCGAAAACAGCGTCGCGCCCTTGGGACCGTGACCGCGATGGTTTCGTACTGGGCGAGGGCAGCGGCGTGGTCGTGCTCGAAGAATACGAACACGCCAAGGCGCGCGGCGCCAAGATTTACGCTGAAGTGCTGGGCTTTGGCATGAGCGCCGATGCCTTCCACATGACGGCTCCCGACATTGATGGCCCGCGCCGCTCCATGGCGATGGCCCTGAAGAATGCCGGCGTCAATGCCGACCAGGTGCAGTACCTCAATGCGCATGGCACGTCTACGCCGTTGGGTGACCTGAATGAAACCAATGCCATCAAGGCAGCCTTTGGCGCCCATGCCAAGGACCAGTTGGTGGTCAGTTCGACCAAGTCCATGACGGGCCATTTGCTGGGCGGTGCTGGCGGCATTGAATCGGTGTTCACCGTGCTTGCACTTCACCACCAGAAAATTCCGCCGACGATCAACCTGTTCAATCAGGACCCCGAGTGCGATCTGGATTTCTGCGCCAATACCGCGCGTGATGCCACTATCGATATTGCCGTCAAAAACAATTTCGGCTTTGGCGGAACCAACGGCACGCTGGTATTCAAGCGCGTCTGAGAGTAACAAGGCTTTCTTCAACAGCGCCTACCCTTCACGCACTGCCTTGAACCGCCACAATGCCCCGCCGGTGGTTTATCCGCTCGGACGTTCGGCTTTTTTGGCCGGCTTGTTGCTGGCGCTCTGGCTCGCTGGCTTTCTTTCTGTGTTGCTTTGGTGGAACGTCATGCGGCAGATTGACTTGCGCATGCTGCTGGCGGGGTTTTCGGTGATTCTTGCAGGCCTTGCTGCAAGAATCACCTGGAACAACCTTCCGGGCGGCCAACTGGCGTGGGATGGCGATGTCTGGCGCTGGGAAAGTGCCAGCTACCAGACCGGTGAGGGTGAGCATGCGTTGTCGGTGATTGCTGATTTTCAGAAAAGGCTTCTGTTGCGGCTTGAAAACCAGGCTGGTGTCAGCCTGTGGTTGTGGGTCGAGCAAAACACCATGCCTGAGCGATGGCTAGATTTGCGCCGCGCCGTCTATTCCCCGCACAAGTCGCGTGCTTCCTTGTCTACGCACGACTTTTTGCCTGTCGACTCCTCCGGTTCGCTGCCGTCTGCTGTGTCACCATCGAAAGCTATGCACTCCCAACATGTTTCGCAGGCCAGACGATGAGCGATGACATGCTCCCGCCTGCCGTCGAGAAAGTCGCGGACAGCGACGCACTGCTGGTCGAGCGCACGGTCGCGGGTGACCAGAAGGCGTTTGAACTGCTTGTCATCAAATACCAACGGCGAATTCAGCGCCTGATTGGACGCATGGTCCGCGATGTCGACCTGGTGGAAGATATAGCACAGGAAACCTTCATACGGGCTTATCGAGCCTTGGGACAGTTCAGAGGCGAAGCGCAGTTTTATACCTGGCTCTACCGTATTGCAGTCAATACGGCCAAGAAAGCCCTGATGGACCTCAAGCGAAACCCCACCGTTTCAGAAAATGCCTACAAATCCGACGATGACGATGAAACTTCCCGGGTCGAAAACGAACTAACCAGTCTTGAGACCCCTGAAACGGTGTTGGCCAGCAAGGAAATTGCCAGCATCATCAACCAGGCGATGCAGGATTTGCCGGAGGAATTGCGCGAAGCGATCACCTTGCGGGAGATTGAAGGTTTGAGCTATGAGGAGATATCCGAAGCCATGAGTTGTCCGATTGGTACGGTACGGTCACGCATTTTTAGAGCCCGTGAATCAATATCTGCAAAGGTCAAACCCTTGCTGGAAAACCAAACGGGCAAACGCTGGTGAGTTTGTTGCCCTTTCGCCGTCATTCGCCAGCCCAAGCAGTCAGTGAACAAAACCGGCAGACCCGCTGCCCATAAAACATCATGAAATCATGCATGACGACCCCCGAACTTCTTTCTGCGTTGGCGGACGGCCAGCTAGGCGAGCAGGATTTCGCAACCGCGCTTGAGGCCTGCAGCCAAGACGATGCAGCGATCGAATGCTGGAATAACTACCACATGATTGGGGACTTCCTGCGTTCGCCGGCCGACCTGCCTGCATCGTCCTTGGCACGGGAGGGCGAAATCGGATTTGCTCGGCGGCTCAGCGCGCGTCTTGCGCGAGAGTCTGTGGCTGCTGTGGTGGAGCTTGCGGCAGCTCGGCTGCCGGCTTCTCAGGATATTGTTCACCATCGTGGACCGGCATCGAACGACGGAAATTTCCGCTGGAAACTGGTGGCAGGTGTGGCGTCTCTGGCCGCTGTTTCCGCCATTGCATGGAATGCGTCCGGGCTGATGGCGCCGATGGTGTCCGCGCCCCAACTGGCACAGTCTTCCCCTTCCCAAATCGTGGTCACCTCATCGCAAGGACCCGTGGTGCGCGATGCCCGGCTGGAAGAGCTGCTCGCGGCGCACCGCCAGTTTGGAACGGCTTCGGCCTTACAGGAGTCTTCGGGTTTCCTGCGCAAGGCGACGTTTGAAACGGCGCGCAATCCACAGGCCGCCAGCGCGCGTTAAGCACCGGAAAACTTCCTGAAATCCATGATTTTTAAGAATTTAAGGCTTTTTCCGCTTGCCCTGTCAGCATTCTTAGCTATGAATTGTGTAGCTGCGCAAGTTTTGGCGGCTGCCGCTCCGCCAACGGCGTCGCCCGCAGAGGTGCGCAGCCTGAATGACTGGCTGATGCGAATGCACCAGGCTTCCGTCAACCAGTCCTATGTCGGAACCTTCGTGGTGTCGGCGGGCGGCAACATGTCCAGCGCCAAGATATGGCACGTCTGCGAAGGCACGCAACAGGTTGAGCGTGTCGAAACCCTTACCGGCGCGCCGCGTTCCATCTTTCGGCACAACGACCAGGTCACGACCTTCATGCCGGACCACAAGGTGGCACGCAGTGAAAAGCGAGAGTCGCTCGGCCTCTTTCCCCAATTGTTCCAGTCGGCCGACAGCCGGATTGCCGACTTCTACAAGTTTCGGCAGGACGGCATGGAACGGGTGGCGGGCCTTGATGCCGACATCATCATGCTCGTTCCCAGGGACCGGTTGCGCTTTGGCTACCGGGTCTGGAGCGAGCGTAAAAATGGCTTGATCGTGAGGCTCCAGACGCTCGATACCGACGGGAAAGTCATTGAAGAAGCGGCATTTTCAGAGCTTCAGCTGGACGCACCTGTCAGCTTGAGCCAGCTTGTCCAGATGATGGGCAAGGTGCAGGGCTACCGTCTCGAAAAGCCCGCGATGGTCAAGACAACGGCAGCCGCCGAAGGCTGGGCATTGAAGACGCCAGTGTCAGGTTTCAATCCCATGAACTGCTACAAGCGGTCGGCTTCCGTAGCAGGCACTGGGGCAAAGGGCGCAACCGGCGATGGCCCGCTGCAATGGATTTTTTCAGATGGCCTGACGTCGGTGTCGATTTTTGTGGAACCGTTCGACCGGCAGCGTCATGTGCGGGAAGCTGCGCTTTCGTTGGGCGCCACCCAGACCCTGACGCGTCAGCTTGATGACCACTGGATCACACTGGTAGGTGAAGTCCCCGTCCAGACCCTGCAGATGTTTGCCAATGCCCTGGAACGTAAAAAGTGAAGGCTCAACGCTGTGGCTGAAATTTTTCGGTGAATTGGCAGGGCAAGCACTTGCCTTGTCCCTGCCGATTTCCATTCGCCTGTTTATTTCGAAAATGTGCTGGTTTGGTTAATACAACTTTATTGATGACAAGGCTGAAAATGCGTGAATTGAATCTTAAACCGTTGCGGCCCTTCCTGGCTGCAAGCCTGTTGGCGATCGCCGCGACAACCTCTGTGCTGCCGGTGACATCCGTGTTGGCGCAAACCCGTACATTGCCTGACTTTACCGACCTGGTCGACCAGGTGGGGCCGTCAGTGGTCAACATACGCACCCTTGAACGAGCCAAGGCTTCATCAGTCACGAGCGGCATCGACGAGCAGATGCTGGAGTTCTTCAAGCGCTTCGGCATTCCGGTGCCGCCCAACATGCCGCGCGGGCCACGCGCCGAGCCCGGACAGCCCGATGAAGACCAGCCTCGCGGCGTTGGTTCTGGTTTCATCCTGACAGCCGATGGCTTTGTCATGACCAATGCGCATGTGGTCGAGGGGGCGGACGAGGTCATTGTCACCCTGACCGACAAGCGCGAGTTCAAGGCCAAACTCATTGGCGCCGACAAGCGCAGCGACGTTGCCGTGGTCAAGATCGAAGCCACAGGCCTGCCCGCGGTCAAGATTGGCGACATTGGCCGCCTGCGGGTAGGCGAATGGGTGATGGCCATCGGTTCGCCATTCGGCCTTGAAAATACGGTGACGGCGGGAATCGTCAGTGCCAAGCAGCGCGATACGGGCGACTATCTGCCGTTCATCCAGACCGATGTGGCCATCAACCCCGGCAACTCGGGCGGCCCGCTGATCAACATGCGTGGTGAAGTCGTTGGCATCAACAGCCAGATATATTCACGTTCCGGTGGCTTTCAGGGTATTTCCTTTTCAATCCCCATCGACGAGGCAACGCGCGTGTCTGAGCAACTGCGCATCAGCGGAAAGGTGACGCGCGGCCGAATCGGCGTGCAGATCGACCAGGTTACGAAGGACGTGGCCGAATCGATCGGACTGGGCAAGGTGCAGGGCGCGCTGGTGCGGGGTGTCGAAAGCGGCGCGCCTGCCGAAAAGGCGGGTATTGAAGCGGGCGACATCATCACGAAGTTTGAGGGCAAGCCGATCGACAAGGCCAGTGATCTTCCGCGCATGGTGGGCAATGTCAAACCTGGCACCCAAGTGACTGTCACCGTGTTTCGGCGTGGTGCCAGCAAGGACTTGTTGGTCACGATTGCCGAGGTTGAAGCCGACAAGGCAGCGCGTCCGGTTGCCAAGTCAGAATCCAAGCCGCCGGTGGCCGGCCCGGCACAGGTTTTGGGCTTGTCAGTCAGTGAAATCACTGAAGCGCAGAAAAAAGAACTCAATGTCAAGGGCGGCGTCAAGGTCGATGCGGCCGATGGCGCGGCGGCCCGCGCCGGGCTGCGCGAAGGCGACGTGATCGTCTCGATAGCCAATGCCGAAGTGATCGGTATCAAGGGTTTTGAGGCGGCACTGGCGAAAATTGACAAGACCAAAAATATCACCGTGCTGGTCCGCCGTGGCGAACTGGCACAATTTGTAATCATCCGGCCGGCGCGCTGACATCTTGCTGCAGAGCCTCGAAACCGGTTGGGCGGTGGGGCTCGTTACAATGCGGCAGCATTCCAGTAGTTTTTTACACCGGCGTTGGCGCAGTCTTCTTGCCAGCTAGCCAAGCCGAGGAAAAACCTGACTCCTGCAAAGGTCAGCAGCAGCAGATGTTGAAACGGGTCGCTCCTGGCTTTTTGCCTACAATGAAGTTCCAACTTTCGCAGTTGCCAAAGATTGTTGGTTCAGGGCGCGTCATTGCAAGACGCGCCTTTTTTTATGCTCATTGGCGTGGTGTGTTTTTTTTCGCAATATATTCAAGTAATTAGGCGTTTTTGTTGATGAATCACATTCGAAATTTTTCGATCATTGCGCATATTGATCATGGCAAGTCCACGCTTGCCGACCGGCTGATTCAGCGCTGTGGTGGCCTTCAAGACCGCGAGATGAGCGCCCAGGTGCTGGATTCGATGGACATCGAAAAAGAGCGCGGCATCACGATCAAGGCGCAGACTGCTTCGCTCCAGTACAAAGCAAAGGACGGCCAGGTCTACAACCTCAACTTGATCGACACGCCGGGCCATGTCGACTTTTCGTATGAAGTCAGCCGTTCGTTGTCAGCCTGCGAAGGCGCGTTGCTGGTAGTCGATGCCAGCCAGGGTGTCGAAGCGCAGACCGTCGCCAATTGCTACACCGCGCTGGACCTGGGCGTGACGGTGGTGCCGGTGCTCAACAAGATGGACCTGCCGCAGGCCGACCCTGACAACGCCAAGCAGGAGATCGAGGAAGTCATTGGCATCGATGCCACCGACGCGATTCCGTGCAGCGCCAAGACCGGCATGGGCATTGACGAGATTCTCGAAGCCGTGATCGCCCTGATTCCGCCGCCCAAGGGAAATCCCGAGGCGGCCTTGCGCGCCATGATCATCGACAGCTGGTACGACGCCTACGTTGGTGTGGTCATGCTGGTGCGCGTGGTCGATGGCCGCCTGGCCAAGGGCGACCGCATCAAGCTGATGGCCAGCGAAGCCACCTACAACGCCGAGCAGCTCGGCGTGTTCACGCCGCACACCGAACCGCGCTCCTCGCTCGAAGCCGGTGAAGTGGGCTTCGTGATTGCCGGCATCAAGGAACTGCAGGCGGCCCGCGTTGGTGACACCGTCACGCTGATCAAGGGCGGTAGCGGCGGCGCGGCCTTCACCGCAATCGAAGCGTTGCCGGGTTTCAAGGAAATCCAGCCGCAGGTGTTTGCCGGCCTGTATCCCTCGGAAGCCAGTGAATACGAGTCGCTGCGCGATGCGCTGGAAAAGCTCAAGCTCAACGACGCATCGCTGCATTACGAGCCCGAGGTCAGTGAAGCGCTGGGCTTTGGCTTTCGCTGCGGCTTCCTGGGTCTGCTGCACATGGAAATTGTCCAGGAGCGTCTGGAGCGCGAGTTTGACCAGGACCTGATCACGACAGCGCCCAGCGTGGTCTATGAAGTGCTCAAATCCGATGGCGAGATCATCCGGGTTGAAAACCCATCGAAAATTCCCGATGGCGGCCGCGTCAACGAGATTCGTGAACCCATCGTCACCGTGCACCTGTACATGCCGCAGGACTATGTCGGTGCCGTCATGACGCTGGCCAACCAGAAGCGCGGCGTGCAGCTGAACATGGCATACCATGGCAAGCAGGTCATGCTGACCTACGAAATGCCGCTGGGCGAGATCGTGCTTGACTTTTTCGACAAGCTCAAATCGGTCTCGCGCGGCTATGCGTCGATGGACTACGAGTTCAAGGAATTCCGTGCGTCCGACGTGGTGAAGGTCGACATTTTGCTCAACGGCGAGAAGGTCGATGCGCTGTCGATCATCGTTCACCGAAGTCAGTCTGCCTACCGTGGCCGGGCGGTGGTGGCCAAGATGCGCGAGATCATCTCGCGCCAGCAGTTCGATGTCGCGATCCAGGCGGCCATTGGCGCCAACATCATTGCCCGCGAGACCATCAAGGCTTTGCGCAAGAACGTGATCGCCAAGTGCTACGGCGGCGATATTTCCCGTAAGAAGAAGCTTTTAGAGAAGCAAAAGGCAGGCAAGAAGCGCATGAAACAAATCGGTTCGGTGGAAGTGCCCCAAGAGGCATTCTTGGCTATCTTGCAGGTGGAAGACTGATGCGCGGCGTCATGAGTTCCATCACCGCCGTGGTGCTGGCCGGCTTTGTCGGCTACGGTGCCGCCTGGTACTTCGGCCTGGTCGAAGGAAACTTTTCGGCCCTGCTGTTCCTGGCCGCTGTGGTGACCGGCATTTACTGGGTGGCCGAGCGGCTTTATTTCCTGCCGCAGCGGCGCAAGGCCGTGGCCACCCTTGATGCGAATGCCCTCCAGCGCCAGGCCGAGCTGGCCAAAATGGGCATCAGCCAGGTCGATGACCACACCCAGGACGCCAGAAGCCGGCTGATCATGCAGCCCTGGTGGCTGGACTGGACCGCCGGCCTGTTTCCGGTGATCATCATCGTTTTCCTGCTGCGCTCGTTTTTGTTCGAGCCGTTCAAGATTCCGTCGGGCTCGATGATCCCGACGCTGCTGGTCAATGACCTGATCCTGGTGAACAAGTTTCACTATGGCGTGCGCCTGCCGGTCATCAACCGCAAGATACTTGACAACCACAGCCCCGAACGAGGCGACGTGATGGTGTTTCGCTATCCGCCCAAGCCCAGCCTGGATTACATCAAGCGGGTGGTCGGCATTCCCGGCGACGAGGTGGCTTACCTGAACAAGAAGCTCACGATCAACGGCAAGCCCTTGCCCAAAGTGGCGCTCCCGGATTTTTTCGATGCCGATTCAATGCGTTATGCCAAGCAGTTCGAGGAAACCAACGGCGAGCGGAAATACCGGCTCCTGAATGACGACGACCGTCCGTCCTTCATCGCTGGCGCCGACAATTTTCCCTACCGGGACCATTGCCGCTACAGCACCGAAGGCGTGGTGTGCAAGGTGCCTGAAGGGCACTATTTCATGATGGGCGACAACCGCGACAATTCCCTCGATTCGCGCTACTGGGGCTTTGTTCCCGAGCAGAACATTGTTGGCAAGGCATTTTTTGTCTGGATGAACTTTGGCAATCTCAAGCGCATTGGTTCATTTGATTAAGCGCAAAACCGCTCGCGTCCCAGTCATCACAAAAAGCATTTCTTCATGAATTTCTCTGGGAATCCGGATCAATGAAACACAAGCAACGTGGTATTTCCTTCATCGGCCTGCTGTTTTTCGGCGCCATTGCGGCCGGCACCTTCATTCTGGGTGCGCAGGTGCTGCCGACATTGATTGAATTCCAGGCCATCACCAAGGCCGCTACCAAGGCCACGGTAGGCAGCACGGTGCCCGAAGTCAGGGCAATCTTCGACAAGGCCGGGCAGATCGACGACATTCACTCCATTTCTGGCAAGGACCTGGACGTGACCAAAGATGGCGACAAGACGGTGGTGGCTTTTGCCTATACGCGTGAAATCCACCTGGCTGGACCTGCCTACCTGCTGCTGAAGTACAGTGGGCGATCCAAGTAAAGTGCGCACCGCTTCTCCCTCCAGTCCTGCCTTGCAGGCCCTGCAAAAGCGCCTGCAGCATGAATTCGCCAATCCGAAGCTGCTTGCCCAGGCGCTGACACACCGAAGCTTTTCTTCCGATCACAACGAACGTGTCGAATTCCTGGGTGATTCCGTTCTGAACCTGGCGGTGGCCGGACTGCTGTTCGAGCAGTTGAGCGAACTGCCTGAAGGCGATCTCTCGCGCGTCCGGGCCAATCTTGTCAAGCAAGACACGCTGCACCACCTGGCCGTGGTGCTGGGCTTGCCCGACCTGCTGCGGCTGGGCGAAGGCGAAGCCCGTTCCGGCGGAAAGAACCGGCCGTCCATGCTGGCCGATGCGCTGGAAGCCGTGATCGGCGCGGTCTATCTGGATGCGGGCTATGACAAGGCCGACCAGCTGGTGCGCCGCCTGTTCAAGGATGTCCAGGTGAGCCCGCAAATGAAAGCCATCGGCAAGGATCCGAAAACAGAATTGCAGGAGTGGCTTCAGGGGCGCAAAATGCGCCTTCCCGCCTACAAGGTAGTTGGCACGCTGGGGGCTGCGCACCAGCAGACTTTTGAAGTGGAATGCGAAATCACCGAATTCAGCCGCGCCGAACGCGGTACCGGCATCTCACGGCGGGCTGGCGAACAGGCCGCTGCCAGTGCCATGCTGCTTTACGTCAAGACACTGGCTGCGTGACGGCCTTTTTGCCAATGCCGCCACTGGCCGGCCATCCAACACGATTGAATTGATTATGAGTACCGGAAAAAAAGAATCCAGCCCAACTGCTGATACCTTGTCCCAGTCGGGGCAAACGGCCATCTCTCCCGCATCGCTTGCGCCAGCGCAGAGCCAGGACGCCATCGACGCCATGCTCGCCCAGGCGACGGCTTCGCGTGGCGCGGCTGTGCCGGCGGACAGCGGCACGCAGAGCCTGCCACCCGTGGGCGAACAGCGCTGCGGGCTGATTGCCATTGTCGGCAAGCCCAACGTCGGCAAGTCCACCCTGCTCAATGCACTGGTCGGCCAGAAGGTCAGCATCACTTCCCGCAAGGCGCAGACCACGCGCCACCGGATCACCGGCATGCGCACGCGCGCCGCGACGCAGTTTGTATTTGTCGATACGCCGGGCTTTCAGACGCGGCACGGCAACGCGCTGAACCGTTCTCTGAACCGCACGGTGGTCGGCGCCGTCAATGACGTGGACCTGATCGTTTTTGTGGTGGAAGCCGGCCAGTTCAACCTGGCCGATGCCAAGGTGCTGGCACTGCTGCCCGAGAAAACACCGGCCATCCTGCTGGCCAACAAGTTCGACCTGATCCACCGCCGCGCCGAAATTGCTCCCTGGTTGCGTTCCATGCAAGAGCGGCACAATTTCTCCGAATTCGTGCCGATGTCGGCCAACAATGCCAAGGATGTCGAGCGCCTGTTCGGGATTTGCGAAAAATACCTGCCGGTCCAGCCGTGGATGTATGGCGCCGACGAACTGACCGACCGCAGCGACCGCTTCATGGCCGCCGAGATCATCCGCGAAAAGCTGTTTCGCCTGACCGGCGACGAGCTGCCCTACACCTCGACCGTCATCATCGACCAGTACGAGGAAGAGGGCAATCTGCGCAAGATTGCCGCGACCATCGTCGTCGAGCGCGACGGCCACAAGGGCATGATCATTGGCGAGAAGGGCGAGAAACTCAAGCGCATCGGCACCGAGGCGCGGCATGAACTCGAAGCGCTGACCGGCGGCAAGGTGTTCCTGGAGATCTGGGTCAAGGTCCGCTCCGGCTGGGCCGACGATGAAGCACGCGTCAAGACCTTTGGCTATGAATAGCCCCCACGGTCACCCATTGCGTGTGGCTTCCTGCCCCCGGGGGGGCTGCTGCGCCTGCGGCCTGGCAAAGCCGGTCCCGCGGCCCTTGCTTGGGAAAGCGCAGAGCCACGTTGGTCACTTTGTGGCCGGTGCTGTCTTGAAATGCTGATCGCTTGATCTGGCACCTTTATCTTGGCCATCCAACGCATCAGCAACGAACCCGCCTATGTGCTGCACCGTTACGACTGGAGCGAGTCCAGCCTGGTCCTGGATGTGTTCACCCGTCACTATGGGCGGGTGGCGCTGGTGGCGCGCGGGGCCAAGAAACCCAGTTCCAGCTTCCGGCCGATTTTGCTGCCCATGCAGCCGCTGCATGTGGCCTTTGGCGGCGATGCGGAAATCCGCAACCTCAAGAGCGCTGAATGGCAGGGCGGCCATGTCATGCCCAGCGGCGACGCGCTGCTCTCGGGTTATTACCTGAACGAGCTGCTGATGCGCCTGCTGGCCAGGGACGACCCGCATGCGCTGCTGTTCGACGCCTATGCCGCCACGGTCCAGCTGCTCGCCAGCCAGAATGCCGACACGCTTCAGCTGGCGCTGCGCGCCTTCGAGTTGCGCCTGTTGCAGGGTATTGGCTTGTTGCCCCGGCTGGACGTGGAAACCGCGACGCTGGCGCCCGTGGCCGCGCAGGCGCGCTATGTGCTGGTCGCTGAAGCCGGCCTGCGGCAGGCACATGACGATGACCGTATCAGCTTGAGCGGCGAACACTGGCAGGCGCTGCAGCAGTCGCTCGGTGACAAGGCGCTGTTTACCGACACGCTGCGGGCCTGCGTGCCGGCCGCCAATGAACTGAAAATCCAGCTGCGCGCCTTGCTGCACTACCATTGCGGCGTCAGGGTTTTGAAAACCCGGCAGATGATGATGGACCTGCAAGCCCTTTAACGATTTATTCGATTGATGTCGCCATGATCGCCTTATTCCATTCCGGCCCCCGTTCGCATCTGCCCCATCCGCCGGGTACCCTGAAAACCGTGCTGTCGGTCAACGTCAACAAGGTGGCGCTGCTTCGAAATACCCGGCACCTGGACATTCCGAGTGTGCTGCGCGCCGCCGAGTTGTGCCTGCAAGCAGGCGCCAACGGCATCACGGTGCATCCCCGGCCCGACGAGCGCCATGTCCGCGCTGACGATGTGTATGAAATTGCCGCGCTGATGAAGGACTGGCCGCACTGCGAGTTCAACATCGAAGGCAATCCGCTGCAGAACCTGATGCATTTTGTCCGTGACCTGTCGGCCCGGGGCCTGCCGCTGCACCAGTGCACCTTCGTGCCCGACAGCGAAGACCAGTTCACCAGCGACCATGGCTGGAGTTTTCCGCAGGATGCCGAACGTCTGCGGCCACACATCGAATATGCCCATGCGCGCGGCGTTCGCGTCAGCCTGTTCATGGACCCGGTTCCCGAGGCCATGGCGGCCGCCAAAGGCATCGGCGCGGACCGGGTCGAGTTGTACACCGAAAGCTATGCCCGCGACTGGTCTGGTCCGGAAAAAAACAAGGCTTTAGACCAGTTTGCGCAGACAGCGCGTGCAGCGGCAGCTGTCAATCTGGGAGTCAACGCCGGACACGACCTGAACCGCGACAACCTGGCTGAATTCCTGCGGGCCGTTCCCGGCGTGCTCGAAGTCTCCATCGGCCATGCGCTGATGACCGACGCGCTGGAACTCGGTTACCAGGCCACGGTCAAGGCGTACCTGCACTGCATCAACGAGGCGTTTGCGCCTGCCACCGTGGCCTGATGATCTACGGCATCGGCACCGACATCTGCGACATCCGCCGGATCCGCGCCAGCCTGGCGCGCCATGGCGAACGCTTTGCACAAAGAATTTTGAGCGACGGCGAACTGGCGACCTGGATAGAGCGCAGCGCCCGCTGGCCCGACCGGGGTGTCAGCTACCTCGCCACCCGTTTTTCCGCCAAGGAAGCCTTCAGCAAGGCGATCGGCCTGGGCATGCGCATGCCCATGACCTGGCGGCATTGCGAAATCGCCAAGATGAACAGCGGCAAGCCCGAAATCGTGCTGCATGCCGCGCTCAAGGAATGGTTTGACGCCCGCGAACTGACGGCACACATCACCGTCACCGATGAAACCGACTATGCCGCGAGTTTTTGCGTTGTAGAGAAAAGATAGCGGTTGCGCAGGACAGGCCTGCATAAGCAGCTATGAATTTAATAGTCACCCTGAAAATATTCCCATGACCCAGCACGCCCCCCTCATTATCGACATCGCCGGTCTCAAACTGAGCAAGGACGACCGCCGTCGCCTCAGGCATCCGCTGACCGGCGGCATCATCCTGTTTGCCCGCAACTGGAAAGACCGCCAGCAGCTTGGCAAGCTGTGCGCCGAGATCAAGGCTTTGCGCGACGACCTGCTGATCTGCGTGGACCACGAAGGCGGCCGGGTGCAGCGCTTTCGCACCGACGGACTGACGCACCTGCCGCCGATGCGTGCATTGGGGCAGCAATGGATGCGCGACCAGCTCGCCGCCACCAATGCCGCCACCGCCTGCGGCTATGTGCTGGGCGCCGAACTGCGCGCCTGCGGCGTCGATTTCAGCTTCACGCCGGTGCTGGACCTGGACCATGGCGAAAGCAGCATCATCGGCGACCGTGCCTTTGGCCGCGACCCGCGCGTCGTCAGCCTGCTGGCCAAGAGCCTGATGCACGGCCTGCTGCAAAGCGGCATGACCAACTGCGGCAAGCATTTTCCCGGCCACGGCTTCGTCAAGGCCGATTCGCACACCGACATTCCGGTGGACACGCGCACCCTCAACGCCATCCTGAAAGACGATGCCGCGCCGTATGAATGGCTCAACACCACGCTGTCCAGCGTGATGCCGGCGCATGTGATCTACCCCAAGGTCGATGCTCGGCCGGCCGGTTTTTCCAGCAAATGGCTGAACTTCATCCTGCGCAGCCAGCTCGGTTTTGGCGGCGCGATTTTCAGCGACGACCTGAGCATGGCCGGCGCCCGGCTGATCGATGGCGTGGAAGTGAGCTACCTGGAGGCCGCCATCGCCGCGCTCAACGCCGGCTGCGACATGGTGCTGCTGTGCAACCAGTCGGTGGGCGATGGCAAGCCGGTCGATGAATTGCTCGATGGCATGGCCGAAGCGCTGCTCAAGTGCCGGTGGGAAGCGCTGGACGCCAGCGAGTTGCGTCGTGAGGCCCTGCTGCCGCAGACGCCCGCGCTGGAGTGGGACGAACTCATGGTGCACCCGGCCTACATGCATGCGCTGGGCTTGATTCCCTGATTCCATTTCCAAATGCAATCCGAGATGGCGTTCCTTCGCCTTGGCGTGCTGCAGCCGGTTCTCCGGCTTCGCGTCAACTCCGGATTGATGTGGAAGCCCATTTACCCGCACCGGCCTGGCCTGTTCAGGCCATGCCGGGCCACTCCAGCTTGCCCGCCGCATCGATGTGCGTCAGGTACACGCGCAGGTCAAACTCGTACTGGTGGTAGAGCGGCTCCATGTAGGTGCAGAGCTGGTAGAAGGCCCTGTCATGGCCTTTTTCCTTGAGGTGCGCCAGTTCATGCACGGCGATCATCCGTAGAAACTCGACCGGCACTTCCTTGAACAGCGACGCCACCCGGATTTCACGCTTGGACTTGAGCTTGCTGCCCTGCACCCGCGAAATCGTGGTGTGCGTGCCCAGCGCGTGGGTGATGATCTGCAGCTTGCTGTCGAACGCCACCTTGGACAGCGGCTCCGAATTGCGCAAAAACTCATTTTTCAGCGCCATGACATAGTCATACAGGGCCTTGTCGGTACGTACCGCGTGGGCATGGCGGTATTTGGCCAGCAGCGTATCGCCCAGGCTGCCCTTGGCCAGCAAGTGCTGAACCTGCGCTTGAAGGTTCTCCGGGTAGCCGGCAAGGTATTTCATGGAATTTACTCTTATTTTTGTAGCTGAAGGTGCTTATGGATAGTGCGCAAGAGGCTGTTTTCATTCAAAAAATGGCAGTTGCGGGATGCTGCCGGATGGTAGCGTAAACCGTCTAGTCACTGATCAGCTGGCGGCCGGACCGGTTTGAAGCCAGCTGCAACACCGTCCGCGCCTATTCGCATGGTTTGTGTATGGAAAAGTAATTCTCATGGCTGTAGATGCGGCAGGCGAGAAGAATCGCAAGCCGGTTCGCATCAGGACGGCCTTGTTCTCAAAGCCCGGCGAACTGAAAAGCGCCTGCAAGCGCAAGCACTTGCAGGTCGACAATCTTGTTTGAGGGGAAGCATCATGGCAAAAAACGTCTTGCGATTCACCCAGGACATGGCCGCTGCCAGCGAAGAGGTCACGCGACGGGGCGGACGGATTACCCAGCAGTTCAGCCCGACGGTCTTTGTGGCCGAACTTCCGGATGCCGCCGACGAAGCGGCGATGACCGCATCAACGGACCAGCCGACCCAGCCGCTCGACGAGCCCTCGCAACTGGCCGTTGATGCGTGGACCCACGGCGTCCAGGCCAGAAGCGCCCTTGCCGGCCAGGCCCGGTCGCCGACCGAAGGCTTGAGCTGGGACACGCCGGGCTACGAGCCGCCGCGCGAACTGGAGCCGCGTGAAACCGGGACGCGCGCAGCCGGTGCACCCGAAGCCCCGGCCGAGTCGACCGGCACGCCGACCAGCCGCTACCTGATCGGTTCGGTGGCGGTCGGCGTCGTGCTGGTGTCGCGCAACACCGGCGCGGAAGTCCTGAGCAGTGCCGAACGGGTCAAGATCATCCAGGAAGTGCAGGAGGGGCTGGGCTGGCTGGCCGGCGTCGAGCCACGGGCCCGGGTGTCCTTTGTCTATGACATTCGCACGGTCACCGTGGCGTCTGCCCCCGGTCCCTATGCCGGCGTTGCCGATGCCTATGAGCGCTACGAGCGCGACTGGCGCGACGCCGCGCTGGCAAGCATGGGCTATGCCGCCGGGCGGCCCGGCTACCAGAAGTACGCCAGCGACCTGCGTGCCAGCCGGCACACCGACTGGGCCTACGTGGCTTTTTTCACCAAATACCCGCTGAACCATTTTGCCTATGCCATCGTCGAGAAGGTGGTGATGAACTATGCCAACGACGGCTGGGGACCCGACAACATCAACCGGGTGTTCGCCCACGAGTCGTGCCACATCTTCGGCGCCGCCGACGAATACGGCGCGTGCGCCTGCGGCGCCACCAGTGGCCACCTGGCGGTGCCCAACAGCAACTGCGTCAACTGCTTCCCGCCAGGGACCCAGCTGGCTTGCCTCATGAATGCCAACACCCTGGACATGTGTACCTTCAGCCGACAGCAGATCGGCTGGGACGAACGCCTGTTTCCACGCCAGGTCGGCTGGTCGGGCTGGGTGGCGCTCGGCACGCCTGCAGTGGGCTTTGCCGGCGCGCCGGCGGTCATCTCGCGCAATGGCACGGTCTGCAACATCTACGTTCGCGGCACCGACAACGCGCTCTGGCAAAAGGCCTGGTTCAACAACGCCTGGCATGACTGGGGGCGGCACAACGACGGCGGCGTGCTGGCTTCCGAGCCGGCGCTGGGCTCGATGGGACCGAACCACGAGCATGTGTTCGTTCGCGGCACCGACAACCAGGTCTGGCAGAAGTTCTGGAAAGCCGAGAGCGGCTGGTCGGGCTGGTTCGCACTTGGTGCGCCTGCGGTAGGCTTTACCGGCGCACCGGCGGTGGTCTCGCGCAACGGCACGGTCTGCAACATTTACGTGCGCGGTGCCGACAACGCGCTCTGGCAAAAGGCCTGGTTCAACAACGCCTGGCATGACTGGAGCCGCCACAACGACGGCGGCGTGCTGGCTTCCGAGCCGGCGCTGGGCTCAATGGGGCCTGACCACGAGCATGTGTTCGTGCGCGGCACCGACAACCAGGTCTGGCAAAAGTGGTGGACAGGCGCGGGCGGCTGGTCGGGCTGGGTGGCCCTGGGCGCGCCTCCGGGCGGCTTCACCGGTGCGCCATCGGTCATCTCGCGCAACGGCACGGTCTGCAACATCTATGTGCGCGGCGCCGACAACGCGCTGTGGCAGAAGGCCTGGTTCAACAACGCCTGGCATGACTGGGGCCGCCACAACGACGGCGGGGTGCTGGCCTCCGAGCCGGCGCTGGGCTCGATGGGGCCGAACCACGAGCATGTGTTCGTTCGCGGCACCGACAACCAGGTCTGGCAGAAGTGGTGGCAGGGTTGATGTGGATGTGGATGTGGATGTGGATGTGGATGTGCGCGCCAGCATGCTGAGCCCTGGTCGCGTGGCGGTCCTTGCGGCTCAGCAGCGCGCCACATCCAATTCCGCGCAGCGCCGGCTAAAGATGAGCAGGGAATGGTGGCCCTGGCGGTTTGGTACCCTCGGAAGATGAAAATTTCCAACGGTGTCTTACCCCTTCTTCCCGCCAGCGGCCACCCCGTGGTCAACCTGGCGCTACAAGGCGGCGGCTCGCACGGCGCCTTCACCTGGGGCGTGCTGGACGCGCTGCTTGAAGACGGCCGCATTGACATCGAGGGCATCAGCGGCACCAGCGCCGGCGCCATGAACGCCGTGGTGCTGGCGCATGGGCTGGTCAGCGCCCCTGGCCAGTCCCGGGTCGCACGGCATGAAGCGGCCCGTCAGGCGCTGGCGACTTTCTGGAACGGCATTGTTGACCTGGGCACCGTGTCGTCTTCGCTGTCCAAGTCGTTGTCGCTCTGGCAGCGCGCGCCTTTCAACGTCCTGCTGGGCCAACTGGGCGGCGGCATCTGGTCGGCGTCTCGCTGGACCGATGAACTGACCCGCTACTGGTCAGGCAGCGTGTCGCCGTACCAGAGCAACCCGTTGGACATCAACCCGCTGAAGGATTTCCTGGCGTCCCAGGTCGATTTCGAGCGGCTGGCCGCGCATCCTTTCCCGGCAACGCCCAAGGTATTCGTGGTGGCCACGCGCGTCAGCAGCGGCAAGGCTGAAGTGTTTTCAGGCAAACGGCTGACGGCTGACGCGGTCATGGCGTCGGCCTGCCTGCCGATGGTGTTCCAGGCGGTCGAGATTGAAGGCGATCATTTCTGGGATGGCGGCTACACCGGCAACCCGGCGCTGCACCCGCTGCTCTACGAATGCCAGAGCCGCGACATCATGCTGGTTCAGATCAACCCGATCCGGCGCGACAAGCTGCCGACCCAGCCCGGGGAAATCGCCGACCGGGTCAATGAAATCACCTTCAATGCCGGGCTGGTCGCCGAAATGCGCGCCATTGATTTCGTCAAGCGCCTGCTGGCCGAAGGCAAGCTCGAAGCATCGCAGTACAAGGACGTGCTGATGCACCGCATCGACGGCGGTGACGTGCTGGACAGCTACAGCGCCTCGACCAAGGCCTCGACCGATGCCGGCCTGATCCATGCCCTGCGCGACCTGGGCAGGCTGTACGCGGGCCAATGGCTGGCCCGGCGCTACGCCATGCTGGGCGTCGAATGCAGCGTCGATATTGCGCACGACTACCTGGATGACCTGCGCCTGCCGGTGGAACGGGCGACGGCCGCGCCGAAAAGAAAGCAGCCTGTCCTGGACTAAAAACGCGGCCTGCGCAGCTGGCTGGAGCGCATTCTTTCTGACTGAGAAATGACATTTAAAGAATGAAATATGCTTTTAGCGCACGCTGTATATGCCTTTGAAGCTATTAATTAAATAGCAAAATTTCCAGTTGAACGGCTTCTGTTTTAAGCTTCCCGGCGCAGCGCCGGAAACAAAATCACGTCGCGGATGCTGGCGCTGTCGGTCAGCAGCATCATCAGCCGGTCGATGCCGATGCCGCATCCGCCGGCCGGGGGCATGCCGTATTCCAGCGCGCGGATGAAGTCGTGGTCGTAAAACATGGCTTCGTCGTCGCCGCTGTCCTTGGCATCGACCTGCGCATTGAAGCGCGCAGCCTGTTCCTCGGCGTCGTTCAACTCGCTGAAACCATTGCCGAATTCGCGGCCGGTGATGTACAGCTCGAAACGCTCGGTGACCTCCGGCCGCTCGTCGTTGGCCCGGGCCAGCGGCGAGATTTCGGTGGGATGCTCCATGATGAAGGTCGGCTGCCAGAGCTTGTCTTCCACCGTTTCCTCAAAATACAGCACCTGCAGGCTGGCCAGCGAACGGCCGGCCAGGCGGTTCTTGGCTTCACTCAAGCCAAGCTTTTTCAGCGCGTGGGTCAGCCATTCGGCGTTGTCCACGTGGTCGCCGGCATCGGTGTGCTTGAGGATGGCTTGGCGGATCGTCAGGCGTTCAAACGGCTGGCTCAGGTCAACCGGTTTGTCGGCATAGCTCAGTTGCAGTGAACCGCAGACTTTCTGCGCAATGTCGCGGATCAGGTCTTCGGTGAAAGCCATCAGGTCACGGTAGTTCCACCACGCCGCATAGAACTCCATCATGGTGAACTCGGGGTTGTGGCGAACGCTGATGCCTTCGTTGCGGTAGCTGCGGTTGATCTCGAACACCCGCTCGAAGCCGCCGACGATCAGGCGCTTCAAATACAGCTCGGGCGCAATGCGCAAAAACATTTCCTGGTCCAGCGCGTTGTGGTGCGTCTTGAACGGCTTGGCATTGGCGCCGCCCGGAATCGGGTGCAGCATCGGCGTCTCGACTTCCAGGAAATCGTGCGCCACCATGAAGTCACGAATGCCGCTGACCGCCTTGCTGCGCGCCATGAAACGCTTGCGCGCGGCCTCGTCCATGATCAGGTCGACATAGCGCTGGCGGTACTTCACTTCCTGGTCGGCCATGCCGTGAAACTTGTCGGGCAGCGGCCGCAGGCTCTTGGTGACCAGCCGGATGCTGTCGGCATGAATCGACAACTCGCCGGTCTTGGTGCGAAACAGCGTGCCGGCGGCGGACACGATGTCGCCCAGGTCCCAGTGCTTGAAAGCGGCATGCACGTCTTCGCCGACGCCGGCATTGTTGATGTAGAGCTGGATGCGGCCGCCCGTGGGGCCGAACGACGCATCTTGCAATGTGGCAAAGCTGGCCTTGCCCATCACGCGCTTGAGCATCATGCGGCCGGCCACCGTGACCTTGACCGCCAGGGGTTCGAGTTCTTCGTTGCTCAGGTGGCTGTACTGCGCAAACAACGCTGCGGCACGGTGTTCCGGCTTGATGTCGTTGGGAAAGGCCACGCCCCGGCCGTCGGCCTGTTGCTGGCGCAGGACGGCGAGCTTTTCCCGGCGCTCCACCATGAGCTGGTTTTCGTCGTGAGGGGCAGGGGCTGCAATGCCGGCGGCGGCGGTTGCGGAAGAGGTCGGTTGGCTGGACATAAAGGTCGGTGTTCCGGAAAAAAAAGAAGGCTGGAAAAGTGCTGGCGAGGGCTGGGCCAAGCGCAGGCACACAGGCAGCTCACGCAAAGCGCCGCGCTGTTTCGCCCCGCAGGGTGGGACACAAGCGCCGAACCGCTGATTTTAGTTTTTTAACGGGACGATTTTGGCAGGCATGCACTGCCGCCTTCGCTTTGCCCTGAATGCGGGGCCCTGCCCGCGACACATCAGCGCGAAATGCCGTGGCGCTCCAGCACGTCGCAGACCAGTTCCAGCCTGAGCAGCGGATTTTCCAGTTCCATGAGCTGCTGCTTGACCTTGAGCGGCAAGGGCAGCAATTCGCACCAGCGGTTGGCCACCCAGCCGCAGTCCTCCAGCTGGTAAGGCGGCAGCAGGGGCATTTTTTCGGAAGGCGTGTCGCCATTGAGCAAGCCCTTGATCAGCTTGCCCAGCGCATCCGCCGCTTTTTGCAGGTCATGCGGAATTTTCACCGGCAGGTCGTCGTCGATGCGCACCACATCCGAAATCCACAGGCCATGCTTGAGCTTTTCGCGGCGGGCGATGGTGAAACGGTGTATGCCCTGGCATTGCACCACCATCAACCCGGGCTGGGGCACCGAATACTCGATGATTTGGGCCAGCGTGCCGACGGCATTGAAGGTTTCATCGGCAAAGCCATCGGCCCCGGCTGACGCGCCTCCGGCCGCCGGCTTGACCGCCCGGCGAACTTCCGAGCCTTCGGTCAGCGACACCACGCCAAACGGCGCGCCCGTCTTGTGGCATTTGCCGATCATGTCCAGGTAGCGGACCTCGAAAATCTGCAGCGGCAGCAGGCCGCCAGGGTAGAGCACGGTGCCCAGGGGAAACAGCGGAAGGGAGTTCAATGTCAGGATGTCGGACATGATGGCAGGCTTCAAATTAGGTTGACCCGCATCATCCCATGATCTCCTTTACTGCGCATGGGGTGGATGCTGATTTACCTCATTGGCTTGCAGGGCGGGCGCGGCACGACGCTGGTTTGAACGTCATTTTTTCAGGATGCGGCATGCAGATCAGGAAAATGCGGCCAGCACTGGTACGGCTGGCACGTTGCCCAAGTACAAAGCGCCAAGTAAATCACTATGAAAAGAATAGCTGAAAGTGCCCGCTGGTTGGGCGGTATAGGCAATTTTTGCATTCCAATCGTGCTGAAAGTTTTTTCAAACCATCACGTTTGCGTTCAAAGGGTCTGCGAGGGCGCTCTGCTTGAACGGCTTTGTGAATCAGGGCCGTGCAGGATTTGCCAGCGGTTGCGAAGACTGACACCGGAATAGCAGGGCAGGTTGACCCGTGTTGGCCAGGAACGGCGGTTGCAGGCCTGCGAAGCACGGGGCTCGGCGTTCGCGAGATGGAAAGGTCAGGTGTCATCCGGCACGCAATGTCTGGTTTTGTCCTACCCTGACCGCTTTGTATTCAGGAAAAGATAGACGTTCACCAACCGAAGGAAGAAGCCATGACTGACCCGCGCAACATAGCCCACGACAAGAAAGTCCAGCAAGAGAAAAAGCACCAAGGCCAGGAGATCGCGCCCGGGGCAGACAAGACGCCGCAACCGGGCAAGAAAACCCATATGGAAAACCATGCCTCCGACGTTGCGAAAGTGCCCGACGAAGCAGCAACAGTACCAACGGGCGAAAAGCCCTTGGAATAACACCTGCCGTGCTGGGAGGCCTGGTGGCGTCGATCGCTATGGGGGCCTGACGGTTGACCCAGGCGGCCGGCTGCACGTACGCCAGACCGCTTGAAGGGAATATCAGGCATCCGGTTGCAAGCGCTTGCTGAGCACGACGCTGCGGTAGACCTTGCCCGGCCACTGAACCCCGCCGACCTCACGGTAGCCGAGCCTGGCGTACAACCCGATCAGATGCGTTGCCGGTTCGGCAGTGTCCATGGCCAACTCACGAAAGCCATTTTCTGCCGCCCACGATTCCGCTTGGGCCAGCAACATTCGACCGATGCCCAGGCATTGACGGTCCGGGTCGACGGCGAACTGATGGGCAGCCGCGACACCGGGACGGGTGAAGTATTCGCAGTCGTTCTCAGAGTAGGTCGGCTGAACGACGATGGTTCCCACGAGGGTGTTCGCGAGGGTTGCGACATAGCAGGTACCGCCGCGAATGCGCCTGGCCGTGACTTCCGCCGATTGATCTACGGCGGTGTAGTTCAGGCCCATGTCTCCCAAACGTGCGTAGGCTCGGTGAAAAAGACTTGTCAGCTCAACGAGGGAGTCGGACGTAGAGAAAATGCGTACTTGTGGCATGGGGCGGAATGGTGATGCGGATGTCTAACGTTTGACTTAAGCGCCTAGCCGTAGGCCAGTCCGCTTGAAGGAAGGGTTAGGACGCACCGGGCGCCGACGGCTCGGGCGGTACCAGACCATAGGTTTCTGGCATATCGAATTCGGTGAAATCGTTAGTCTTAAATCGCTCAACCAAGTATGTTCTTGCCTTGATCTTGACATCTGCGAGTTTTGCGTAGGCGCGCTGAAGCGTCTCTAAGCAATTAGCAGTGCTATTCACAATCGTTCCGAACAGATGCTTGCCCAAGACAAGCTCGATGGCTTCTTGAGTGACAACGCCGCCGTTCGGAATGATCGAGGCAGCCAGTGCAGGTTGCACCTTCTCAAAGTGGATAGAAGATCGCAGATTCCATTGGTTCAGCGCCTCGACGTAGTTTTCTTGCGCTAGGTAGAAATCGTATAGGACAGCACGGCCCGACTTTGAGTCAATTAGGAACGCAAGATCGGGCACTTGCAGGATGTTCTTCGACACGTCAAAGCTCGGGGTTGCTGGGATTGAGATAAACCGACCGGGATTGCCCAAATGCTCGAATACATAGTCTCGCTGAATCAACACTATCGTGTTGATTTGCTGGAGCAGGGCAAAAATCAATCTGTGTGCTGAGGTCAGTGCGTTTCGCTCCTCGACGCGCGCCTGCATTTGGCGCTGCATCGCATAGGCCAGCATGGCGCCTAAAAGTGCGCCGATGAGGGTTGCCATTCCGTTCGCAAGTGCATCCGGTGTAAACGGCTTGAGCGCAGCTACTAGATCTGCGGCAGAGGCTGCTGCACTTGCTGACTCTGGCGTAGCGCCCGCGACCGGCGCCGATGCGGCTATTACTAACGATGCTGCCTGTGAAGTTGGAAGTGCTGCATACATGGTTCGCGAGACCTAACGTGTGAATTCAGTGGGCGGCGAAGCCGATCCACTGCAATGCCGGGTTAGGACCTTGGTGCTTGAATAAGGATTCGTGGCGCAACCTGAAAGCCCGAAGCGCGGAAGCGCCGCCACTATGGAAAGCATATCTGAAACCACAGGCAGGGACTGCGCTAGCGGCACCTTGGGCATGAAGTTTGGCATGCGTGACTGTATAAAAGCTAACGTTGAAGTTCAGTGGTTGCGCAGCAATCCACTGCAACGCCGGGTTAGAACCTTGGTGCCAAAACAGGCACGCCTGGCAAACCACTGCGGCCCGCAGCGCGCAAGCGCCCGCGCCACACCAAGCCGACCAGCCAGAACAGGCAACACTGCAAAAAAGATAGCTGGCTGCGCAAGCAGGGCGTGCGCTAGAGGCAGTTTTGGCATGATGTACGGCATGGATGGCTTTCGCAACCTAACGTATGAATTCAGTGGGCGGCGAAGCCGATCCACTGCAATGCCGGGTTAGGACCTTGGTGGTAGAACAAGCATTCGTGGCGCAACCCGAAAGCCCGAAGCGCGGTAGCGCCGCCACTATGAAAAGCATAGCTGAAAGCACAGGCAGGGCGTGCGCTAGCGGCACCTTGGGCATGAAGTTTGGCATGCGTGACTGTATAAAACCTAACGTTGAAGTTCAGTGGTTGCGAAGCAATCCACTGCAACGCCGGGTTAGGACGCTGAGGGTAAAACTAGCACGCTCGGCAAACCGCTGCGGCCCAAAGCGCGCAAGCGCCGGCGCGACACCAAGCCGGCCAGCCAGAACAGGCACCGCTGCAAAAAAGATAGCTGTCTGCGCAGGCAAGACGTGCGCTAAAGGCAGTTTTGGCATGATGTACGGCATGGATGGCTTTCGCAACCTAACGTATGAATTCAGTGGGCGGCGAAGCCGATCCACTGCAATGCCGGGTTAGAACCTTGGTGCTTGAACCGACACGCTTGGCACAACCGCCCAGCCCAAAGCGCGGCAGCGCCGCCACTATGAAAAGCATAGCTGGAAGCACAAGCAGAGCGTGCGCCAGCAGCACCTTGGGCGTAAAGTTTGGCATGGTTGACTTTGCAAACCTAACGGCCAAGTTCAGTGAGCGGCGTAGCCGTCCACTGCAACGCACAGTTAGAACCGAGCCAATTAAAACGCACAGGCTTTCCGACGCTACGAAAAGAGAATCTGCTTGCCCAAGCAAAACAACAGCCGGAGCCCGCTTTGATACTGAAACCGGACACACCACGGGAACCGCGAGCGCGAAGGTGGTTGTGAGCTGAAAGCAAAAGCGCGGAATTAACCATGGGGCGGGATTATTACGAGCAGGCTAACGTATGAATTCAGTGGGCGGCGAAGCCGATCCACTGCAATGCCGGGTTAGAACCTTGGTGCTTGAACCGACACGCTTGGCACAACCGCCCAGCCCAAAGCGCGGCAGCGCCGCCACTATGAAAAGCATAGCTGGAAGCACAAGCAGAGCGTGCGCCAGCAGCACCTTGGGCGTGAAGTTTGGCATGGTTGACTTTGCAAACCTAACGAATAGCGTTTATCGGCCGCTGCCGCGCTGCAGGCCAAGCGCACCGCTGCTGGTCAGCGGCAGATAAACCTGTTGGACTGAACCGCCGCCCTGGACGGTAGCCAGAGGGGATTGAAAGCTTCGCCGTGCCGGCTGGATCAGCTCAAGAGCGTGCTGGCGCTGCAAACGGGCGTGGTGCAAGGACGCCGCTCACGCAACGCGGCCCAGATCCTGGGATAGCGTGGCCGTTTTGGACGATGGGCGCACAGACTGGACCATGCCGCGCGCAGCACGACCAGCAACGCCAGGTCGCGACATGTCAGCGGCTGTGAAGACCCACATCCAGGCGTCATGGCGGCCCCCGGCCCTGTGGCCACACCGTGGTGGCGCCGGGCGCTGGCAACTGCTGGGCTCCGCGCAGCGCCCGGCTGACATGCAGGCGCCCCGTCCCGCAGCACGGGCACAGGTCCACATCAAGCCTGGCCACCTTGGCCATGAAGGATTTGACCGGCTCGACGACCCGAGGGTCGATGACTGGCATCTGAAGTGCCAGGCGTGCAGCACCCAGCTTGACTGCCTTGCAGCTCGAAGCGAGCACCCCGTAGTGGCGAATGCGCTTGAGGCCGCTGGGCAGCACATGCCGCAGGAAGCGGCGCACGAACTCCACGCCGGGCAGCCGCACGGTGCGTTTTCCCCCATGCGCATCGGCGCGGACCTTGAAGGCAATGTCACTCTGGCCGACCGATGCAATGCGTTCGTTGCCGATGGCTGTGCGGTGCGTGTAGCGGCTCAGGTAGTCCAGCACCTGCGCCGGCCCGCCCAAAGGTGTTTTGGCATACACCACCCAGTCGTGCCGGTAAAGCTGCCGGTGCCGCTCGCGCCAGGCAGCCGCCTGTCCCTGCGGGTCGCGTTCGATCTTTCCAGCCTTGCGCGCGCTAGAGAGCGCGGCCATGAACTTTCCCCGAAATACCCTGGACAGCGCATGCACCGGGAACAGGAAGCCGGGCGCGCGCGCGGGCGCTGACCACTGGCCGTCCTTGGCCAGCACCCCGCAGGCCATCACCGCATGCAGGTGAACATGGGTTGCCAGGTCCTGCGTCCAGGTGTGCAGAACCAGGCTGAAGGCGGCCGTGCCGTGGGCGCTCCCCATCCACTGGCTGCTGGCGGCAAACTCGCCAAGAGTTTGCGCCGTGCAGGCAAACAAGGTATCGATGACCCAACGCGGGTGCGCGCCATACAAACCATTGAGACTGTGCGGCAAGGTGAACACCAGGTGTGCGTACGGCACGGGCAGTACCTCGGCCAGGCGTCCCTGCAGCCAGGCATCTTTAGCCCGCGCGCCGCATTGCGGGCAACAGCGGTGGCGGCACGAGTGGTATTGCCAGTGGCGGTGAGGGCAGGCATCACAGGTGAGCAACTGGCCGCCAAGCGCCGGCGTGCGGCAAGCTACGATGGCCCGCCAGGCTTTGGCCTGCGCGGTGCTCAACAGGTGATCGGCCAGATAAGCCGGGCCAAACTGGCGCAGCACATCGGCCAGGGTGGCGCTCATGGCGCGCCGGGCTCAGTGACCGGGCTGGCGTACGGTTGTCTGGGGTGCGCGAGGCAGCTGCGACAGCAGTGCCAGCGCGGCATTGTCTGCGCTCCCGCCCGGTCGCGCCATGGACAGGTAGCGTCCGGTCGTGCTCAGCTGGGCATGGCCCATCAGCTGGCTGATGCTGTTCAGGTCAACGCCGCCCTCCAGCAGGTGAGAGGCAAAGCAATGGCGCAGCGAATGGATGCCGCCGGCCTTGGTAATCCCGGCAGCCTTGCGAGCCGCGTAGTAGTAAAGCTGCGCACTGCTGCAGTCCAGAGGCCGGGATGAATCGCGGCGGCTGGCAAACAGCCAGTCATCTCCCGTGGCGCCGGATCGGCAGGCACGCCAGTACAGGCGCAACTGGTCGAGCAGCTCGGGCGTGAGAAGGCTGTAGCGGTCCCTGGCGCCTTTGCCCTGGACAACGCGGATGCACATGCGGTCCGGTGCGGAATCGATGTCGCAGCCGCGCAGGTGACACAACTCATTGAGGCGCAGGCCGCTGGCGTAGGCCGTCATTAAAAAGGTGCGCGCCTTGATGGGCATCGGCGCGTCCAGCAAGGCGGCCACCTCGGCGCGCGAGAGCAACTCGGGCAGGCGCTGCGGGATTCGTCCCAGCGGGATCTTGACGCGGCGCTCGGGCTGGCCC
>NZ_JADOVE010000025.1:0-53133 GCF_015752225.1 Polaromonas sp. CG_9.11
GTTCACTCGCTACGACAAGAATGATGAGATGTTTGCTGCCTTTATTACCGTTGCACTCATTGCCGAGGTGCTTCGGTAGCGTTAACACGCCCTAGTCCAGCGTCACACCAGCTTCCTTGATCACTTTGCCCCATTTGATGGTTTCAGCAGCCATGAACGCATCACAGGCCTCTGGCGTGGAGCCTTCGGCGAGTGTGCCCATTGTTTCAAGTTTGGCGCGTGTTTCTTCGCTGTGAATGATGTGGTTGACCGCCTCAGACATGCGCTTGACGATGTCGCGCGGTGTGCCAGCTGGTGCGATCATGCTGGCCCAGGTGCTGCCCAGCATGCCCGCAATACCCTGCTCCACAAAGGTGGGCACGTCGGGCAAAATGGGCAGGCGTTTTTCGCTGGCTACGCCGATGAGGTGAATACGCCCGGCCTTGGCGGGCTGGATCAGGTTGGGCGGCGGGTCCAGAAAAAGCTGGACCTGGCCTCCCATCAGGTCGGTCAATGCGGGCGAGGATCCCCGGTATGGGATGTGCACCATGTAGGTCTTGGTCAGCGTTTTGAGCAACTCCGATGACAGGTGCGCGGCGGAACCGCTTCCCGAAGAGGCGAAACTGACCTTGCCGGGATTGGCCTTGGCATAGGCCACCAATTCCTTGGTGTTCTTGAACGGTGCATTGCTAGAAACCGCAGCCACCAGTGGCGAAACACCCAGCAAGGAGACACCCACCAAATCCTTACGTGGGTTGTAAGGCAGCTTGGGGTAGAGCGTGGTATTGGCAGTGAAGGCTGGAATCACCACACCGAAGGTGTACCCATCCGGGGCTGCCTTGGCAACCGCATCTACGCCAATGATGCTGTTGGCCCCAGGCTTGTTGTCGATCACCACAGGCTGGCCCAGCTGCTTTTGCAAATCCACCACCAACAGTCGCGCCATCTGGTCGGTAAATCCTCCTGCTGTATAGGGCACGATGATCTTGATGGGTTTGCTGGGCCAAGCCATCTGGGCCACGGAGGGTAGTACGGCGCAGGCCAGTCCGGCAGTGGCGGCCTGTAGAAAGATGCGGCGAAAAAAGGAGGTCGTCATGGGTTTTGTCTCTTGTTTATTGGTGGATAAAAAACGTCATTTGTGCGAGATGCTTACTGGTTGGTGATGTGGTTGTCGCGGATCACCTTGCCCCAACGTTTGTGGTCCTGGTGCATGCGCTCGGCCGTTTGCTCGGGCGTGCGGTAGGCCGCGAAGGACCCCACGTCTTCGAGTTTTTCTGCCACTTGCCTGTCGGCCAGCGCTGCCTTGAGCTCTCCGCTCATGCGCTCGATTACCGCCTTGGGCGTGCCGGCCGGCGCCAGCATGCCACCCCACGAGGTGGCGTCAAAACCGGGGAAGCCCTGCTCGGCCACGGTTTTCACGTCGGGCAGCAGGCTCACGCGCGTGGCCGAGCCGACCGCGATCGGGCGCAGCGTGCCCGATCGGATATGCGGTATCACGGCCACGAGGTCCGAGAACATGACCGGCACCTGACCGCCGATCAGGTCGGTCACGGCGGGCGCGCTGCCTCGGTAGGGCACATGCTGCATGTCGAACTTGCCGATGTTCTTGAGCTGCTCGGTCGTCAAGTGGCCAAAGCTGCCGACGCCTGCCGTGGTGTAGTTGCGCTGGCCGTTTTCGGTTTTGGCCTTGGCGATAAGTTGCTGCAAGCCTGCTACGTCAGGGAGCACTTTCGGGTTGACGACCAGCACGATCGGCAGGTCGTACACGGTGCCCACGGGTGTGAAGTTCTTGAAGATGTCGTAGCTCGTGGGGCCGTACAGATGCCCTGCCAGCAAGGTGGGCGTGGCCAACATCACGAAGGTGTAGCCGTCGGGCGCGGCCTTGGCGGCGATGGCGGCGCCCAGGGTGCCCGACGCGCCGCTGCGGTTGTCGATCAGCACCGGCTGCTTGAGGGCTATCGCCATTTTCTGCGCCACGATGCGTGTTGCCACGTCGGTCGGGCCGCCGGGCGGGAAGGGCACGATGAGCGTGATCGGTTTGGCCGGCCAGGCCTGGGCAAAGGCAGCGCCGGCCACCAGGGGCAAGGCCAGGGCCAGCAGCACTCGGCCCACAGAGTTTTGCAGGGATTTGAGGGGAGTGAATGCCATGGGGTTTCTTTCCTGAGTGAAGCTGAAGCGAAGGGACGGCGTGAGCAACTCTGAAGGCAGTTCTTAAAGCACGCCACTGGTTCTGAGTTGTGCAATTTTTTCGTCTGACAGTCCGAGCAGCGACTGCAGTACATCGTGCGTGCCCTCGCCCAGCTGCGGCGGCGCACTGCGCACCGGCAGGCGCTCGCCGTCGAAGCGGTAGGGTGGGGCCAGCACCTTGACGCTGCCAGCCACGGGGTGGGGCTGCGTGGTCACGAGGCCAGCGTCGGTGGCGCGCTGCGAGGTCAGCGCCTCGTGCAAGCCGAGCACCTCGCCGCACGGAATGCCCGCTTGGGCTAGCGTGGCGAGCAGGTCTGCGCGCTTGCGGCGGGCCAGTTCGCGGTTGATCTCGGGCACCAGCGCATCGCGGTTGGCGGCGCGCAGCAGGTTGGTCTTGAAGCGTTCGTCGGCCGCCAGGTCGGGGCGCGCTATCACGTGGGTGCAAAAGCGCGCGAACTGGGCGTTGTTGCCTACCGTGATCACCAGCGGCCCGTCTTGCGCATCGAACACGCCGTAGGGCACGATGGATGGGTGGTTGTTGCCGTAGCGCGGCGGGTCTTCGCCCATCAGCAGCGCTTCGAGCCCGTAGTAGGCAGTGATCATCAGGCCGCAGTCGAACAGCGCCATCTCGATGTGGCGGCCCTTGCCGGTCTTTTCGCGCTGGTAGAGCGCGGCCAGCACGGCCTGCGCCGAATACATGCCGGTGAACAGGTCGACCGCGGCGACGCCGAATTTCAGCGGCGGCTGGTGGGCCTCGCCGTTGAGTGCCATTAGCCCGGTCTCGCCCTGCACCACCAGGTCGTAGCCGGGGCGCGCGGCTTCCGGCCCGGTGCGGTCGTAGCCCGAGATGGAGCAGTAGATGAGCCCAGGCTGCTCGGCGCTCAACTGCGCGTAGCCGAGGCCGAGCTTGTCGATGCCGCCGAACTTGAAGTTCTGCAGCACGACGTCGCACTGCTTGGCGAGGTCGCGTCCGATCTGCTGGCCCTCGGGCGTCTGCAGGTCGAGCGTGACCGAGCGCTTGTTGCGGTTGACGCTGTTGAAGTAGGCCGTCTCGGTCTTCCCCACTCGCAAGCCCCAGTCGCGCGTGTCGTCGCCGCGTCCGGGGTGTTCGACTTTGATCACCTCGGCGCCAAGGTCGGCCAGCACCATGCCGCACCAAGGGCCGGCAAGGATACGAGACAGGTCAAGAACGCGCACGCCGGCGAGCGGCAGCGAGGAATTCAGCAGGGACATGGCAACTCCAGAAAAAGAAAAAAATCTGCGTCTTTTGCAATTGGTGCAGGCGGGACCGCAACGCCAGTTCAGTCCGCGTATGGCTTGGGGCGGCGCAGCGAGAGAAAGTCGGCTGGCCGCTTGGCGAGAAAGGCGGCAATGCCCTCGGCGGCCTCCGCATCGGTCTGTGCTTGGACCATGTAGGCGGCTTCCAGGTCTAACTGTTCTTCGAGCGTCGCGCGGTGCGCCTGGCGGCACAGTGACTTGATGCGTGCACTGGCGTTCAAGGGGCCAGTCGCCACCCGCTCGGCGAGTGCAATGGCCTCGGTTAGTGCGGCGCCGTGCTCGGTCAGCCGATTCACCGCGCCCAGCGCATGCAGGCGCTCCGCCGGTATGCGCTCGCCGGTCAGGCACATCTCGGTCAGCACCTGGCGCGACACGAACTCTGACAGAAAGGCAGTTGCGCCACCGTCCGGCGTGAGTCCCACTTTGACATAGGCCACCGAGAAGAAGGCGTCGCGCGCCACCACCAGCATGTCGCAGGCCAGGGCCATCGACATGCCCGCACCTGCCGCGCCGCCCTCAACCGCTGCGATCACGGGTTTGCTGCAATCGCGGATCGTACGGATCAGACCGTGCAGGCCTTCGAGTTTTTCCCGGCGTTCCTCGACAGGCAATTCGCGGCGTTTTGCGAGCAAATTCAGGTCGCCGCCAGAGCAGAAGAAACTACCGGCACCGGTAAAAACTACGGCGCCAACTGACGGATCGGTAGCAGCTGCTGCGAGCGCCGCCGACAGCTCGGCATAAAGCGTTGGCGAGATCGCGTTGCGCGCAGTCGGGTTGTTGTTGGTCAGGATACGCACAGCGCCTTCCTGGTGGATCAGGACGGCGTTTTTCATGGCGTAGACTTTTTTGCGGATACGACAACACGCTGCCGACAGTAGTTCGTGGTGTGCAGAGAGTTCATGTTCATTCCTTCGTTGCACCCTGGGATGCATGAGAATGGCCCGGGGACAGATCGTACAGGTCGCGCAGCTCGCGTTTAAGCACTTTGCCGATGACACTGCGCGGCAGGTCGTCCAGCATGCGCAGGTCGGCCAAGCGTTGCGTTTTGCCGGCACGCGCGTTGTACCAGGCCATGAGTTGCGCCGCTGTCTCGGCGCTGCCTGCGCGCCGCACGGCGAATGCCACCGGTGTCTCGCCCCATTGCACGGAGGGCACACCGATGACCGCCACGTCCTGCAGCGCTGGATGGGTACGCAATTCGGACTCGATGTCGCTGGGGTAGATGTTGAAGCCTCCGCTGATAATCATGTCCTTGCGGCGGTCAACCAGCGTGAGAAAGCCATCGGCATCGAAGCGGCCCACATCGCCTGTGCGGATGAAGCGCTTGCCAGCGTCGTCGAACCATTCGGCCTCGCGTGTCATGGCGGGTTGGTTGTGGTATCCGGTCATCATGCCGGCCGAACGCCCGACCACCTCGCCGGTGGAACCCGGTGGCAGCTCACGCGCATCCTCGTCAATCAACCGGATGTCGCTGCCCTGGGCTGGTTGGCCCACGGTGTGGAGTTTGTCCTGGTGCTCGTGCGCGTTGAGGATGCAAGTGCCGCCGCCCTCGGTCATGCCGTAGAACTCGACCAGTCCTCCGGGCCAGCGGGCCAGTACGTCGGCCTTCAAAACGGCATGGAACGGAGCGCTGGTGCAAAACTTGAAGCGGAAGGACAACAAATCAAAGTCGGCGAAACGCGGATGGGCCATGATGCGCTGGTACTGCACTGGTACCAGCATGGTGTGCGTTGCACGGATGCGCTGGGCAAGTTTCAAATAGTCCAGCGCATCGAATTTGTGCATCAGGTGCACGCAGCCCCCCCAAGCCAGCGTGGGAATAAAAGAGACGAGCGTGGTGTTGGAATACAGCGGCGTGGCCAGCAGCGTCACACTGTCAGCGCCGTAGTCGTAGGCTTGGCCGCGCAGGATGTGTGCCCAGCGCATGCCGTGCGACTGGACGATGCCCTTGGGCGTGCCAGTGGTGCCCGAGGAATAAATGATGTTGAATGGGTCCTGCAATGACACCTCGACCGGCTGAGGCAGCGTGCCCTGGTCCGCGAGCCAATCCTCAAAACGATGGCCAGTGACTGCGTCGTCAAGAGCAACGCAGGCCAAGGCCTGGCCGGTTTGCTTGTCACTCTGGGACGGCAGCAGCGCGGCCCCTGCCGTGTCGGCAAACAGGTAGCGTGCATTGGCATCATGCAGCATCGCTGCCAGACTGGGCGCCGTGACCGAGGACGCCATCGGCGCAGGCACCACACCAGCCCGCAGCGCACCGAGGAAAATGGCCGCATAACGCACCGAGGGCGTGGCGAGCAGGGCGATGGCGTCGCCAGGTTGCAACCCGTCGCGCTGCAGGGTCGCGGCAATACGGTCCATCAACGAGTCGAGTGCGGCGTAGTCCAGTGTCTGCCCGGCATCGCACAAAGCCGGGGCCTGCGGGCGCTTTCGCGCATGCTCGCGTACCAGATCAGACAGACTGCGAAAGGGCGGCAGCGCTGCAATTGACGTAGTGAGGCTTGGATTTTGGGAGCTCACGGTGTTCACCATCTCAGTCAATCTGCGCGCCGGATTGTTTCATCAACGATTCCCATGCTGGCCAGTCACGTCGGCAGAGTGCGCCGCGGGCGAGCGCTGTGCGCACCAGCAAGTGGCAATGCGAAAGGTCGGTGAAATGGTGCTGCATCGAAATCTCCTGTGGTGGATGTTCAGTACTTAAATCGTGAAAACGTTCTTGTCTGAATCATGTGCCATTGAACCGTTTCGCTTATTGCGCGATCTGTTTGCCAAGCGCCATGAAGCGCTCCAGGTGATGGTCTTCATCGCCAAGCTGGTGGTCAATCATCACCAGGCGCTTGGCGTAGTGGGACAGCGGCAGCTCCCAGGTCATGCCAATGCCACCGTGCAACTGGATGCTCTCTTGCGCCACCAGGGTGCCGATGCGCCCGATGCTGAACTTGGCGGCCGACAGCGCGCGCTCTCGCGCCAGGCGGTCCCCGGCGAGCGCGGCGGCAGCGTTGATCACGGCTGAGCGAGCCTGTTCGATTTCGAGAAGGAGGTCGGCCATGCGGTGTTGCAGCGCCTGGAAACTGCCGATGAGGATGCCGAACTGCTTGCGCGTGCGCAAGTACTCCAGCGTGGCCGCCTTGGCTGCCTCCATTGCGCCCAGGCTTTCCGCGCACAGTGCCAGCACGCCACGGCCGATGGCGCGCTCCAGCGTGGCATGGCCCTGTCCTTCGGTACCCAGCAGTGCCTCGGTGCCAAGCTGCACGCCGTTCAGCGTGAGTTCTGCGACGCGGCCGCCGTCGATGGCGGGGCAAGAGCGTGCCGTGAGACCTGCCGTCTGGGCCGGCACGAGAAACAGCGAGATGCCGGCTTCATCGTCAACCTTGCCTGAAGTGCGGGCCGTGATCACGAACAGGTCTGCCTGCCCGCCCTGCGGCACCACGGCCTTGGCGCCGCTCAGCACCCAGCCGTCGCCAAGGCGTTCGGCCTTTGTCTGCACGCGCGTTCGCTCGTAATGTGTTTCGGGTTCGTCGTGCGCGAGGGCCGCGAGGGTCGTGCCGTCGATGATCGCAGCCAGCACCTGCTTTTGCGAAGCGTTGCCGGCGGCGCTGATCGCCTCGCCGGCCATCAGGGCGCCAAGTAGCGGCTCGACCACGAGGCCACGGCCCAGCGCTTCGAAGACAACGGCAAGGTCAAAGCCCGCGCCGCCAAAACCGCCGTCGGCCTCGCTGAACAGCGCGCCGATGATGCCGAGTTCGGCGAACTGCTGCCAAATCTCTTTGCTGAACCCATGCTCCGACTTGGAGGTGCGGTCGCGCGTTTCGAAGGTGTATTGCTCTGCGATGAAACGGTTCAGGCTGTCGGCGAGCATGCGCCGGTCTTCGGTGTGTTCGAAGTTCATGACGGGTCTTTCCTTACAGGCCCAGGATCATCTTGGAGATGATGTTTTTCTGGATTTCATTGGAGCCGCCGAAGATCGACAGCTTGCGGTTGTTGAAGTAGCGCGCTGCTACCGACGCGGCAAAGGCCGGGCCGAACGGAACGCCGTCGAAGCCGTCTTCAAGCGCTTCAGCAACGAAGGGTCGTGCATGAACGCCCATGGCGCGCCGCGCCAGGGACGAAATTTCTTGCCGGATCTCGGTGCCACGGATCTTGAGCATCGAGCTCTCGGCGCCCGGCACGCCGCCCCCGGCCACAGCCGCGATCACCCGCAGGTTGGTGGTCTTCATGTTCTCGAGGTCGATTTCGACGCGCGCCATGCGGGCGGCAAAAGCCGGGTCTTCGGCCAGCGGCTTGCCGTTTTTTGTCTGCTTTGCAGCGATGGCCTTGAGTTGCTCCAGCGCGGCCACCGAGAAACCGACGCCCGCGATGTTGGTGCGCTCGTAGGTCAGCAGGAACTTGGCGCAGGTCCAGCCCTTGTTCTCTTCGCCCACCAGGTTGTCGGCCGGTACGCGCACGTCCGAGAAGAACACCTCGTTGACTTCATGCTCGCCGTCCAGCGTGATGATGGGGCGCACCTCAACGCCGGGCGTCTCCATGTCGATCAGCAGGAAACTGATGCCTTCTTGCTTTTTTGCCTCCCGGTTGGTGCGCACCAGGCAGAAGATCATATTGGCGTGCTGGCCCAATGTGGTCCAGGTCTTTTGGCCGTTGACGATGTAGTGGTCGCCCTGGGCGTCGACGCCGCGCACGGCCGAGGTCTTCACCGCTGCCAGGTCGGAGCCCGCCCCGGGCTCCGAATAGCCTTGGCACCACCAGTCCGCCCCGTTAAGGATGCGCGGCAACCAATAGCGCTTTTGCGCCTCGTTGCCGTACTTGATGAGCACCGGGCCGAGCATATTCACGCCAAACGGCACGGTGCGCGGGGCATGCGCGAGCGCGCATTCGTTCTCGAAGATGAATTTCTCGATAGCCGTCCAGCCGGGGCCACCGTACTGCTCAGGCCAGTGGTTGGCGAGCCAGCCGCGCTCGTTCAGGATGGCGTGCCATTCCTGCAGGTCGGCCTTGCCGAGGTGTTGGCCGCTGGCAACCTTGGCGGAAAGGCGATCGGGCAGCTTGGCAGCCAGGAAGTCGCGCACTGCGGCGCGGAAAGCTTCTTCTTCAGGAGTGAAGTTCAGTTCCATGTTGTTCTCTGTCTCGCAAGGTTTCAATAAATCTCAAACAAGCCAGCCGCGCCCATGCCACCAGCAATGCACATGGTTACCACCGCGTATTTTGCGCCGCGTCGTCGCCCTTCCAGCAGAACATGACCCGTGAGCCGTGCGCCGGTCATGCCGAATGGGTGGCCTATCGAGATCGCGCCGCCGTTCACGTTCAGACGCTCTGGTGGGATGCCGAGTTTTTGCTGGCAGTAGATCGCCTGTGAAGCGAAAGCTTCGTTGAGTTCCCACAGATCGATGTCGTCGACCTTGAGGCCGTGGCGTGCCAGCAGCTTGGGCACGGCGAAGACCGGACCTATACCCATTTCATCTGGCTCGCAGCCGGCCACTGCCAGACCACGGAAGGCGCCCAGGGGCTGGAGGCCGAGGCGCTCGGCCTCCTTGGCTTCCATCAGCACACAGGCGGAGGCGCCGTCGGACAGCTGCGAGGCGTTGCCGGCGGTGATGAACTTGTCCGGGCCATTGACGGGCGCCAGCTTGGCCAGGCCTTCGTAGGTGGTGCCGCGGCGGTTGCAGTTGTCGGTATCCACAGTGACTTCGTGCCGGGTTACACCCTTGGTTGCCTTGTCGGTCACGGCCATGGTGGTGGTGCAAGCGACGATCTCGTCTTTGTAGCGGCCGGCCACCTGCGCTTCTTCGGTCTTGCGCTGGCTCTCGGCCGAAAAGCGGTCTTGTGCCTCGCGCGTGATGCCGTAGCGCTGGGCGACGGTGTCGGCGGTCTCGATCATCGACAGGTAGAGCGCGGGCTTGTGCGCAACGATCCAGGGGTCCATTCCGGTATCGCCGTCTTCGCGGGTGCGGATCGCCGAGATGCTTTCCACGCCACCGGCGATCATGGCTGGCACGCCCTCGACGATGATGCGGCCCGCCGCCATTGCGATGGCCTGCAGGCCCGAAGCGCAAAAGCGGTTCACCGTGGTTCCGGCGATGCTGATGGGCAGGCCAGCGCGAATGATGCTCTGGCGCGCCACGTTGCGCCCGGTCGTGCCTTCGGGGTACCCGCAGCCGAGGATGGCGTCCTCGATCAACGCCGGGTCGATCCCCGAGCGCTCGACGGCGGCCTTCACGGCGAAAGCCGCCAGCGTGGCGCCCGACGTGGTGTTGAACTCGCCACGGAGCGCCTTGGTGAGCGGTGTGCGGGCAGTGGAAACGATGACGGCTTCACGCATGGATTTTTTTCCGGTGAGAGGTTATTCGGACTGGTTCAGGCTGGCGAAATTGCTGCCGCGTTCGGCCAGTTCGACCAGCAGCGGCGAGGGCTGCCAGAACAACGGGTCTTCCTTGGCAAAGGCGCGAATGTCGGCCAGCACCTGGGGCAGGCCCACGGTGTCTGCATACTGCATCGGACCTCCGCGGTGGCGCGGAAAGCCGTAGCCGTAGAGAAAGGTCACATCCACGTCGAGCGGGCGCAGCGCGATCCGCTGGTGCACCACGTTGGCGCCCTCGTTGACCATCGCGGCCATATAGCGGCGCATGATTTCCTCGTTGGTGAAGCTGCGAGGCGTGACGCCCGCGCGCAGGCGCTCGGTGTCGATGATTGACAGCACTTCAGGGTCGGGCTGACCAATGCGCGCACTTTCGGGATACAGGTAGTAGCCGCGCTGCGTCTTCTGGCCGAACCAGCCGCGCTCGCAGAGGCGGTCGGCCACCTGCACATAGCGTGCCTTCGGACTGCGGCTGGCGGCCTTGCGCTTGCGCGTGGCCCAGCCGATGTCACCGCCGGCCAGGTCGGCCACCTGGAACGGGCCCATGGGGTAGCCAAAGTTGCGCACGGCTTCGTCGATCTGGTAGGGCGAGGCGCCGTCTTCCACCATGTGGTCGGCGGCCTGGCGGTACACCGCCAGGATACGGTTGCCGATAAAGCCGTCGCACACGCCGGCGCGCACCGGCACTTTCTTGAGCTTCTTGGCGAGTTCGAAGCCGGTGGCGACCACATCGGCGCTGACCTTTGCGGGCACCACGATCTCAAGCAGCTTCATGATGTTGGCCGGCGAGAAGAAGTGCAGGCCCACCACGTCCTGAGGACGCAAGACGCTGGCAGCGATCTCGTCGATGTCGAGGTAGGAGGTGTTGGTGGCGAGCACGGCGCCTGGCTTGCACACGCGGTCTAGTTCGGCGAACACAGCCTTCTTGACGGCCATGTCCTCAAACACTGCCTCGACCACAATGTCGACCTGTGCGAGGGCGTCGTACGACGTGGAGCCCGAAAAGAGCGCCATAACGGCTGCCTTGCCTTCGTGCGTCATGCGGCCTTTCTTGATGCGGCCGTCGTACACCTTCTCGACGTGCTGGCGACCGCGCGCCAGGCTGGGTTCGTCGCGCTCAATCATGGTCACCGGCATACCCGCGTCGAGCATCGCCACCGCAATGCCTGCGCCCATGGTGCCGCCGCCGACGATGCCGGCCGATGCCAGCGGGCGCGGCTTGGCGGCCTTGGTCTCGGGTGCCTTGAGCACTTCGCGCTCGGCGAAAAAGGCGTGGATCAGGCCGGCGCGCTGCGTGCTGTCGAGACATTGCAGGAACAGCTGGCGCTCCAATGCCATGCCTTCTTCGAACGGCAGGGTGAGCGCGCCTTCGACTGCGTCGATGATTTTCATGGGCGAAAACAGGCCGCGACTTTTCCTGGTGGTGTCGGCGCGTGCGGCGTCAAGGGCGGCGCGGGCTGCTGCGGCATCGGCCAGCGCGGTGGCCTCGCGCGTGCGCCGCATCGGCGCCTTGGCAGCGATGAGTTCGTTGGCATAGGCCAAGCCTTCGGTCAGCGCATTGGCGCCTTCACCGTGGCGGTCGATGAGGCCGAGCGCCAGCGCTTCCTTGGCGTCCGCGTGGCGGCCGCTGAGCATCAGCTCGAGTGCGGCCTTTGCGCCGATCAGTCGCGGCGCGCGCTGGGTGCCACCGGCACCGGGAAGCAGGCCGAGTTGCACTTCGGGCAGGCCAAGCTTGGCGGTGGCCACGGCCAGCCGGTAGTGTGCCGCGAGCGCGATTTCCAGACCGCCGCCCAGCGCAGCACCATGAATCGCAGCCACCACCGGCTTGCCACAGTTCTCGATGCGCGCGCAGACTACGGGCAACGATGGCAGCTGAGGCGGCTTGCCGAATTCGCGAATGTCGGCGCCAGCGATGAAATTGCGCCCGGCGCCGACGATCAACACGGCTGCCACGGCACCATCGGCCTCGGCCGCATCGATAGCCGCGACCAAGCCGCAGCGAACGTCCACACCCAAGGCGTTGACCGGTGGGTTGTCAATAATCGCCACCAGAACGTCGCCGTGGCGCTCGGTCTTGACGGGGAAAGAAGGGCTGTGGGTGCTCATGTAGCGCGTCTCCAGTTGAGGGCTCGTGATGGAATCCAGTAAGCCAATGATTGTTATATGGCTAGTTTGTTTTGACAATTACATTAAATATTGACAGACTGTCAAATTAATTTTGACAAAAACCATCATGGACCTCACATCATTAACTTTGTTGGTAGACATCCTGGATGCAGGCAACCTCAGCCAGGCCGCGCGCAAGCTGAAGATGACCCGCGCCAACGTCAGCTACCACCTGAACCAGCTGGAGCGCTCGGTCGGGGTGCAGCTGGTACGTCGCACCACGCGTCGGGTGGAAGCCACTGAAGTCGGGCTGCGCTTGTACCAGCACGGCCGCAGCATCCAGAACGAGCTGCTGGCCGCACGGGAGACTGTGTCCACTCTGGGGCAGAGCCTGCAGGGTCGGGTGCGCCTGAGCGTGCCCAGTGGCTATGGCCAGATGGTGATGGCGGACTGGCTGATCGATTTCAAGCGGCTGTACCCCGGCATCGTGCTGGATGTGTTGTTCGAGAATCGCGTCGATGATCTGATCCGCGACGAGGTGGACATTGCGATCCGCGTCATGCCCGAGCCGCCGCAGACGCTGGTGGCGCGCGAACTCGGGCCTGTGCACTACTTGATCTGCGCGTCTCGCGCCTATGCGCAGGCGCATGGACTGCCGACCCAACTAGAGCAGTTGCGCACCGCCCCTCTGATTACTTCGGGGGTAATGGGGCGGCAGCTGCGCGTCTCGGCCTATCTGGGCCAAGAAAGGCATGAAGTCGAGCTGGAACCGACGCTGATTTCCGAGCATTTCCCTTTCCTGCGACAGGCCATACTGGCCGGACTGGGGGTTGGACTGGTACCCGATTACGTGGTGCAGGATGCCGTGAAAACAGGCGAGGTCCTGACGGCGCTGCATGAATACCGGCTGAGTATTTTTGGTACCCAGTTGTTCATGCTCTACATGCCCAATCGGCACCAGACCCTCGCTGCCAGGACGTTTATAGACTTCATCTTGGCACGCGCCAGTAGCATTTAATTTTTCCTTGACCCTGTTGATCTATTGCTCCGACCCATTGAACGCATGGGTTTTTACGGCATTGATACCATGCGGATTTGGCGCTCCGCGTGTTCACCCAAGCCTTAAAAAACCAAATAATTCTTTCGAATTGTCCACCGGGATTTCGCGACGCACTGTGTCGCTGGAGGTCCAGGAAAACAGCATGTCATACATTGCCACGACTGGAAGTCGCCGGGGTGCGGCCAGTTGCGGGCTCAAAGGCAGCGCTTGGGAAATTTTTCCTCCAGCAAGCTGACATCTTTATACCCAGGTGCGCCGGTATTCGAGGTTTCATACGATGCCGACAGCTTGGCCCTGTGTCCAGCACCCGCAGCAGCGTCTGGAACGACGGATTGGCTGAGCTTATTGGCTCCAGAAACTTGCCGTTGTGGTCGATCACCAGCTTGCACGGCAGGCTGTCGAGGACTTCTTCGGGATTCAATCCTCTCAGAGATTTGACTCTCCTCTTTGTAAACCGCTTACTGATTGTCTACCGGGCTTAACCTGTTATAAATTCAATCGCTTGGCCTCCATTTTCAATTCCTGCGGAAGAAAATATAAAGCTGATTTACTTACACAGCAAGATCATGGCGTTGCATGGCCTGCCGTTGCGGCGAGCAGCTCGTGCAGCAGGACAATGATCCGGTCGGGTTCAGCCGGCTTGGTCAAGTGAGCGTTGAAACCGGCCTCGGTTGCCCGGTCGCGGTCGCTGTCGTTGCCCCATCCGGTCAGGGCGATCGCTACCGGCTGCCTTGCGACTGGAAGCTGGCGCAGTCGGCGGCAGACCTCATAGCCGTTCATGTCTGGCAGTCCGATGTCCATCAGCACCGCGTCAGGCATGTCTTGTTCCATGGCGGCCAGCGCCGTTTCGCCGGTGTACGCCACGGTGACTTGAAAGCCCATCATGGCCATCATTTCCGCCAGCAGGTCGGCCGCATCGCGGTTGTCTTCCACCACCAGCAAGCGCATGCCGGCACCATTGGCTGAGGGCGCTTTGGCCACCGGCACCGGAACGCTCTCGGAGGCGCCATCGGCTGGCAACTCGATTCGGAAAGTACTGCCCTGGCCGGGGCCGGCGCTGTCGGCTTGTACGCTGCCGCCATGCAGCAGCACCAGCTTGCGCGTCAGCGCCAGACCGATACCCAGCCCGGTGTTGCCGTGCAGGCCACTGGGCCGTTCCTGAACGAACAGCTCAAAGATTCTTTCCAGACTGCCGCGCGGAATGCCACTGCCGTTGTCGCTGACCTCTATGGCGGCCGTGTGGCCTTCCTGGGCAACCCGGACGGTGATGCTGCCGCCGGGCGGTGTGAATTTCACGGCATTCGTCAGCAGGTTGATGACGCACTGGACCAGCCGAGTTACATCGCCGCGAACGGGAATGGGCGGCTGGCCGGTCAGGTGCGCTAGCGTCAACCCGGCGGCATCAAGCGTGGATTGCACTGAATCGATGGCGCTTTGCGCCACGGCGCGCAGGTCCAGCGTTTCGTGCTGCAGGTGAACAGTGCCGCGCGTAATTCGAGAGATGTCGAGCAGATCGTCTACCAGACGCGTGAGATGCAGCACCTGGCGCTCGATAATGGTGCGCGCCCGCTGGACCGCCTGGTCAGCGGGGTTGCGAAGCCGTATCACCTCGACGGCGGTGCGGATGGGCGCCAACGGATTGCGCAGTTCATGCGCCAAGGTCGCCAGGAACTCGTCTTTCTGGCGGTCGGCTTCGCGCAGTTGTTCATTGGCAGCGTTCAGGGCATTTTCGGCAAGCCGGATGCCGGTGATGTCATGCGAGATATGGCCGGTGCCGTAGACGCCTCCGTCGATGTCGATCAAGGGGAAACTGGTGTCGATGTGGTGCAGCGTGCCGCTGTCGAGCGGGGTGACTTTTTCGGTCTGGATGGCCTGCCGGGTCTGCATCACTTCCAGGTCGTGCTGACGCAACACATCGGCATCGGCAGCAGGCAGCAAATCGTGCATTGTCAGGCCGCATATCGCCTCCCGGCGCATTCCCAGGACCTTCTCCATCTTGTGGTTCACGTCCAGGAATCGGCCGTCGATATCCTTGTAGGCAATCACGGTCGGAAAGTTGTCCATGGTGCTCCGGAGCAACTGCTGCCGTTCGCGCAGCGCCTTCTCGGCATGGATGCGGTCCGTGATGTCAACCTGTGCCACGACGCCACCGACCACCTGCCCGGCTGAACCGAGAACCGGCGCAGACGACAGCATGGTGAACCGCCTCTCGTTCGGGCGTCCAAAGGGCTGGATCTCGATGATGTCATTGCAGGTTTCGCCCCGCAGTGAGCGCGCCAGTCCCCATTCATGCGCCAGTATCCGCTGTCCGTGCCGCGCCGACCCATCGGCCCACCAGCCCGTCCATTCGTTGTAGCTGGCGACATTCTCCGAGAACGGCGCCAAACCCCAGATATCTTCGGTGGCCTCGTTCATTCGCACGATCCTGCCTTCTGCGTCGGCCACGATGATGCTGGCAGGCACAGCGTTGAAGGTGGCATTGAGCACACGGCGCTCGGCCTCTGCTGCTTCGGCCGCGCTGACGGCCTCCTTGCGGCTGGCATGGAGCCCGGCCATGGCCACCGCCCGGTCAGTCACATCCACCCCGCTGGCCACCAGAGCCGTGATCTGTCCGTTGCCTTCGCGCAGAGGACCGACCTGGAAATCAATCATGAACGTCTTTCCGGAACGCTCCACTTCGATGTCGAAGCGCGTGGTTTCTCCGGTTGATGCGCGCTCGACGGCGGCGCGCACATGCTGCTGCTGCCCGGTAGCCCTGGCCCACCAGGACGCCTCCCACAAGGGATGGCCGAGGATGTCGTCCCTGCTTGCCCCAGCAGCCAGCAAGGCTTCCTTATTAGTCTCTTGCAATGTTCCATTCAAGTCGAGGATGCTGACGTACACGCACAGGTTGTCCAGCACCAGCCGCAGCCGCTGGCTTGACTCGCGCAATTGCCGCTCAGTACGGTTCACGCGTGCCAGTGCCGACTTCATGAAATGAATCACCAGGCAGTCGATGAGCAGGATGGCAGAGAAAAAGGACAGCGCGACCATGTCGGCACCGTTCAGTGAAACAGACCGGTCCGGCTGGATGAAAAAGAGCCAAGCCGCCAGAAAGCTCAATCCAGAGGCCAGCAGCCCGGGACCAAGTCCCGTCAGGTAAGTGGCCAGCAATACGGCGGGGAAAAAGGTCAGGAAGGGAAAACCTTTGTTAGGCAGCACGTTGACCAGTTCAAACCGTGCGGCAAGCGCGACAAGGAAGAAAACCAGCGCCAGCGCGTACCGCTGCCATTTTGGGGCTTCGGTCATGCGCTGGGCATAAGCCAAGCCCAGGTAGCGCATCGGAAGGGACTGCGCAGGGAGGTTTTGATACATAAGGTAAAGAGTGATTCAGGCGGCGGCTGGATTTACGAGGTCGTGCTCTGCGAGAACCAACGCTCGCGCCCAGCAATTTCTGGTTAAAAATTTTGATCATATCTTTGGCTACTTGTAGCCCTGAGATTGTCGGGAACATCTATTAGGGTGCCTGTCGGCGGTTCCTTACAAACCACCGCTGTCAGCAATACACCTTTTTGCCTGTTGCAGGCCCGCCAGCCCGGACGCGGGCAGCCGAGGAGCCTGGCCGGCAGAAAGGACGTGCGTTGCAAAGCGGCCGCGCCAGTCCATTTTTCATCGACTTTTTTGAATAGCAGGCTATCGGCCTGCAAATTCAGCAAAAACCGTACTCTGCGGGGCCACTTTTTGTCATGCACGCCCTCTGCCGCCCTGGCTCCTAGCCAGGCAAGTGTTTCAAGGGGCCAAAACAGGCCTTCAGCGACTCTTCCCGGCAGACGATCAGCTGGTCTTTACTGGGGCTAAACTGGATGAAGCGTGTTACCGCCTTGCCAGGCGCTTCGTGCAGGTCGCCCGAACAATCTCGTTTGCCGTTGCCATCAGTCACGGTTTCGGTCAGGCGGTAAAAGCCGATCAGGCTGGGAATGGCCGCTACTTCGTAATGGCCTTGGGTCGTTTCATCTCCGCTGCTGCTTTGACGCATGCCATTGGCACTGTAACGGAGTTGCTCGGTGCATGGCTTGCCTGGCAATGACCAGGACCAGCTTCCAATCAGGGGATGCGGCGCAGGTACTGGCGCAGACGACAGCGGCTCGGCTGCACGCGCTGAAAAAAGGCTGCACAGTGCGATGGCAAAAAAGAAGGGTGTTCGCAAACGGGTGACTCCTGACGTCAAAAAATCGGGCTGGGGGATCTGGCCTGTAACGCTTGATTATCGGGACGCTGACACGCAGGAATGGCAGACGCTGGCTTTTCCCGCCCTTCGGCAGGTGTCAAGTCGAGGCGCCTGGGTTGTTGCACTTTCAAATCAATTCGACATGTCATTGCTTTGTTGTGCTGTGCCAATGCACTTTCCACGGCTTTGCGTTGAAATAAGGTTTGGGGCCTGAGCGCCTGCGGGATGAAATCGGGTGATCCAATGGCCCGGATCGACGGGTTGATGGCGGTAACGCTGGCTTTCCTGCTGTGGTTTGACACGGTCCCGCTGGCACGGCGGTGGTGAATGACCTTGCCGCCACGCTGTTGTCGCAGCCGTTGCAAGCCTCCGGCCAGACTCCACATAAACTGGCATTCCCAATTTGAGGAGACTCCATTTCATGCTTACCCTTTGCGGCTTTCCCGTTTCCAATTACTACAACAAGGTCAAGCTGGCGCTGCTTGAAAAAGAAGTGCCGTTCAACGAAGAGGTGGTGACGCTGCCCATTTCCGACGAGGCGGCGCTGCAGGCTTCGCCGCTGGGAAAGGTTCCTTTCCTGCGCACCCCCGAAGGCTCCCTGTGCGAGAGCCAGGCGATCATGGAATTCATCGAATCGGCTTATCCCGAACCGCCATTGCTGCCTGCCGACCCGTTTGCCGCAGCCAAGGTGCGCGAACTCATCACCTTCATTGAACTGCACCTGGAACTCGTCGCGCGAGAACTCTACGGCCAGGCGTTCTTTGGCGAAACGGTCAGTGAGGCCACGCAGGCGCGGGTGCGCAGGCAGCTCGAAAAAAACATTCCGGCCTTCAAAAAGCTGGCGAAATTCTCGCCTTATGCGGCCGGCGAGCTGTTCACCCAAGCTGACTGCGCCGCTTTTGCAAGCCTGCCCTTGGTCGGGATGGCCACCCGGGCGGTGTTTGGCGAAGACCTGCTGCTGGTGGCCGGCATTGACTACAAGCCCTACATCCGGCTGATCGGCGAACGGCCATCGGCGAAGAAAGTGCTGGCCGATCGCAAGGCCTACCAGGCTAAACCTGCCGCCTGACCGCCGCGCCAGTTCAGGCGTTCAGCGATTGGCAAAGGCATCACGGGCTGCGCGGCCAGTGGCCGGGTCGTCTGTGAAGAAGCCATCGACGCCGGCGCGCAGAAAGGCGCTGATCTCGGCGGTCAAGTCGCCATGTTCGCTCGGCGATGCGGCATCGCCCTGTCGCAGTTCAGCCGGCAGGAACGGATTCTCCGGTCGAAAGGTGTAGGGGTGCACGAACAGGCCGGCGGCATGCGCGTCCGCCACCAGCGATGTCGGTGTGCCCATGCGGTTTCTGGTGTCGCGTGGAATCACCAGGCTTTTGTCGGGTCCAATGCCATTGGCATAGCGGGCGACTTCGCGAAGGCCGGCGACGCTGCCGATGTCGGCAAAAGTGCGCAGATCGCCTGCCACCCGAAAGTCCTCGGGCCTGCCGCGTCCAGCCAGCAGTTGCACACTGCGCAAGTCGGTCAGCGCGCGTATTTTTTTCAGGCTTGCCACCTCGAAGGACTGGATGAACACCGGCGCCGAGTGGCCTTGATAACCATTGGCATGCAGCGAATTGACCAGCCGTTGTTCCAGTGGCAGGCCGATCAACCTGAAATAGCCTGGATGCTTGAGCTCGGGGTAAATGGCAATTGTCCGGCCGGTTTCCCGTGTCCTGATTTTGGCCAGGTCGATCACGGCCTGCAGCGTCGGCACCACAAACCGGTCGTTGAAGTCCGTGCTGGCCGGGCGGTTCAGCGGAATGCGCTCGCGGGCGCGCAGCGTCTGCAGTTCGGCCAGCGTGAAATCTTCGGTGAACCAGCCGGTAGTGCTGACGTTGTCGATCAACTTCGTCGAACGCCGCGCGGCAAATTCCGGCTTATCGGCAACGTTGGTGGTGGCGGAGATGTCATTTTCATGCCGTGCCACCAGGACGCCGTCCTGTGTGCTGACCAGATCGGGTTCGATCGCATCGGCGCCGTCGTCGATCGCCCTGGCGTATGCCTCCAGCGTGTGTTCGGGGCGCAAGGCACTGGCGCCCCGGTGGGCGATCACCAGTTTGGGGGGCACTAGCGAGGCGGGGGACTGGGGGGCGTGTGACGCGATCTGCGGACTGGCGCTGCAGGCCCACAGACCCAGCAAGGCAATGGTTGCGGCGCAAGCATAAAAATGGTGTTTCATCAAGATTCCCGAGTGTCATTTCATGGACGGCCAGCGTCAAGCCAGTCACTGCCAGTCCATTCGGTTCGCAAAAGCAAGGGCCAATGGTGCATGGGCGGACGGGCTCCAAAACGGTTCAGGATCAGTGCAGATCGGTGCCCTTTACCAGCTTATTCCACTTCTAAAGTCTGCCGATATGTCGTTGCTTCGCCTTGCCGTGCTGCAGCACCATCTGCGGCTTCGATCCTAATCTCGGAAGGATTTAGAAATGGAATGACGTTAGGAACTGCTCCAGCCTGCGAGCCCACCAGTGCAGGAACGCTCGCTAGACCTCAGGCACCATCTGTTTCGGGCTGGCAATCTTCGGCCGGTCGCAGGTGGAGCTGCAGGCTGAATGCGGCTTCAGAGTGGCGTAGTCCTGGTGAAGCGCCTTGGCCGGTTAGAAGGGCTTCAGCGGCGTGAGTTGGGCCTGGCTCACCTGCGCCGATTCAGCTTGGCCGGTCTGGCCCGACACGACGCGTTCGGAGCGCGCGGATTCTGACTGGCCACCGGCATAACCCGACGCGGCATTCAACACGCCCGGCGTATGCAGTGGAAAACTGCCTGCACGCCCCAAAAACAGCCACCGGCAAGCACGGCCGACTGGGACGCGGACGCATCGCCAGCCCCCGGCAAGAACCAGCCATCTGGCGCGCCGCGTGTACGCGGTGTCTGGCTGGCGGGCGGCTTGTGTCATGGTGCGCAGGGGCTGCGCATCCATTTTTCAGGCTGGTTTTGAAAAATGCCATGCTTCTCTCTCACGCCAGCCCTGCCGCCGCAGCGTCACAGCGCGGCGTGGTGTCGTTGTTGAAGCCATGCTGCGTTCCGGCGTATTGATGCACCGCTGACGTGGCACCTGCCGCCTTGAGAGCGTCTTCATAAGCTGGCCAGGCGGCATTGATGCGCTCGTCAATGGACGCCAGGTGGACCAGCAGGGGCGCCTTGACTTTGGCCGCTTCCGAGGGCGCGGGCGTGTTGCCGTAAAACGGCACGGCCGCTCCCAGGTCCGGCAGGCGCGCGGCCAGCTGGTGCACGATGCCGCCGCCGTAGCAAAAGCCCACCGCACCCAGCTGGCCCGTGGCGTCGGGTCGAGACTTGAGCCAATGGCTGGCGGCCAAAAAATCCTCCATCGCCCTCGACTGGTCCAGTCGTGGCGAAAAGCGTCCGGGCCTTTTCTTCGTCGGCCGGATAACCGCCCAGCGGCGTCAGCGCATCAGGGGCAAACGCCATGAAGCCGTCCAGCGCCAGACGCCGCGCAATGTCTTCGATGTGCGGGTTCAGGCCCAGGTTTTCGTGGATCACCAGCACCGCAGGCAATCTGGCCGTGCCCGCACCGGCAGGTCGTGCCAGGTAACCCTTGACGCTGCCATTGCCGGCGGGCGATGGAACACTCGGGCGCTCGGTCTTGAGCCGCGCATAGTTCTGCGGAACCTGCTGTCCCGCTGCAAAGTTGGGGCTCAACGCCGCCAGCAGGCCGACGGCGGTGACCCCCGCCGTGGCAAACTTTTGCGCCTTCACCAGAAAACCGCGCCGGTCCAGGGTGCCGTGGACATAGGCATCAAACAGAATCAGCAATTCCTGTTCAAAGTCTTGCGCGGCCAGGCGTGGCGGCATGGGGCGTTCCTCGGTTAAAAAAATAGCAGAATACGCGGCGAACAGGCAAGTCGCCGGCCGCTTTGTTCATGGACATGAAGGCCTGGGGTTATCGCCGTGCAGACCCGGTGCGACTGCCTTCCCTGTGCCAGCGTGCCGGCGCGTTAGCATCACGGCTTTGCCAGGAGCATTCATGCACCCGCGCGCCAGCGAAACCCAAGCCTCGGTAGCCCTTTACTGGGACTTTGAAAACCTGCACGCCAGCCTGTGCGAAGCCCGCCAGGAGGGCGCCTACAGCAAGCAGGACAACCGCTTTCGGGTCCAGGAGCCGCTGATCGACATCCAGGCCGTGGTCGAGCTGGCAGCTTCCTTCGGGCCGATCGCCATCAACCGCGCCTTCTGCAACTGGCAGTATTTCAGCCGCTACCGCGATGCGCTGCTGCAATGCGCGGTCGAACTGATCCAGCTGTTTCCGCCCGGCGGCTCGGCCAAGAACGGCGCCGACATCAAGCTGTGCCTTGACGCGATGGAGGACATTGGCCGTTTTGACCATATCGGCACCCTCGTCATCGTCAGCGGCGACAGTGATTTCATGCCCTTGTCGCAAAAGGTGAAAGCGGCAGGCCGTACCCTGATCGGCATCGGCACCCGCAAATCGACCAACCGCCATTGGGCCAAGAGTTGCCATGCCTTCCATTACTACGAAGCGCTGCTGGACAACCTGCAGGCGCCTGACCGCGCGGTCACGCCATCGGCAGAGTTGCTTGCCGACGATGCCGCCGCCGGGCTCTTGACACGGGCGATTCGTCTGCTGGCCCAGGCCCAGGGCGATGCCTGGGTCAGTCCGCAAGCCGTCTGGCAGATGATTCTGCGGCTGGACTCGACCTTTGATCCGAAAGAGCACGGCCACGCGAATTTTCCGGCCATGCTGTCGGCATTCGGTACGCTGCTGGAAGTGAGCGAAGCCGGCCAGCCGCCCATGATCCGGCTGCGCTGACAATCATATTCAAGCGGCGATGACGCTATAAAAAAAATAGCTGCTTGCGCATGATGGACGTGCGCAAAGTACCTTTTTTATGCTGAAAGCAGATGGATTCATGGGGCCAGGCGCTCCATACATTCAGGATGGGCTGTGCGCTTCATCAGTCGGTGCAAGAACCCGGATGTGTTCGTGGAGCAGGGCGTGCTCTTCCAGGTTGACGCCCGGCCCGCCCCGGTCGACAACCAGGAAATCAGTGGTCGCCTCCAGCGACAGCAGCGGATGGTGCCAGGTGCCGCGCGCGTAGTTGACGCCCTGTCCGGGAGCGGCGATGAAGCAGCGCAGCCCCTGCAGATCAGGCACTTGGATGCCGGGCGCCACCACCACCAGATAGGGCAGGGCCGCCAGCGGCATAAAGGCCTGGCTGCCCAGCGGGTGGCGTTCGAGCACGTTCAGGAAAAGCGGGAACTGGCGCGGTTGCGAGCGAAAGATGCTGATCAGTGCCCGGGCGCCCTGGCCGGCCAGATCGACGCTGGCCAGGTCGTGGTAACGCTCGGCATGGCCCTGGTTGATTTGCAGGCGCTGTGCGCCGTCGCGGGCTTCAATGACGTCACCAAACGGCGAAAACGCGGCGGCGGTCAACGCCTCGGGCCTCAGGATGACAGGTCTCATAACTAGCAGTCGATATCTTCAAGAATGGTTTCAAACGTTTCGGCGGCACCCATACGCTGTTTGCTGCGCTTGCTGAAGGCGACACCCATGGCCAGCGTTTGCGCCAGGCTCATGGCGGCGCACAGCGAGCGAAAGCCCAGCAGTTCGGCATCGTTGACTTCAAGCACCAGGTCGGCGCCCTGCGCAATGGGGCTGAGAATGGAATTCGTCAGGGCCAGGCGCTTCACGCCGCGCCGGCTCAGTTGCTGGCACACCTGCAGGGTGTCGGCGGCATACGGCGGAAAGCTGACGGCAATCAGGAGGTGGCCGGCGCCGGCAATCGAGGCCTGCTCGTGGATGCTGCCGCCCAGGCCGTTGATCTGCACCGTCGGGCAGCCGACCCGGTTCAGTGCGTAAGCCAGGTAGGCGGCCACGGCATACGACCGGCGAAGCCCCACGACATGCACCAGCGGGGCCTGCTCGATCAGGTCGATGGCGGCCTGCAGCGGCAGGCTGGTGGCATCGGCACGCAGATGCTCCAGCGACACCATGTTGGCCTGGCTGAAGGCCTGCAGCACCTGCGCCGGATCATCCGGATGGTCCAGCGTCTGTTCGCCGCCGAAGTGCCGGATGCGCTGCGGAAAGCTGGGTTTTCCGGCGTGCTGGAGCGGTTCGCGAAACAGCCGCTGCAGGTCGCTGTAGCCTTCGCAACCCAGAAACTGGGCCAGCCGGATAAAGGTCGCGGCCGCCACCTTGGAAGTTTTGGCAAGCGTAGCCACGGGGTTGAGTGCGACCTCGTTGGGGTGGTCCAGCGCGTAGCGAGCGGCGGCGCGCAGGCGGGGCGTCAGCCGTTCGCTTTCGCGGCCGATCACCTCGCGTAACTCGGCCAGGCTGGCGGGCCGGGGGGGGCGCTCCGGCCTGACGGGCGAAGCAGGTGTTCTGGACGGGGCTGTTGGTGTCACGGGGCTGTGCCGGGGAAGTTCAAAACGCCTGTACCGTACCACGCGGCACGAAGCGGCCCATGCCCTCGCGGCCCAGCCATTGCTCGCCGTCCACGATCAGCTCGCCGCGCAGGAACACCTTTTTCACCTGGCCGCGCAGCGTTCGCCCTTCGAGCAGCGTGTAGTCGCACTGGCTGTGCAGGTGTTCGGCATGAATCACCTGCGTGGCGGCCGGGTCGAACAGCACCACATCGGCATCGCTGCCGACGGCAATCGTGCCTTTTTTCGGGAACAGGCCGAACAGCTTGGCCGGCGTGGTCGAGGTCAGTTGCACGAAGCGGTTGAGCGACAGCTTGCCCTGCATCACGCCAATGTCGAACAGGCTGGTCAGCCGGGTCTCGATGCCGGGCGCGCCGTTGGGAATTTTCGAGAAATCATGCAGGCCGCTCATCTTCTGGCGCTGGTAGCCCAGGTGGCCTTCCTTCATGCAAAAAGGGCAGTGGTCGGTGGCGATGACCTGCAGGTCGTCGTAGCGCAGTGCGCGCCACAGATGCTTCTGGTCGTCCGGGGTGCGCAGCGGCGGCGTCATGACGTATTTGGCAATTTCGAATTTGTCGCTGTGGTAGACCGAATCGTCAAACAGCAGGTAGTGCGGACAGGTTTCGGCAAACACCGGAATGCCTTCGGCGCGCGCGGTGACGATGTGTTTGAGCGCCTGGTTCGACGAGACATGGACAAAGTAGATCTGCGCCTCGGCCAGCTCGGCCAGCCGGATGCCGCGGTGCGTGGCTTCGCCTTCCAGGATGGCCGGCCGGGTCAGCGCGTGGTAGCGCGGCGAAGTGTGGCCGGCCTCCAGCGCTTCCTTGATCAGCAGGTCGATCACCGTGCCGTTTTCGGCATGCAATGCCACCATGCCGCCATCGGCGCCCACCTGGCGCAGCATCTGGAAAATCGCCGCATCGTCAGCCATCATCACGCCCGGGTAGGCCATGAACATCTTGAAGCTGGTCACGCCTTCGTGGCGCATGGCGTGGCGCACGTCGGCCAGTACCTGTGCATCGACCCGCGTCACGATGACATGCAGACTGTAGTCGACGTTGACCTGCGGGTCGGCCAGACGCTGCGCCCGCGCAATCGCTTCGAGCGGCGAGTCCTGGGCGGTCTGCAGGGCAAAGTCCACCAGGGTCGTGGTGCCGCCGAAAGCCGCTGCCCGCGTGCCGCTGGCAAAGGTGTCGCAGGTGACCGTCGGGCCGATGATGTTTTGCAGGTGGACATGGGTGTCCACGCCGCCCGGCAGCACATACAGGCCGCTGGCGTCGATGACCTTCACGCCTTCGCCCACGACCATGTTTTTGCCGATGGCGTGAATGATGCTGTCCTGCATCAGGACATCGGCGACGTAGTCGTCGGTGGCCGTGATGACGCGTCCGTTGCGGATCAGGGTGGTGTTCATGCTGGCGCGCCAATGGCTTCGTCAAGGTGGCGGATCAGCCGGTCGATTTCCTGCACGGTGTTGTAGTGCGCGATTGACACCCGCACCACGCCGCCCTGGGCCTGCAGCCCGAGCGCTTCAATCAAACGCTTGGCATAAAAGTCGCCAAAACGGATGCCGATGTTGAACCGGTCCAGGTGGTGGACGATGGCTTCGGAGGGGCGGCCTTTCACCGTGAAGCTGATCGTCGGAACGCGCTCGCCAGACGTTTGCGCCGGCAGGCCGATGATGCGCACGCCGGCTTTGGTGCGCAGGTAAGACAGCAGCTGCTCGGCCAGCCGGTCTTCATGGTGTTCAAACAGGTCGAACGCCGTCTGCATCAACTGGCGCTGGCTGCCGGTGCCGCCATGCGCCGCCCCCATGGCACTCAGGTAGTCGGAAATGCCGATGCAGCCATACGACAGCTCGTAGTTGACATTGCCGGGCTGCAGCTTGTAGGGCAGCACTTCAGGGCCGATGAAGTAGTGGTTCAGGCTGGGCAGCTGGAGCAGCATGTCGCGTTTTCCCCAGAGCACGGCAAAGTGCGGACCGAAGACCTTGTAGAAGCTGAACACATAGGCGTCTGCACCGCTGGCCTGTACATCGACCAGGCGGTGCGGCGCATAGGCGACGGCATCGACCAGCAGCCGCGCACCGGCCTGGTGCACCAGATCGGCCACCTTTGCCACCGGATTGACGATACCCAGAACATTGGACGCATGCGTCATGGCCACCCAGCGGGTACGCGGGTTCAAGAGCTTTTGCAGGTCTGCCAGGTCCAGCGCCAGCGAGTCGAGGTTGACATGCCAGAACTTGATGACCGCGCCGGCCTTTTCCAGCCGCGTCCAGCCGCCGATGTTGGCCTCGTGGTCGGTGTTGGTGACGATGATCTCGTCGCCTGGCCGGATGCCCGGCAGCAGCGCCTGCGTGAACAAAAACATCAGGCTGGTCGAGGCGCTGCCCATCACGACTTCGTCCTCGTGCGCGGCATTGATCAGCTGTGCCACCGAACGCCGCGCCGCGATGACGCGCTCGCCGGCCGCGACCGATGCGGAATAGCTCGCGCCCAGCTGCACCGCGCTGGTCAGCAGGTAGTCGCGCACCCGGTCGGCCACGCGGGCCAGCACCTGCGAGCCGCCGGCGTTGTCCAGAAAGGTGTAGCCGCTGGCCAGCGCCGGAAATTCTGCGCGCACCAGATCAAGGTTCAGTTCGGTTTTCAATGAATTCATGGGGTGTGCTTGTATTTCAATGGTTGACGATGGCTTGCAAAAAGGCCTTGGTGCGCGCTTCCCGGGGATTGGTGAAGAATTCCGCGGGCCGGCCCTGTTCGATGACGCGGCCGGCTTCCATGAAGATGACGCGGTCGGCCACGCGGCGGGCAAAACCCATTTCATGGGTGACGATGACCATGGTCACGCCGGACTTCGCCAGGCTTTGCATCACGTCGAGCACTTCGCCGACCATTTCCGGATCAAGCGCGGAGGTGGGCTCGTCAAACAGCAACACCTTGGGCTCCAGCGCCAGCGCGCGGGCAATGGCCACGCGCTGCTGCTGGCCGCCCGAGAGTTGTGCCGGCAGTTTGTGCGCATGGTCGGCCAGGCCCACCCTGGCCAGCAGTTCGGCGGCCCGATGGTCAGCATCTGGCCGGCTCAATTTGCGCACGCGCAGCGGCCCCAAAGCCACATTGCGCAGGGCCGTCAGGTGCGGAAACAAATTAAAGCTTTGAAACACCATGCCGACCTCGGCGCGCACCCGCGCCAGGGTCTTGCCGCGTACCACCGGCTGGCCATCGACGCAAATCTCGCCTTGCTGGTAGTCCTCCAGCAAATTGATGCAGCGAATCAGCGTGGACTTGCCCGAGCCCGACGGACCGACGACGACGACCACCTCGCCCGCGGCAATGTCGAGGTTGATGTCGTGCAGCGCAATGAAGTCGCCATAGCGCTTTTGCAGCTGGCTGATGCGGATCAGCGGCGCCGTGGCGCTGGCAGTGGCATGGGCTGGGGTTTTCGACTGCAATGAAGTGTCTGGGGTCATCGGGTGGCAGCGCGGTGGCGCGCTTCAAAGTAGCCGACCAGCCGCACCAGCGGCAGCAGCAGCAGCAGGTAGAGCAGGGCGGCGCCGATCAGCGGCGTCGGGTTTGCCGCCAGCGCCTGCGCCTGCGTGGCCTGCTTGAGCAGGTCGGGCATGGCCACGACCGATGCCAGCGCGGTGTCCTTCAGCACATTGATGCAGTTGCTGGTCAGCGGTGGCACGACGATGCGAAAGGCCTGCGGCAGCACGACATCGCGCATCGTGTCCAGAAAATTCAGCCCCATGGCTTCGGACGCCTCGAACTGCCCCTTGGGCAGGGCCTCGATGCCCGAGCGGAAAATTTCTGCAGCATAGGCCGCCGACACCAGCGAAAGCGTCAGCACCGTCGAGGCAAACGATGACAGCCGCACGCCGACGAACGGCAGGGCGTAATACACCAGCACCAGCAGGACCAGGATCGGAATCGAGCGAAATACATCGATGTAGATGCGGGCCGTGCCGCGCACGGGCACCGGGCCGTACAGCCTGAGCAACGCCAGCAGCAGCCCCCCAGCCAGACCCAGCACGATGCTGACCGCGCCCAGCATGACGGTGATGCCCAGGCCCTGCATCAGCATCGGCAGCGCGCCGCGCAGCACGCTCCAGTTGAAAAAAGTGTCAATCAAATCCATGCGGGAAGGCCTGCTGTGTGGGTTGCGTCGTTGCCGGATTCAAAAAAGGCCGCTCAGGGCAGCCCCTTCCGTGCGGTTGATGCCTTGCGGGTTGACGCGCACCGGTTGCATGGGCGGCTGGTGGCGCTGGCGGTTTACAGCTTGGGAACGTCCATGACCTTGACGGTGGAAGAGTCGGCCGGTGGCATGGTGCCAAACCATTTCTGATGGGTTTTCGACACGAAGCCGTCTTTTTTCATTTCCGTCAGGATCTCGTTGAGCCGGGCGCCTTCAGGCCAGTTTTTCGCCGTCATGAAGGAGTAGCGCTCGCCGGTGGGAATGCGCGCGGCAATGCGGTATTGCGGCTTGTCCTTGATGTAGTACTCCACAGCTGGTATGTCGCTGATGTAGCCGTCGATGCGGCGGGCCGCCAGGTCCAGCATGGCGGGGGCCAGGCCTTCATAGCGGGTGATGGTGGCAATCTTGTACTTGGCCATGTTTTGCGTGGCGTACATGTCGCCGGTGGAGCCGGTGTCCACGCCGATGGTCTTGCCGGCGGTGTCTTCCAGGCTGTTGATCTTGGTGGCTTTCAGCACCGACAGCGACTGGTCGCTGTCGTAGTAGGGCTGGGCGAAGGCCACCGACTCCAGGCGCTTGGGCGTGATGGTGATGGACGACACCGCAATCTGGATGCGGCCCGACTGCACCGCCGAGAACAGGCCGTTGAACGGAATGTTTTCAATCTGCACGCTCTTGCCGGCGCGCCGGGCGGCTTCGTTGACCAGATCGATTTCAAAGCCGACGATCTTGCCGCTGGCGTCCTGAAATTCCCAGGGCACGTTGCCGACGTTGGCGCCCACTGTCCAGTCGGCGGCGAAAGCCGGGAGGGCAGCAGAGGCGGCCAGGGTGAGCATCGCGGCGCAAAGTTTGAATTTCATGCTGTCTGACTCCAGTAAGGGAAAACGGTTGAAAGGGGCAAGAGGCCGGCAGGGCGAGAAGGAAAAAGCGGTCCGGTCGCCATCACTCTAGCAGAGTAAATTATTTGATTCAATAAATTTTTATTATGAATTATTTGCGCCAATCTGGTGCATTGCAGCACCGCTTTTGCGCTGTTCGATGCACAGATCTGAGGCCATGCTTGTTGCATTCGCACGCTGCAGTTGCCTGCAAAGTCAATGGAAAATCGGACCGATGGATGGGGTTGACCGGCTCATGCTGAGAGCCCAAAGCCGACGCCGGTCAGCCCGGCCGTTCAAGGATGCGGCCAGTCGTAACTTCAAGGCGGGTATCCCGTCGCGTTTGAGCAATCAACCCGCGTTGCTGGATTTGCGCCTGCGCGGGAATGACGGGAAGTTGATGTTTGCCAGACCCTGAGGTGAAATGGTTGCGGGCTCACTGCAAAAATAACAGTGGCCCCTTGCTGGTGCAGGCCGTTGGAGCGCTCGGGCCGTCGTTTTGGGCATCAAATAGCGCGCTGGCGCATGATCAGCATGCACAAGCAGCTATGAATTCAGTAGTGGAATTGATCCGACGCCCTGAGCGCCATGGCAGCAGCCCAGAGTGATTGCACTGAAAGATTACAGATTGATCTGCCCTTTTCCCGCTGGCCAGGGGCTGAACGGAAAGGGGAGTTCTTCACTGCCGAAGCTTTCAAACTCGGCGATTTGCGACAGGTAGCAGCCCAGGCTGCGGCCCAGTTGCTTCAGCCGCAGGTTGGGCGCGCGGGTGGTGGCCGCCAGCACCAGTTGCAAGACACAAAGAAACAGCAGTACGGACGCCGCCAGCTGGAACGCTGCTGCCAGCAAGAGCATCAGCAGCGCCCGTACCCACAGCTTGCGGGGTGGCGGCGGGAGTGCGCGCATGTCGTCGGTCATGGCCGGCTATTAACGCGTGATCAGCACAGGGATTGACGCTGCCGCCAGCACCTTGGCGGTCACGCTGCCCACCACCAGCCGCGCCAGGCCGGTGCGGCCGTGCGAACCCATGACGATCAGGTCGGCAGCTTCGTCCGTGGCGGTCGTCACGATGCCCTCGGACGCCGTCAGGTCTTCCGAGATGCGGGTGGCCAGCGCCACAGGGGCACTGCCCTGGCCGCACAGGGCGGCGACCTTGGCATGCGCCTGGGTGGCATGTTCATGGGCTGCGGACATATACGACTGGAAACCCAGCGGATTCGATTCACCGATGCCCAGGTACGGATACGGATCGACCACATAAAGCGACGTCAGCCGGGCGCGGTGGGTGCGCGCCATGTCGACGGCGATCTGGGCGGCGTGCTCAGAAGCTGCGGAGCCGTCGGTGGCCAGGAGAATGTGTTTGAACATGCTGTGTTTCTTTCCTTGGTTTTTTAAAAATGGCCTGTGTTTGAAGAAAATTCTGAAATTTCAGAAACCAAAAACGGTTTTGTTCACCATGTCACAGGCGCCCGGCCAGGTCAAGTCCTCATGGTTGGAAAGGACTAACGCTGCCAACTTCGGTTGGGTGTGCGGGGGCGGGTGTGGCGGTTTGGCGTTTGGCGACCACACTCTTTTGCAGCATGTTGCAACAGGCGTTTCAGGTTGAGCTTCTGGACAGTACGCATGAGCTGATGATTTTCCTGTCGAGCCGTCTTGGTTGTTTTATATAAAAATTTACAAAGCCGGCTCATTACCCGTCCTGCTGAAACGGCCGATTTGATCAAGCCGGGTTATCGAGGAAGCGCGCCAGTTGTAACTTTTCCGGTTTGCAGACGGTTGAGGCATGGCAAACGGAAGCGTATAAATTCGCCCATCGCGAACGAAACGATGGCCTGAAAAATTCCTTCGTGATGGCAGGGAATTCAATACTTGGACGCCCTGAACCCAACCAGAGGAGAACCCGAAATGTCCGATCCTGTAGGGCCGGTTTTTGCCGGTGGCTTCGAAGAATTTGTCATTCAGGACGAAGCGGGGGAGGGGCATACGTTGCTTTTCCTGCCGGATCGCAACAACGACGCTTTGCAGCGTGAGCGCAAGCCTCCCGTTTTTTACTACATCCCGGAAAAAGTCCGGCTGGCGCGAAACGCGGCCAACAACGACTTCAAGTTTCGACATATTCATTTCGTCGGTGTTTTCGATGAAACCATTGCCGGCATCGACAAGGGCGAAACCTCGGGCGGCGTGCTGGCGCTGACCACCACTTCGCGCTTTCCGCCCAGCGTTCTGAAACAGGCCGAAACCCAGATCCTGGAACGTTTCAGCGGGCGCAACGACAAATACTGGGGACTGCGCACGCGGGTTGCCCCGCAGATCCGGATTGCCCCCATCACCTCCAATCAGACCGCGATTTCCAGCCTGGCACCCGATGCCTCGGGCGCCACGCCCGGAATTGGTGCCGATGCCGGCGGCGGTAGCGGCAGTGGCGGCGGCGTGACCACCCCCACGCCTGGCGGCACAGAACCGGGCACGCCTGAAGGGCCGCGCAGCCGCGACTTCATGCAGCTTGGTTCGCGCTCGGCCTGGGCGCCGGTGCCCCACGGCCGCAATTTCCGTGGCGCGCAACTCGATGCCTGGGCCTGGCGCATCCAGGGCAGCGGCCCGGGCTCGATCACCGGCGGCGAGAATGCCTATGGCGGCGTGATCGGCCCGATTCCCAGCGAGATTGTCTGGGCCGGCTTTCACGGCACCTACAGCCCGCTGTTCGTGACGCAAAACCTGGTCATGCCGATGTGGTCGCAGCTGATGCGCGTGAAGATCGTCGGCAGCTGGGAGCGCATCTTCACGCATTTCTCGGCCCATGTGAACGCCCGCTACCTGTGGTTCTCTGCCGACATCAAGGCCGAGTTCAACAAGCTGCGGGTCAACGGCGACATCAAGGTCGAGGTGGACATCGACGGCACCCTGCCGGGCGCGCAGGAAATGGAGAAGATGATCAACCAGCGCATCGACCTGATCGTCACGCAGTTCACCGAGCAGGCCAAGAAGGTGATTTTCGATCCGCCCCCTCCGCAGGTCGAGCCGGCCCAGGCGTCCACCTCGGGCGGCGGCCTGTTCGGCTCGCTCTTCGGCTACAACGCCGGCCTGGCGCTGAAGTTCCGGCGCGATGAAACCCAGCTTGAGCTGAAGTATGAAGAAACGCGCTACTTCCGCTACAACCAGCCGCACACCATTTCCAGTTCGCTCGAAGGTTTCTACAACGAGATCAAGAACGATCCGAAAGCCGAGGGCAAGTACTTCCAGCGCCTGGTGCTGGGCCAATTGGGGCGCAAGCTGTTCCGCATCGTCAAGCCGGTGGTCAACTGGCCTGACAAGGCGCGCAACTGGGCGGGCGAACCGGTGGCCTTCATCTCTGCGCAGGTCGGTTATCCCGACTCGGGCGGCGCCATTGGCTGGAAGCCCGCCACCTTCCAGAAGAGCGATTCGCCCGACCTGACGTTCCGGCCGGTCTGGATCCAGTGGCGCAAGGGCGAAGTCTCCAATCCGCCCGCCTCGTGGGAGCCTGACGCCACCTACATGAAGCGCAAGATCCACCTGCTGGAGCCGCCGACCGAAAGCGAGTTTCCGTTCTTCCACATTGATGTCGAGCAAAACGTGATTGACCTGGACCCCGGCGCCAACGGCACGCTGTCCAACGACAACATCATGGAAGCCCGCGCCGACTCGGCCGGAACGCTGGACGTGGGGCCGGTGGCGCTCAGCGTCGAACTCCAGTCCACCGCCGAGATCGTCGAGGTGGAAATGCGTGCCAAGGGCCAGCGGGCCGACGGCAAGAACCGGGCCGACAAGGTCACGCGTTTTCGCTTCCTGTCGTCCGACCAGCTGGAGCCGCGTTTCTGGCGCGTCTACACCGGCCAGGCCGACTTCAAGACCGATTACCAGTACCGCGTCAATGTCACCGTGCGCGGCACCCTGACCACCAAGGGCCAGGCGTGGACCGGCCCGTGGGAAAACGCCATTGGCAATGGCGCGATCATGATCAATGTGCCGATGGCCGATGACCCCGGCGTGACCAAGCGGTCGCTGACGCAGCGCGAGATGTTCTCGGATGTGGTGGTGCGCGCCGCTGACGGCCTGGATGGCGCAGGGTCAGGCGCCGGCTCCGCGACGCCTCCATCGCCACCGGAAGTGGGCACCCCCAGCGGCGTGGGCGGCCTGCCGCCTCCGCCCCCTCCTCAGGTCACGCCGGTGGCCCAGCCGCCGGTTGCGCCGACCGCTCAGCCCGTGGTGATGGGCCAGCCGCCGTCGCCACCGGCCGAACCGGTTGCCCCGCGTGAACATGCCACGTCCGGTGAGGTCAGTGGCTACCGGGTGCGGGCAGGCGGCGATTCGGTGGACGGCTTCCGGGAAAGCGACCCTGTGTCGGCCGCATCAAGCCAGGGTGGCCGCGGAAAAGACAGCCTGCGCCAGCCGGTGTCCAGCGGCGGTCAGGACCCTGAAGGCTGGGTCAACACCTGACCTGGCCCGCCAGCGCCGGGCGGTCGCGATTCTGGGGCTTGCCCGGCTTTAGTGGCCCGTTACCTTGCGGGGTGGTCTATGGCAATGTCATCAACCCTCGGACCTGCGGCAGCCCTCCTGCGGCAGCAAGAGCCGGTGCCGGCGGCTGCGCCCAAACCGGCACAGGAACCCGTTCAGGGGCCGGGCAGCGGCGACAGCAGCGCCTTGCGCCATGGCATCCGGGAGGTGCCGCGCCTGGTGGCCGGAAAAACATCGCCGAAGTTTTCGCTGGTGTTGCTGCTGTCGCGTGCGCCGGCAGCCGGCGAAGACTCGATTCGCCCGTTGCTGATGTCGGCCTACCTGGGCATGGAGCTGGACTACCGGCTGCCTTCCTCGCCCGCACAGCCAGCCCAGACCCGGCCGGTTTTTGCGCGCCAGGCCCGGGTGTGGCTGCAGGCGCCGGGGCAGCCAGCTTTCGCCATGGCCAGCCTGAACGCGCCGCTGCTTCGCGGCGCGCTGCACACACCGCTGACGCGTGAACAAACGCTGGCGGTGCTCGATGCGCTTGACGATGTGCCGGGTCCGCTGGCGCTGGCAGCGTGCATCGACTACCGCGCTGAAGCGGTGGCGTCCGGCATGGCGCCGGACCTGTGTCCCGCCGAATTGTGGGACCGGCTCAAGGCGGTGGCGGTCGATGGCGCGCTGGGCGAAAACGCCTTTCAACAGGTGTTCGGCCAGTTCAATCTTGCGCCAGAGGCCTTTGCCGACTTTCGCCGCGCCTGCGACGGTTTGCTGGTTCCCAGCCAGACCGGCGCCCTGCTGGGCCGCCGTCCGGCGCCCGGCGCCCGTCGTTCGAAGTCGGCCACTGGACCAGACGCGCTGTACCACATCGAGGTGGCGTGCCCGCTTCAGGCGGTGCTCGGCCATGCCTTGACCGCAGCTGACCGCGCCGCCTGCCTCAGCGTGGTCGGGCCGTCGGGCAACCTGCAGGGCGGCCCCTTGCTGGACACCCTGAGGTGCAGCAGTTCGCGCGCGGCCCGGGGTGCTGTCGGCATGGGCGCGATGCTCGCCGGCAACAGGATTCAGACCGTGGCCGCCACCTTGCAGCCGTCAGTGCGGCCCATGGCGACGGCGCACCTGATCTCGAGCGAGGCGATCCGCATCCAGCAGCCGGTGACGACGGTTTCGACGCCGGCCGTGTCCCAGCTGACGCACTACATGCTGCCCCAGGCTGTTTTTTTGACAACGGCTTTCGTGGCGGAGTCACTGCCGATCCTGGGTGACCTGAACGCGCCGCTGTTCAGCGACAAGAACAACCCTGGCCTGCGCTGGTACCTGCCCGACATCACGCTGGTCCGGCCGGCGGCCAACGAAGCGCCCGACGGCAGTCCCTTTCTTTTCGACCTGGAACGCATCGGCACCAGCGCCTCGGGACGCCCGGCCATTCGCGCCCGCTTGCGCTTCACGCTGGAGATGTCGCCGTCTGCCGCCACGCGCACCGCATTGGCCGCCAGCCCTGGCATGACATCACGCATGATCGAGCCGGTGGAGCCTTCGGTCACGCTCAGCGTTCCTTATATTGACGATGTTTCCGGCCAGCTCCGGCGGTCTGACTGCAGGGCTTCCATCGTGCGTTCAGGCAACCAGCTGGCGGCCACCGTGGAATTGATCAACGACGCCGCCCGCACTGCCTATGGATCGCTGTCCACGACGGGCTTTCAAAGCGAGCCGGCGCGGCTGGAGGTGGCCTTCCAGTTTTCCGGCTACGCACCGGTCATGAACCGGCCGCCGCTGGTGCTGGGCGGCAAGATTTCCAGTGCCGTGCTGCTGGCCACACAGCGCGACGACGCCGACAGCATCCGGGTGGCGTCGGGCGGACGCGAGTTCGTCGTGCGGCCTGGCTCGCTGCAGACGATGAAGCCCAACCTGACGCTGGCCGGACGCATCAGCAGCTCGACGGCTGCCATTGCCCTGCCGGACAAGATTCGGTATGCCCAGCGCACCACCATCCGGCAGCAGTCGATAGACACCTTCTTTTCCTGCGCCGAACTGGGCGCTTTCTACCGCGAAAAGCAGGCGGCAGCGACAGTGTCGATGGGCTGCGCCGAAGCCTTTCGGCTCGGCCAGGCCTCCTCGCTGACCTACCTGGAAGTGGTGGCGCTGAACCGGCCGAATTACCGCGTGTTTCGCAACCTTCGGCAGCCTGGCCGGTTTTTGCTGGTGCCGCTGCGCTTTGAAGTCACCCGCTATGCGCCTGGAACGCCGGAGCGCGAATACCGCCCGGCGCTGATCGTCTATGCGGCGCTGGACGCCGACCAGCCGGAAAAAAACCGCATCCGCTTCGAAGCCATGCTTGGCCCGTCGCTTTCGCCCTGCGAGCTCGAAGACCTGCGCCGCCGGCTGCTGCTGGAAGCCGCCAGTCCGGTCCTCGAACTGCCGAACATGCTGGCCCAGCGCACCGAATTCAGCTGGAACCTGACCGCGACGCCGCCGATCGACGCCGTGACATCGGCCACACCCGAAGGCCTGCACACCGCGCTGTCAACCGATCTGGCCAGCGCGCTGCTGCTCAAGACGCTGATCCAGAACACCGGCCTGGGCGGCACCGCCCGCTTTGTCCTGGACGATGGCAGCGTGGTCACATCGGCGTTGTCGGTCCACCTGGGACGCATCACCGGGCCCTGGCTGTCGGGCCCGATCACCCTGCAGCCCCGGGGCGACACGCTGCAACTGACCAACCGAATCGAAAGCTCGGTGGCGGTGAAGGATGTCTACCTGTTCAACGGGCCCGGCGAGCCTGCGCGGCTGCCGGTCGAGGCGACGCTGGCGCCGGGTGCGTCGATCGACATCGCCGCGCCTGCCGGCTACAGCGCCGCGCAGGCCGATTTTGTGACGCTGGCCGACGGCAACCCGACGCTTGAAGAGGTCCGCGCGATGATCGAGGAAATCGAGTGCAATGTGGTGTTCATCGATGTCGTCAACCATGAAAACCACGGGCTCACGCGCCTGGACATCGACGCCCGGCTGCAGGGCGTTCCCGGCGTCTACCGGGTCGGCATGGACAACCGGCGAGGCGCGGTCAACTTTCTGTTGCCGCTGACCACCTACCTGGCGGCGCGCATCGTTGAATTCCGGCTCACCAAGGTGTTTGCCGCCCAGCCTGCTGAAGTGCTTGCATGGCGCGCCTGGGACATGCAGACCGGCAGCAACATCGTCACGGTCACCTCGGAGATGATTTCCACCTAACCGAAGACAACCCAAGGAGCGCTCAAATGCCAAAAGGAATTGCTGTCAATATCGGGCTGAATTTTGTCAACCCGGCCGCCTACAACGGATGGAACGGACAGCTCGCGGGTTGCATCAACGATGCCCGCGACCTGCACCAGATTGCGATGCAGCTCGGCTACAGCGCGACCTTGCTGACCGATGCGCAGGCGTCGGCTTCCGAGGTGACACGCGTCATCGGCCAGGCGGCGCGCCAGCTGGCGACGGGCGACATCTGCCTGGTGACCTACTCCGGGCATGGCTCGCAGATCAACGACGTGACCGGCGACGAGCCGGACGGGAAGGACGAAACCTGGGTGCTCTGGGACCGCCAGCTGCTGGACGATGAACTCAACGGCCTGTGGTCAGGCTTTGCCGCCGGCGTGCGCATTTTTTTGCTGTCCGACAGCTGCCACAGCGGAACGGTGGCGCGGGTCATGAGCTTTCAGAAAAAGTTCAAGAGCCCGGAATTCGCCGCCCAGTACGACCGGCCGGCGAACGAGCCGCCGCGCATCCGCGCCGCCGATCCGGCCGCCGTCCATGCCAACTACCTGGCCAACAAGACCAACTACGAGGTCAGCCAGTGGACGCACCGCGCGGCGGTCAATGCCAGCGTGACGCTGATCTCGGGCTGCCAGGACAACCAGCTGTCGTCCGACGGCGATGCCAACGGCCTGTTCACCCAGCGCTTGAAGGAAGTCTGGAACGGCGGCGCCTTCAGCGGCAGCTATGCCCAGTTCCATTCGGCCATCGTCGCTCGCATGCCGTCGGACCAGACGCCCAACCTGTTTCGCACCGGCGTGTCCAGCCCGGCGTTCGATGCTGAAAAGCCGTTCAGCATCGGCGGCGCCAGCACGGGCAGCACGGGCAGCGGTGGCAACGACCTGTCGATTTCGGCTCCCGCGTCATTCACCAATGGCGCCACGCCTGTCAGCTTCTCGGTGTCGGTGCCTTCGGGCCATTACTTTGCCGTGGAAGTCGCCACCGATGCCAGCCTGTTCAACAACACGGCCAACGGCGAGCAGCGAAACGACAACAATTTTTATGCCTCCTGGAAGGTCACGCCGTTCCGCCAGGGCAACTCGTTCACCCTGCCGCTGGACGCCTGGAACCGGCTGCGGCAGGAGGCTTCGCGGATTTACTACCGGCTCTGGTGCACGTCCAGCCCGACCGCCTGGGTGAACTACCAGGTCAGCACCCCCGACAGCAATGCGCAGTCCGCGCCCGGCGTGGCCCTGACGGCGCAGAGCCAGCCCGGCAGCGGCGGCGACACCGGCGAGCCCGCCATCACCGCGCCCACCGCATTCCCGGCCAACGGCGCGGCGCCGCGCTTCCAGGTCAACCCCGGGGGGGGACGCTACTATGCAGTAGAGGTGTCGACCAACAGCTGGTACTTCACCGACCAGTACAGCGCGCAGCGCAACGACAACAATTTCTACGCCTCCTGGAAAGTCACGCCCTTCCGGTCGTCTGCCCTGTACCCGTCGGCTTTCGAGTTGCCGGCCGATGTCTGGAGCCGGCTGCGCGACAACGCCGCGAATGGCCGGCTGTACTACCGCATGTGGTGGACCGAGTCGCCCACCCAGTGGACCGGGCATGGCTGCACCACGCCCAACAGTTCGGGCCAGAATGCACCGAGCTTTGCGCTGTCACGCGAGTTCGACATGGCGTCGTTCGAGCCGTCGGGCAAGTGAGCCGGCCCGCTGGCAGGAAGACCTGTTTAGGCATCAAAAAGCCTTCTAGCGCAAGCGCAGCGGGCACGATCAGCTATGGAAATAGTAGCGATCCTGCCGGCTGCATCGCTTGGTTTGACAGGCTCGAAGATGAAGAATCGCAAGGCCGGCCTGGGGTCGGGTCAGCTTCGGTGGACGACCACTTCCCGGTGCAGCCGTTCCACATCCGCCGCCTGGCACAGCGCCGTGCCCGGGGCGAGCAGGGCGGCTGCGCCAGCGGCCATGCCATAGCGAAAGGCCTGTTCCAGTTCTTCGTGCCGGTTCAGCGCCCAGAGCAGGCCGCCGAGAAAGCTGTCGCCCGCGCCAATCGAGCTGGCGACCCTGACCGGCAGGCTGCGCGCGCGCAGCGCCCTGTCGGCGCTCACCAGCAAGGCGCCGTCCTCGCCCAGCGACAGCGCCACCACCTGCGCCTGGCCGGCGCGGATGATCTGCAGCGCCGCCGCATGCCAGTCCTGCTCGGTAGCCAGGGGATGGCCGGTCAGTTCGCGCAGTTCCCGAAGGCTGGGCTTGACCAGGTAAACGCCTTCGGCAAGCGCCGCAGCCAGTGGCGGCCCCGAGCTGTCGAGCACCAGCCGGCTGCCGCATTCCCGCGCCAGGCGGGCCAGCCGGGCATGGAAATTGGCCGGCACGCCAGGTGGCAGGCTGCCGCTGGCCACCAGGTAAGCCGGTGGCGCCTGAAGACTGGCGACATGGCGCAGGCAGTCCTGCCATTCGCCAGGTGCCAGTTCAGGCCCGGCCAGCACAAAGCGAAAGTCGCGTCCACTGGACTGTTCATGCACCGAAAAGCTTTCGCGCGTCTCGCCGGCAATCGCGATGCAATGGGTGGGCACTTGTTCCTGGTCGATGAGCTGGCGCAGCCGCTGCCCGTTCGCGCCCCCGGCCGTGAACAGCGCCAGGGCATCGCCGCCCAGCCGGTGCAGCACGCGCGCGACGTTGATGCCGCCGCCGCCGGGGTGCAGGATGGTGGCCGTGCAGCGCAGCTTGTGCGTGTCCAAGACTTTTTCCGTCGAGGTGGAAACGTCCACGGCGGGATTCATGGTGACGGTGAGGATGTCGGTCATGGCGGACGGTGGTTGGTTTTTCTGCATCGTATCGTCTGGCCACTGATTGATCCGCCTGTTTTTTTCGGCTTCCATGCCGATGCCATCCGACCGTTTCAGTTCACCTGGCCCGGCGGGTGCGCTGCCTCACACCGGCATCAAGCCTGCAGTTGACGCGCCAGCAGCACCGCGACATGCACCGCTTCACGCTGCGCACCGTCTCTGATCTGGTGCCGGCAACTGGTGCCATCGGCCACCACGATGGCATCGGGCTGCCGGCGCACGGCAGGCAGCAGGCTGAGTTCGGCCATCTGCATCGACACCTCGTAATGGCTGGCCTCGTAGCCGAAACTGCCGGCCATGCCGCAGCAGCTGGACTCGATCAGCTCGGGTTGTGCACCCGGAATCAGCTTGAGCACGTCGATGACCGGGCTGACCGCGCCAAAAGCTTTCTGGTGGCAGTGGCCGTGCAGCAGGATGGGCTGGCTGACGGGCTTGAGTTGGGCCTTGAGCGTTTCCAACCTGCCGGCTGCCGCCTCGCGCGCCAGAAACTCTTCCAGCAGCAACGCCTGCCCGCTGATGGTTTGCGCGGCATCGCCCAGACCCATCACCAGCATTTCGTCGCGCATCGTCAGCAGGCACGACGGCTCCAGCCCGACGATTGCAATGCCTTTTTCGGCAAACGGCAGCAGGGCGGCGACCAGTTCGCCGGCCTTGGCCCTGGCCTGCGCCACCATGCCGCTGGCCAGGAAGGTTCGGCCACAGCACAGGCTTTTGCCGTCTGCTACGGTTTTGGTAGCTACATGCACCGTGTAGCCGGCCGCCTGCAGCACTTTTAATGCTGAACTGGCGTTGGGGGACTCGAAATAACCGTTGAAGGTATCGACAAACAGCACCACCGGCCGGCTGGACGCCAGCACCTCTTGGCGTGTGGCACTGACGGGTGCCGAATTGAAGAAGGTCCTGGTCTTCCACTGCGGCAGCGTGCGTTTGGCCGACAGGCCCAGCATTTTTTCGCTGAGCAGGGCCAGGCCGGGAATGCGGTCACGCAGGTTCAGCAGCGGCGCCAGCCGGCTGGCCCAGGGGGCGTAGTCGGGCAGGTGGGCGACCAGCTTGTCTCTCAGCGTGTAGCCGTGCCTGCCCTTGTAGTGGTGCAAAAACTCGACCTTCATCTTGGCCATGTCCACGCCGGTCGGGCAGTCGCGCTTGCAGCCTTTGCAGCCGACGCACAGGTCCAGCGCCTCTTTTACCGCGTCGCTGGTGAAGGCGTCTTCGGCCTTGATGCCTTCGAGCTGGCCTGACAGCGCCAGGCGCAGGGTGTTGGCGCGGCCGCGCGTCAGGTGCTTTTCGTCGCGCGTGACGCGGTAGCTCGGGCACATGACACCTAGATCGAACTTGCGGCAGTGGCCGTTGTTGTTGCACATTTCCACCGCCTTGGCAAATCCCTGGGCCGGGTCGCCGCCGGTGCCGGCCGCGCTGGTCTGCTCGGTGACCGGGTCGTTCTGCACGTTCCAGGCGCTCCAGTCGAGCGCGGTCTGGATTGGAATCACCTTGTAGCTGGGCGCAAAACGCATCAGCCGGGTGTCGTCCATCTTCGGCGGGTTGACGATGCGCTGCGGGTTGAGCAGGTTCAACGGGTCCAGGTAGTTCTTGATCTGCGCAAAGGCGTCGTTGATCTTCGGGCCGAACTGCCAGCCGATCCACTCGCCCCGGCACAGGCCGTCGCCATGCTCGCCGCTGTAGGCACCTTTGTAGTGGCGCACCAGCGCCGACGCTTCCTCGGCAATTGCGCGCATTTTGGAAGCGCCTTCGCGGCGCATGTCCAGGATGGGCCGCACGTGCAGCGTGCCGACCGACGCATGCGCATACCAGGTGCCCTTGCTGCCGTATTTGCGGAACACATTGGTCAGTGCGTCGGTGTATTCGGCCAGATGCACCAGCGGCACGGCGCAGTCCTCGATGAAGCTGACCGGCTTGCCGTCGCCTTTGAGGCTCATCATGATGTTCAGGCCCGCCTTGCGCACTTCCCAGAGGTTTTTTTGCGGCGCGTCGTCCACCATTTCGACCACCGAGCCCGGCAGGCCGAGGTCGCCCATCAGTTCAACCAGTTGCCTGATCTTGGGCGCGAGTTCGGCCTTGGAGTTGCCCGAAAATTCGACCAGCAGAATTGCGTCGGGCTGGCCGATCAGCGCGGTGCGCACCGTGGGCGCGAACGCCGGGTTCTGCAGTGACAGCTCGATCATCGTGCGGTCCACCAGCTCGACCGCCGTCAGTGTGCCGTCGCCCAGCCTGACGATGTGCTGGGCCGAATCCATGGCCTGGTAGAAGGTCGGAAAGTTCACCACGCCAAGCACTTTGGTGCGTGGCAGTTCCGACAGGCGTAATTTTAAAGAGCGGGTCAGCCCCAGCGTGCCTTCGCTGCCGATCAGCAGGTGCGACAGGTTGACCGAACCGTCGGTGGTGTAGGGTTTTTCATTCTGGTTGTTGAAGATGTCCAGGTTGTAGCCCGCCACACGGCGCAGCACCTTGGGCCAGTGCGCCTGCAGTTCGGGCCGCAACTGGTCGGACAGCGCCTTGACATAGTCACCCAGCTGGCGCGCCGCGCCGCCGGCCAGGTCATAGCGGCCCAGCTCCAGCAGGCTGCCGTCCGAGCGCCAGGCGGTTGCGCCCAGTACGTTGTGCACCATGTTGCCGTAGGCAATGCTGCGGCTGCCGCAGGAATTGTTGCCGGCCATGCCGCCGAGCGTGGCCTGCGCGCTGGTCGAGACATCGACCGGATACCACAGGCCGTGGGGCTTGAGCGCAGCATTCAGGTGGTCGAGCACAATGCCGGGCTCGACCTCGGCGGTGCGCGCCTCGGCATCCACTTTCAGAATGTTGCGCACATGCTTGGCATAGTCAATGACCAGTCCCGCACCCACCGTCTGTCCGCACTGGCTGGTGCCGCCGCCGCGCGCGACGATGGGCACCCGCAGGCTTCTGGCGATGTCGAGTGCGGTCTTGACGTCGGCGGTATCGCGCGGCACGAACACACCGACCGGCATGACCTGGTAGATCGACGCATCGGTCGCGTAACGGCCCCGGTCGGCAGCCGAAAACAGCACGTCGCCTTGCGTTTCGGCGGCCAGCCGGGCAGCCAGTTGGCCGGCGACTTCGTTGCTGACGCGGGCCACATCGTCATACGCGTGGGCGGCGGCTTGCCGGGTGATCTTGAGCGGGAGGGGCGCGTTCATGGGCAAGGTTTTTTTGGCGTTTCAGGCTGTTGAAGGATGGGGGCTGGCGGCGGCGGCGGCATCGCGCAGCTGCAGGATCACGGTGTCCAGCTTGTGTCCCAGGTGCTCGGCCATGACGGCGCGCATGGCGGCCGGGTCGCGGGCCGTGAGCGCGGCCACCATCTGCTGATGCTCATTGACGGCGTCGCGCCACTTTTCCTCGTTCTGGTTGGAACGAAAGCGCAGCGCCTGCAAGCGGGCATTGACCTGGTTGTAGGTGGCCATGAGCACCGGGTTCTTGGCGGCGGCGTTGATGGCGCGGTGAATCGCCGAGTTCAGCCGGTAATAGGCCGGCAGGTCGCGCCGGGTGTAGGCGGCCAGCATTTCGAAGTGCATCGCCTTGATCTCGTTCAGTTCGGCGTCGGTGATGCGCCGGGCCGCCAGTTCGCCCGATTGTGCTTCGAGCCCGGCCATGACCTCGAAGGTATTGCGCACATCGGCTTCGCTCAGCTCGACCGCAATCGCGCCCCGGTTGGGCAGCAGCTCGACCAGGCCTTCGGCCGCCAGCATCTTGATGGCTTCGCGCAGCGGCGTTCGCGAGACGTTGAGCACTTCGCTGAGTTCGCGCTCATTGAGCTTGGCGCCGGGCGCAATGCGGTTCTCGACCAGCATCTGGCGCAGGCGGTGCGCGACCTGCTCATGCAGGGCGGCTCGGGGGATGGGAATGATTTCGGCTGTCATGATTAAAATTTTGTATGCAAAACTTCTGGCTGTCAAATACCTTGTTAGCTGTAATTCACAATTATTTTTGTTGACAAATGAATTTTGTATGCAAAAAATGGCGACTTATTTCAGGAGCAAATGCGACATGCTGACACTTGACTTTCATCCCACCGGCCGGCATTTCCTGCAGATTCCAGGGCCGTCGCCGGTGCCTGACCGCATCCTGCGGGCCATGAGCCTGCCGACCATCGACCACCGCGGGCCGGAGTTTGCCGCGCTCGGCCTGAAGGTGCTTGCCGATGTGAAAAAGATCTTCCAGACCCGCCAGCCGGTCATCATCTACCCGGCATCGGGCACCGGCGCCTGGGAAGCGGCCCTTAGCAATACCCTGAGCCCCGGCGACCCGGTGCTGATGTATGAAACCGGCCACTTTGCCGCCCTGTGGCAAAAGCTGGCAGACCGGCTGGGTCTGAAAACCGAGGTCATACGCCACCCAAGCGCCGAGGTGTGGCGCCACGGTGTGGATGCGGCTCAGATCGAGACACGGCTCAAGGCCGACACGCAGCACACCATCAAGGCGGTCTGCGTGGTGCACAACGAAACCTCGACCGGCGTGACCAGCAACATTGTGCTAGTGCGCAAGGCCATGGATGCCGCCAGACACCCGGCACTGCTGCTGGTCGATACCATTTCGGGACTCGCGTCGGCCGACTACCGGCATGACGAATGGGGTGTGGACGTGAGCATCAGCGGCTCGCAAAAAGGCCTGATGCTGCCACCCGGCATCAGCTTTAACGCCGTGTCCGCCAAGGCGCTGGAAGCCAGCAAGAAGGCCACGCTGCCCAAGGCGTTCTGGGCCTGGGACGAGATCATCGAGATGAACAAGAGCGGCTACTGGCCGTCCACGCCCAACACCAATTTGCTGTACGCATTGAGCGAAGCCTGCGACATGCTGCTGGCGCATGGGCTGGAGGCCGTGTTCGCCCGCCACCAGCGCTGGGGCGAGGGCGTTCGCGCCGCCGTCCGGGCCTGGGGCCTGCAGATCCAGTGCGCCGACGCAGCGGTGTATTCGCCGGTGCTGACCGGCGTGATGGTGCCGGGCGGAATTGACGCCGATGCTGTGCGCAAGATCATTTACGAACGCTTTGACTGCTCGCTGGGCACCGGTCTGGGCAAGGTCAAGGGAAAAATGTTCCGCATCGGCCACCTGGGCGACTGCAACGACCTGACGCTGATGGCAGCCCTCAGCGGCTGCGAGATGGGGCTGAAATTGGCAGGCGTGAAGCTGGCCGGCTCGGGCGTGCAGGCCGCGATGGACTATTTTTCAAGCCACGCGGCTGTCGTGCCAGCGCGCAAGGCGGCTTGAACCGCCCAATTCAAATTATCAAAGCGCTATCAATGTAATAGCTGCTTACGCACGTAGGTGTTGCGCTAGATGCCTATTTTATTAAAAAACCAGGAGACAAGACCATGCACCGCAGAACTTTCATCAGCGCCACCGGCGCCGCCGTAGCTTCACTCGCCACGCCCATGCTGTGGGCGCAGGCCTTGCCCACGCAACCCATCCGCATCGTGGTCGGCTTTGCGCCGGGCGGCGGCACCGACATCCTGGCCCGCGTGATTGCGCAAAAGCTGTCAACCCTATGGAACACCACCGTGATTGTTGAAAACAAGGCGGGCGCCGCTGGCATGATCGCCGCCGAGTACGTGGCCAGGCAGCCCAGCGACGGCACCACGCTGCTGATGGCGCACATCAACAGCCATGCCATTGCCCCGGCGCTGACGCCGAAGATGACCTACAGCGTTGAAAACGACTTCACGCCAGTCGTGCTGGTCGGCGTCACGCCCAACTTGCTGATCTGCAACGAGCAGCAGACGGCGCGCACCGTCAAGGACGTCGTCGAGTTGTGCCGCAAGAACCCCGGCAAGATCAGTTTTGGCTCGGCCGGCAACGGCTCGGCGCAGCACCTGGCCCTTGAAATGTTCAACCTGGCCGCCGGCATTGATGCAATCCATGTGCCCTACAAGGGCTCGGGCCCGATGTTGACCGACCTGATCGGCGGGCAGATCAACTACAGCTTTGACACCATGACCGCTGCCACGCCGCATGTGAAAAGCGGCAAGGCAATTGCCGTGGCGCAGACGCGCCAGAAGCGCGCCAAGGGCCATCCAAACGTGCCAACCATGGCCGAATCGGGTTTTCCGGGTTTCGAGGCGACCACCTGGTACGGACTGGTCGGCCCCGGCAAGCTGCCGTCGGTGCTGGCCCAACGCATGAACGAAGACATCAACAAGGTGCTCCTGATGCCCGATGTGGCCGAGAAGTTCGAGCAGTACGGCGCCGAGGATGGCGGCGGTTCGAGGGAAAAGTTCGGTGACTTCATCAAGGTTGAATCAAAAAAATGGGCCAAGGTCGTGAAAGACGCCAATGTAAAGGGTGATGCATGAATTCCGAAGACAGCGCGGGGAAGCGCCCGTTGCCGCTGGCCGGCGTGAAGGTGCTCGACATCAGCCAGGTCATGGCCGGGCCCTATGCCTGCATGCTGCTGGCCGACCTGGGTGCCGACGTCATCAAGATCGAGCCGCCCGGCAGCGGCGACCAGACGCGCGGCGCCATGGGCTTCAAGATGAAGGGCCCTGATTCGATGGGCTTCATGAACATGAACCGGAACAAGCGCAGCGTGGCGTTGAACCTCAAGACGGACGCCGGGCGCGCGTTGCTGCTGCGCATGGCGAAGGACGCCGACATCCTGATCGAGAACTACCGCCCCGGCGCCATGACCCGCCTGGGCCTGGGCTACGACGTGCTGAAGGACATCAACCCGCGCCTGGTCTACACCAGCATTTCGGGTTTTGGCCAGACCGGTCCGTGGGCCGACCGGCCCGGCTTCGACTTGATGGCGCAGGCCATGTCGGGCGTGATGAGCGTCACCGGCTACCCCGGCGGCCCGCCGGTCAAGGCCGGCGTGCCGGTGGCCGACATCGGCTGCGCGCTGTTCGCCATCTACGCCACGTTGTCGGCCTACATTGGCGCCAAGGCCACGGGCCAGGGCCAGCACATCGACGCGTCGTTGTTTGATTCGGCACTGGCGTTTTCGGTCTGGGATATCTGTGACTACTGGGGCACCGGCAAGCCGCCCGAGCCGCTGGGAACGTCCAACAAGATGACCGCGCCCTACCAGGCGATGGCCAGCTCAGACGGCCATTTCGTCATGGGCGCGAACAACCAGAAGCTCTGGCTCAAGCTGTGCGCGCTGATCCACCGGCCCGACCTGGCCGAGGATGCGCGCTTTTCGACCATTTCGCTGCGGCTGGGCCACCGGGCTGCGCTGGAGGAAGAACTGGAACGCACGTTTCGCCAGCAGCCCAAGGATTACTGGGTCGAGACACTTCTGGCGGCCGGCATTCCGGCAGGCCCTATCCTGAGCTACCCGGAAGCGTTTGGCAGCGAGCATGCCAAGGTGCGGCAGATGCGCATGGAAATCGACCATCCCATCGAAGGCACGGTGCCGAACATCGGCTTTGCGGTCAAGCTCTCAGGCACGCCGCAGCAGGTGCGCCGGCATCCGCCGCTGCTGGGCGAGCACAACGCCGAGGTGCTGGGTGAACTGGGCGTCAGCGCCGACGAGTTGGCCGAACTGGAGGCGCAGGGCGCTTTTGCATCATGAGCCAGGGCACGGTGCACCTGAGCATCGAGGAGGGCGTGGCGTCGGTGACGTTTGACCGCCCGCAGGCACGCAACGCCATGACCTGGGCGATGTACGAGCGGCTCGGCCAGATTGGCGAGCAGCTGCAGGCCGATTTGTCGGTGCGCGTGGTGACCTTTCGCGGCGCCGGCGGCGAGGCCTTCGTGGCCGGCACCGACATCGAACAGTTCACGGCGTTTAGCTCTGGCGACGACGGCGTGGCCTACGAGCAGCAGATCGACCAGTGCATCCGCAAGCTTGAAACGCTGCCCATGCCCACCGTGGCGGTCATCGAAGGGTGGGCGATTGGCGGCGGCCTGGCGATTGCCACGGCCTGCGATTTCCGCATTGCCACACCGGCTTCGCGCTTTGGCGTGCCGATTGCCCGAACGCTGGGCAACTGCCTGTCGGTGGCGAATCTGGCGCGGCTCGGCGCCGTGTTCGGCCTGCCGCGCGTCAAGCGCATGCTGATGCTGGCTGAGACCCTGGCAGCCGACGAAGCGCTGGACTGCGGTTTTTTGTTGCAGATCAGCGAGGCGGGTGAGATGGATGCCGCGCTGGCAGCGCTGTGCGAACGGCTGGACGGGCTGGCGCCGGTGACGCAAGGCGTGACCAAGGAAGGGCTGCGCCGGCTGGTCAGCCAGAACCTGCCAGCCGACGAGGATTTGATCCGCCGTTGTTACGGTAGCGAGGATTTTCGCGAGGGCGTGGCGGCGTTCGTCGGCAAAAGACGTCCGGTCTGGCGCGGCGCATAGCCCGCCTGATACGCCGGCCAGCGCTGACTGAACCTCATCCTGTCAAACCGGCGGCGGCTGGGTCTTGGGCTTGAAGTCGCAATAGGGCACTACCGCGCATTGCCAGCACAGCGGCTTGCGGGCGATGCAGACATAGCGGCCATGCAGGATCAGCCAGTGGTGCGCGTCCACCAGGTAGTCAGGCGGTATGCGCTTGAGCAGTTTGTGCTCAACCACCAGTGGGTTCTTGCCCGGCGCCAGTCCGGTGCGGTTGCTGACGCGAAAGATGTGCGTGTCCACCGCCATGACGGCTTCGCCAAACGCCGAGTTCAGCACCACATTGGCGGTCTTTCGGCCCACGCCGGGCAGGGCCTGCAGTGCCTCGCGATTGCGCGGCACCTGGCCGCTGTGCTGTTCGACCAACAGCGCGCAGGTCGCCAGCAGGTTTTTGGCCTTGGTGTGGTACAGGCCGATGCTCTTGATGTAGCTCTCCAGCCGTTCCAGCCCCAGGTCCAGCATCGCCTGCGGCGTGTGGGCGGCTGGAAACAGCCGGCGCGTGGCCTTGTTCACGCTCACGTCGGTGGCCTGCGCCGACAGCAGCACGGCGGTCAGTAACTCGAACACACTGGTGTATTCCAGTTCGGTCACCGGCATCGGGTTGGCGGCTTTGAGCGTGGCAAAGAACGGTTCGATGTCTCTGGTTTTCATGGGGCAAAGTGTAGGACGGTCAGGCGGTAGATTCTCTGGGGCATGGATTTGCTATGTAAAAAATAGCTGCTTGCGCAAGCCAGGCATGCGCAAAAGCCCTGAAAGGCTTGAAAACTGGCTGCTGCAGGTGGTCACGCAAGTTCCGCCGTAAACCGGACCGCCTGCGTCAGCATACCGGCGCGGATGGGTTCAAACACCTGCTGCGGAAAACTGGCCGGCAGCACCAAAGCGACACGTTACAGCGCCTCGGGGACTTGCTGCACCAGCGCCACCGTGTGTTCAAACGCTTCGGGCACACCGTTTTGCCGCGCCTGCGCTTGCCAGTGGCGGGTGCTGATCTTGTGTTGGTGGTGGTAGGCATTTTTGCTGCACTGGGCCATTGCCAGCCTGGCATGGCGCGGGCTGATCCGGCGGGCGCCATTGCCGATCACGGACCAGATCGACAGTACGTCCTGCAGCGGCGTCATGTGAAAAGCGCCGCCGCGCTCCAGGAAGATCCAGAAGTTTTTGGCATGGCCATCGGTGGCGGCCATGATCCAGAAGGTGAGTTGTGACTTGATGAATACCAGTCTGTCTGCATCGGCACGGCTTCTGGTGTCCAGTTGGCGAAGAATGGCGAGAATGACCGGGCCGCCGTCGGACGCATATTTTTTTCACCCTGCAGCCCAAGGGCCTGGCAAAAATCTTCCTGGGGCAGCCGCGCCAGCCAGGGCGGACTGCCCTGCGGTGTTTGCAGTGACTGGCCAAAGCCGGCCGGCTTCACGGCGTGCGGCAACAACTGCACGGCCCCCACACAATCTCGCCCCACGGACGCCAACAGGTCAAATGCTTGCTGACGGCCGGTTGAAAATTTTCATTGGATACGTCGGTGCATGGCGTCGCCGCGATGCGGACTGTTGTCGGGGGTGAAGGGGTAGGGCATTGGCTGATGGCAGGTCGTCGAAAAATCTTTGCGCGCAGTACCATTCATGCCAGCGCTTTATAAGCCGGGCAATTTCAGCACCTCCCAAAACCTTCACAGACAATTCACCCAAAGACCGAACCATGCCATTGCAATTTGCCGACCGCCTGAACAACGTCGAAACCTCTGCCATTCGCGAACTCTTCAAACTGCTGGGCAAGCCCGGCATCATCAGCTTTGCCGGCGGGTTTCCGGACCCGGCCATGTTTGATGTGGAAGGCATCAAGGACGCCAGCAGCAAGGCGCTGAACGAAGAACCGGGCGGCGCATTGCAGTACGGCGCCACCGAGGGCTACCAGCCGCTGCGTGAACAGCTCAGTGCCTTCATGGTCAGCAAGGGCGCCAGCGTTGCGCCACAAGAACTGATCGTGACCACTGGCAGCCAGCAGGCGCTGGACCTGCTTGGCAAGACCATGATTTCGCCCGGCGACAAGGTCATCGTCGAAGGCCCGACTTTTCTGGCCACCATCCAGTGTTTTCGCTTGTACGGTGCGCAAGTCATCAGCGCACCGACCGACGCGCATGGCGTGAAAACCGATGAACTGGAAAAGCTGATGGCCGAGCACCAACCCAAGTTCGTCTACCTGATTCCGACCTTCGGCAACCCCAGCGGTGCGCTGCTCAGCCTGGCGCGCCGCCGGCAGGTGCTGGAAATGGCCGTCAAGTACCAGACGCTGATCGTGGAAGACGACCCCTACGGCGACCTCTACTTTGGCGAAGTGCCGCCGCCGTCATTGCTGGCACTTTGCGACACGGTTCCGGGCAGCCGTGAACTGCTGGCGCATTGCGGCTCGCTCAGCAAGGTGCTGTCGCCCGGTCTGCGCATCGGTTGGATGATTGCCCCGCCGGCGCTGCTGGCCAATGCGGTGATGTGCAAGCAGTTCAGCGATGCGCACACCAGCACCTTTGCGCAGGCCACCTCCGCGCAGTACCTCATGGCTGGCCGCATGCCGGCCACACTGGCCAATGTGCGCAAGGTCTACGGCGAGCGCGCCGCCGCCATGGGCGCTGCCCTGAGACGCGAACTGGGCAGCGCGGTAGCATTCGAGCAGCCGCAGGGCGGCCTGTTCTTTTGGGCCCGCTTGACCGGCGAGGGCGGAAAAATAAAGGACGCGGGCGAGTTCGCCAGGAAGGCGATCGCGCAAGGCGTGGCCTTCGTGCCGGGAGCGCCGTTTTATGCGGCAAGTCCCGACATGGCGACTTTCCGGCTCAGTTTTGCAACGGCGGATGTGTCGAAAATCGAAGAGGGCATGGAACGATTAGGGCGGGCGATCTAAGTCAATCAAATCACCCGGCACCCACTCAAAAACTTTCGGGTTCTGAGCCATTCAGCTATTTACGTTCAAGCACGCGATGCAATCGGAAAATCCGGTTGCGTGCTCCGGCGCTTGCCCTGATCTGCAGGTGTTCATCAATTCAGGCTGCCTCGTGCGCAGCCCTTGATTCAATTGGCTTCATCCGCCAGTTCGAATGCAGGAACCTCTGTCAGCGGGGCGCCCAATTGGATGACGATCGACCTGTACGATTTCAGTTCGATACCAGCAGGGTCGCCTTGGTAAATGCGCAAATTGCCGCCATCCCGGACATAAATCACGACAGGGGTGTTGAGCTGACCGGCCACATTCGTTCGGGTGAGCGGCTGACCCCATATTTTGAAAAACTGTCCCAGCGTAATCCGGTCATTATTAAGTGGTTCAATATGCAGGGTGCCGTTGGCATCATGGGTGTGCAGCGGATAAAAGCAGGTCGTGTTGGAAACTGCGTCATCTCCAACGACTCCGATAAGCTGTGGAATGGCCAACCGCACCCCGTCTTTGTAAATCGCCAGATGGGTGTGCGCGTGATAGATATATTCAAGGGTCGACTGGTTACGAGGCCCGTAACACGACAGCCCGTCCACCGGCTGGCCTTGTCCGCCGCGACCGTTGGACAGATTGTCTTCCAGACCACCCTGGCCAACCTGTGCCGCTGTGAACGCTCCGCGCTTGACGATCAGCGGTGTGGTGGACAGTGCCGGCGGATTTTTCCATTCAAAGTTTGGAATTTCGTTCAATGCCGAGCCGATCTGGATCGTGATTTCACGGTTTCCGGTCAGCGGCAATGCGTCCGGCGCGCCAGCATATTCAGCCAGCGTGCTGCCATCCCGGATGAAGACCTTGACAGGCTTGCCGGTATAACCTGCCACATTGGTCGTGGTGAGCGGTTGTCCCCATAGCGCAAAGAATTGACCCAGTGTGTAGGGCGTTGCGCTGCCGGGCCTTGTGCGGATCTTGCCGCTGGTGTCCGTTGTCATGAGGGGGTAATTGCAACCGACGGCTCTGGATGCTGGATCAACAATGCCAGGGCTGCCCTGGACAACCAAGCCGATGTCCTCCGGAATAGCAATTTTCTGGCCGTCCACGACCAGGTTCAGATGGGTATAGCCATAAGCAGGTGAGACTTTGACGGATTTTTCACAGGCAAGCCCCAGTACAGTCTGCCCCATTCCACCCGTCGGCGTGGCGCCTTTTGCAAAAGTTGTCGTGCCAATGCCGGTGCCGTCTTCCAGTGTGACTGCCGCAGCCAGGGTTGGCGTCAACGGCTGCGTATTTGAAGCCGTCGTCCCGCCGCCATTGTCACCACCACCACCGCATGCAGACAGCATGGAAAGGCAGAAAACGGTAAGGCCAAGATGAGTTGTTCTGGATTTAGCTTTTGTATGCATTGATTACCTTTTGAAAAGAGCCGGAAATTTTTCATTAAACCTGGCTTCAATCCTTACAGCCTGTTTAAAATTTCATTCTAGTTGAGATGATTTATTTGAAATGGGTAGTTTGTAATGAAACAATGGTAACTAAATTATTCATGTGTTAAATGCACCGTATTAATTGCGCAAATCAACAAATTTGATTTTTTCTCGCTTCACTGTGCAGTTTATATTGATGAATTTATTATTTATTATTTATTTTTTTTATAAAAATGACGTGCTAATTTAGCGCTCTCGCATTTTGAATCCATTGATGGATTGCCAATTTAATTGGCTGCAGATGATGGGACGGCTATTATTTTTTCAATGGGCGCCACGAGGAATTCGCTGTTTATGCACCATGCCGGTACGTCGACCGGAGCCGGATGGACTGGTCATGATCTTTTTACATTCGGCCAATGGGATTCAAACTTGTGCGCTGTTGCTGGGCCTGCTGCTGGCAGCGGCACGGGCTGCCAGCACATGAAGGCATCCGTTTGCCGGATCCGGCCGCGCTCACGCGCTGTGGACGTGCTGGAACCCGCGCCGCTGGTCGCGCTGCCTGTGCGGCCGCTGGCATGAAGTCCATGCGCTGGTGCGACGCTTCCAGGTTTTTCCGGTGCCGGGCCTGGGGCTATAAAGCCGCAGCGAGCCTGGATGCACCGGCCCCCGGCGATGAAGACATTTTTCCATTGTCCGGAGAGTCCCTTGGGTTGAGCCAGCTTTCAAGGCCGACTCAGCTGTCGCCAAGCTCGTCCATGCGGTCTGCATTGGTGGTGCTGTGGCTGCCCTTGAGGTGCATTTCCACGTCGGCGGCCACATCGCCCACGGCCGCTACTGCTTCGCGCAATTGCGTCTCGGTGACATCAAGCTTTTTGGCCCACTGCGCGCAGGCTGCCGGGTCATTCATGTCAATACGGTCGGGTTCTACGCCAGCGTGGGTTGTCATACGGTCTCCTGAAGGGATGTGTGTTGCTTCAACCGTAACGCTTTGGTTGCAGCCGCCCTGTAGGCCAATGCCGCAGCCGGGGTTCAACCACTGGCGCTGAGAATCGCCAGCGGCATGCCATGGTGTCTGAATTTGCTATCTAATTCATAGCATTAAACACATACTGATTGTGCGCAAATGGCATTTTTCTTTCGCAGATTCAATTACAAAATGCACCAAAAGCTAATGTAAGGGGTTTCATCTCGATGGCATGAAACACCTCGTGAGGAGTGCGAAATCCCAGGCAT
>NZ_JADOVE010000026.1:0-36008 GCF_015752225.1 Polaromonas sp. CG_9.11
GGTCGCTCCAGTGCGTTTGCCGAGTTTTATGTAGAGCCTGACGGCGCGAATGCGGTCTTCGTAAGAATACATGAACTACTTTCAAGTAGTCCAAGATTTCCGCCGCACCCCCGGTTACCGAAATACATCGAACCACCTGAATTCTCCAAAATTCATTGCCGGCTGTACGGTTTTCGGGTTCTTTCACGGGTAGTCAAAACTGGCAGTCTGGATCAATTTCAGTTAGCTCCAACATCCAGCCCTCATGAGACGCCCGAGCCGCCCGCCCGAGTAAACATAACGCCTGTCGGCAAATGCTCCGTGCTTCCCCAAACCTCGGCCCCTTGAATTTTGCGTCGAGCAATTCGGCTGCGAAGCAGCAGTCATGTCGCAATTCTTCGCGGCACAAACGAAAAACCCGGCGCACGGGCCGGGTCAATCAATGGGGCCGCCTCAACAAGGCGAGTCCGGTCAGTGGCCGAGGAGTTCCCCGCTTACGCAGCGCGCGCTTTCTTGACAGCCGCGGCGCCATCATTCACGGCGGAGCCTACAGAGCTTTCCATTTTGGAAGCAGCATCTTTCATGCCGTTGGCAATGCTGGTCACGGCATCAGAAGCAGGAAGGTTCTTTACAAGCGATTCCACGTTGCCATTGAATTGCGCCACGCTCAAGGCAATAGCGTCCTGGAAATTTTGGGCCGTCATCGCCATGAGCTTTTCGGAAAATGCGCTCATGATGTCAAAAGCGGCCTTTGGCTCCTTGATGCTTTTGAACGCTTCAAACGTTTCAGTCACCGCAGCTTGCGATGCCTGGGCTTGCTCCTGAACCAGGTCGCCCCATGCCTTCAAATTGTCCACCATCGGCTGGAACGCTTCTTGAGCGGCGGCGGGGGTGAATTTCTCAGCGCTCGACTTGATGGTTTTTTGGGCGGCTTCGAACGATTTGTTGGTCAGCATGGGATTCCTTTAAAAAATGTTGCAGTGCAGCAATTATCGTTCGGAAACGGCTGGGTGCGGGTGAGAAAAGCAGAATTCAGTGTCATTAGTGGTGATGCCTTACAACTCGGGCGGGAGGTATCAATCAACGACCCGAGCACCAACGCGCTGGTAGCGTTCTGAGCTAAAAATAACCCATCCCTTTTTCTGCCTTCGTTATCTGGACGGGTTTATGGGCACTTTGCAGCCAAAGCCCAGAGCGTGAGCCCGGGGTGGCTCAACAAAGCAACCGTTTGATGGGCACCACGGCGAGCCCATTGGGAGCCCAAAATAGGTATTCCCTCCATCAATTCGAACGACGGCAATACTGCGGGAGCGGCGCTTCAAACGGTCAACATGAATTCACCCCTGCCGGCCACAACACCCCAAGGCGCCGTGTCGATCCTGACCGGTCTCGATCCGAACACCACCCACGTGTTGGTCCGGGCTCAAGAATCGGCAGCGCCGTTGCGCCCAGATCTAAATGCCAACAAGGGGAACCCAAGCGGCTCCCAGCAGTACGCCCGCCATCAGCATCAATCCGATGGACATCCGCAGGCGCAGGCGACGTTTCACACGGGCCCTGTGATCGCGGTAGTCCCGGTAATCCCGGTTGTCCCAATTGGCGTGACGGCTGAGAAATAACATGGCGCTCCCTTGGTCCATCAATCTTGATGCGTTTCCTGCACAGTGCGGCGAGAACCCTGTTTCCACGGCCGCGTCGCACCGGTCCCCTGTCTTCATGCAGTGTCGTTAAGCCAGTGCCCATCACCAATCGCTGCTATGGGGTACGTGGTGCAGGGGATGGCGCAGGGTATTTGAAGCGCGTCAATCAGCAGCGCCGCTCTTGGATCGACAGTTTTTTGCTGTGATGAACAGATTTGAGAACGTCAGTAGTCAAACGAAATTAAGGTAATAAATAGTGTTAAATGTGGTTTCTACGTATGTTTATTTTAATTTATACATATTTTTGTCAATAAATGTAAAATAAAGTACCCACCAATTGACTACTTTCATTGCATATCCGACCTTGCCTTGAGCCAACTGTTGCCAATTGACGTGGGATTGAAACGTCTGATGGAAAAAAAGTCAGGAGCAGTTCATGAAAATTCAGAACGAATTCGAGGCAGTGTCGGAATTTTTAACTAAAAGCGACTCTGCCTCGACGTGTCGCCTTCTGGCGCCCCACCTTGCACAACCTTCCCGCTGGCCCGAATTCCTGATGGGCCAGGCGGAGCAGCCGGTCCGGGTCCTGCTGATTGATGATGACCCCCATATGAGCCGGGTGATTGCGCACGAATTACTGGGGGATTTGCGCATCAACCTGCTGGGGCAAGGCCGCAGTGTGAGGGAGGGGCGTCGCCTGATCAGCGAGCATGAATTTGACGTGATGCTGGTGGACCTGAATCTGGGTGACGGCACCGGTTTTGAGCTGATCGAGCGGATGAAAATCGGGCGTCCTTTGGCCGAAGCAGTGGTCATCTCGGCCATGGAAGACGAGCAGCATGCCCTGCATGCTTTTGAGCTCGGTGCCACGGGCTACCTGGTGAAAAACTCCTGGTTTGGCAACTTCCCGCAAGCGGTGCTGCAGGTGGTCAACGGGGGCGCTTCGATCACGCCCAACCTGGCGCGCAGGCTGCTGAGCAAGTTCGAGCATTCCCAGGCCAGTGGCCAGACCCTGCGCGAGAACAAAGGCAAGGACAAGCTGTCCGAGCGTGAAAAAGAAGTTCTCAAGTGGGTCGCCTCGGGCTATACCAGCACTGCCATCGGCGCACGGCTGTGCATCAGCGGGCAGACGGTGAATACCCACATCAAGAACATTTACCGCAAGCTCAATGTGCGCAACCGCGCGCAGGCGGTCAGCTTTGCGACCAATCAAGGACTTTTCAAATAGCCTGAATCGCCAAACCGATGTGAGAACGGTTTTCGAGAAGGTTGCAGGTGATGCCCCGCGCTTGTGTGAATTGAAGCGGAATTTTCTGCGACTGGCGTTATGTCAAGTCAGGCGCCATGGAGCGGTCCGGCATGCGGTCCAGGACCGCGCGGCGTACCGTTATTGATGATCCGCTGTTCGCCGAATTTTTCGTAAATCGCGGGGCAGGCATTGCCCAACGGGCGGTTGGGATAAACCGATAGCACTGGGCATGGCAGCTTGGATCAGGCAAGCGACAATGATCCGCATCAACGATGCGGATCATTGAGCCTCCGGGCCATTTCAGACCGGAAGATTCCAAGAAAAAGAAGTCACAAGTCGCCGCCATTCCAAGGAGGAAAAGGTGACGGGCGCAAAACCCCAAACCTCAAGGAAACCAAACCTGGGGCCGGTAAGGCATAGCGTCTTCTTTCCTGCTCTGTGCTGCCCGGCTCAGGGCGCAAGCGCGTCCAGTGCTTTTTGCGCCTTTTTCACCGTTTCCTTCACATAGGCTGAAACGTCAGGGTGGCGCTTCGCCAGATCGGGTGAGCCGCGCAGCGCGGCCGTCGCCTGGCCGGGCGAATGCCTTTCCTTCAGCATTTTTTTGGCCACCTCCAGATCAACCTGGTCCGGGTTGGCGCCACTCGAGTGCGCGGCATGGCGGCGGTAGACCTGTGCGTCCAGGTCGCTCATGAATTTCGCCGCCGACTGCCCTGTCTTCAGGGCGCTTTGCTGCGTCAGCGCCACTTTTTCAGCTTGCTCATCAGACGCCAGCCGCAACGATCTCAAGCGCATCAACGTCTTCATGCAAAGCGCTCCCAGGGCGTCCAAAATGACGGTCAGCGCGCTCTTTTTCGCCGACGCCTGGCAAGTGAACCCCGCCATGGGCAGAGCTTGGCGGGCGTCTTCTAACGTTTGACCACCCCATTGCCGGTTCAGCTCCAGGCTCACGGCCTCAGCCAGGCTTTGCTCATCCCCCGGCTCACTTTCCCGGGAGACCTTCAGGACCGCCTGCAGGTCATCTTCCCCCGACAGCTGCACCAGCGCCGGCCTGTAACCCTCCGCTCGCAACCCGTCCAGGCGCTCTGGCGTCATGCCCTGCACCACTAGGAAGTGATGCGCCGCATCGACGGGCGTAAGGTACACGTCAAAGCCCTTCAGATTGAACGTCCGGAGTTTGGGAATCAAGGCCTCGACCTGCGCGGCGCTGTACCCAGGCGCAGGCTCACCTGCCTTGCGCTTGTCCAAACGAACCGTGCGCTCCTTTCCCAGGGGGCACAAACTATCCTTCAGGCTCAGCCGGTAGGCGGGCGCGCCCAGCGCCGCCGCCTGCTGCTGCCATGCCTTGATCTTCAGACCGACATCATGGAGCGCGGCCGGCCGGGCTATTTTTTGAAGAACCCGGACGGCTTGATGTCTTTCAGGCTCTCCTGGCTCGCCAGCAGGAGCAGCTGCCCCGCGGTGTCCAGCGGGAACGCTGTCGTCAGCCGCGTAAGGCTGTCCTTCGCCGCGTTCGCTGCCTTCACGGCCACCACCGTCCTCGCCTCGCTGGCCAGCATCAACAGCTGGCCGTCCTTGTCCTTGGGCAATACCGACTCGATCGCCTTCAGCCTGTTGTCCATCGCCTGCAGCGACGCCAGCAGCGGAACCATCGCGTTCAAGGCTTCGGCCAGCGGCACGATCGCTTGAGCCAGTTGAGAAATCTGCAGCGGCATCGCCGCGATCTGCTTGTCCAGGCTCTCCAACTGCGGCTGCACCGCCGCCAAGCTCTGGCGCTGCGTCTCCATCTGGCCCTGCAGCTGGGCCATCTGCTCGCCGCTCGCGTGCTTCTGCTTGGCGTCGGGCAAGCTCTGCACTGTCTGTAGCTTGGTCATAAATCATCTCCTTTTGAAGCGCAGCCCACTTGTAGGCCGCGCCAAGCTGGCTACCGGTAAACGGCACGCCTTCCCACTCGAATGCAAAACCGTTCATCCTTGCGGTAGAAGCAATGTTGGGCACCGCTGTCACACCAGCTGCGTCCAGCCTTTCCAGGAACTGCTGCGTCGTCGGCCGGCCCTTGAGCGCGCCGGCCACCAGCTCCTGCAGCACCAGCCGCGCAGGCTTCGTTTCCGTGCGCAGCGCCATCTCGATCTCGGCCTTTTTGAGCCCGCTTTTCTCAGGCATCACGATCTTTCCCTCAGGCGTGTAGCTCGGGCCCCGGGTGATGGTGAGCTTGAAAGCCTTCTCCAGCTCGGCGATGACGCGCGTGGAGATGAGGTTGTCGTTCTTGCCCAGAAAGACCGTGCCATTGATCAGCACGCGGTTGACGATCACGTGCATGTGTTCATCGTCATGCTTGAAAAAGGCGAACTGGGTGTTTTTCAAGTCAAACCCCATGCGCTTCAAATAGCTCTTCCCTATGGCGTTCCAGCGCTCGTCGGTGATGTCCTCGCCCGCAGGCATGCGCAGCGAGTTGTGCCACACCGGTTTGGCGATGTCGGGCCTGCGCCCGGCAATCGCCCGAAATTCGGCCGCCAGGCTGCTGATCCCGGTGCTCGCCATGCTCCCGCCGATCAGCCGGCCGTGCCCGGCTTCCCGGTCTTTGCCTTCAAGCGCGTAGCTGAGCACGCCCTTGAAACCGGTGCCTCGGCTGATTCTCTGCATGCCTTTCATGGCAGGGGTTCGCGGTTGTCCGCCTCTTCGCTGGGATCTGCGGCTTCGTCCTCTTCAGTCTCATCGCTTTCTTCGCCTTCGCCCCGCAGCGCCCGGGCTTCGGCTTTTGCCTTTTCCTGCTGCTCGCTGCCCACGCCCACAAGCGCTGCCCTGAACGCAGCCAGCGTGGCGCTCAGCTCGGCCAGCTCGAGCTGCCCGGTCGCGTTGGCGTGGCGCGTCAAGCGGTTCAGGTTGCCGGCGGCTCGGGCCAGCGCGCCGTAAGCCTCCAGGTTGACCGCCGGAATGGGGCGCGGCAGCCGGCGCGCCAGCGCCAAGGTGCGCAGCCACTCGCCCGCGCTCAGCGCGCCGCGTCCGCGCTCGAGCTGCGCCTGCTCCGCGTCCGTTAGGCGGCAGGCCACCAGGTGCTGGCGCTTGTCGACCGCGCTCTTGGGCTTGCGACCGCGTTTGGTGCGGGGTCGAGGCAAGGGCGGCGATGCATCAGGGAGCGGGGCAGCGGAGTTGGGCATTGGGCTGTTGGCTGTTGGCTGTTGGCTGTTTTGTCTTGGGTATTCAACCGGCCAGCGTAGCTGGACCGGCGACGAGAGCGAAGCGAAAGTCGGGGAAATTGAGCGTAGCGAGATTAGCCCTTGCTCCTGTAATATGCCTGCTTATTCTATCTATGGTAACGGCTATCTTCTGGGCTGTCAAATCTTCAGGGCTGTCCGGCTTCGGCGCTCCGAAGATCAGCGCTTCAGAGGGTTCAGAGGGTTCAGTCTGTGGGAATTCTGCGTTCGGCAGGTCACCCAAAACGGCTCCTTGGGCCAAGAACCGTCACGCTTTCTCTCTCTTGTTCTGGCGCCAAGATGCCAGCCAAGACAGAAATCGCAACACCGTGCCGCGTCGCCCTCCCCCCATGTGTCGCCAGCCGCTCGCCCAGCAAGCCATCGGTTGGGGGAAGCACAAGCAGTCATGTCATCACCCGCCATTTGAACCAGTCACTGGCTCCCGGTCTTTTCAAGCTGGTGAGGCGTGTCACAAAAAGCTGTCGTGCGACATGGCAACCCTTCAGGTATTGCATTCATTAATATAAAATGACTGCATTGAATGCAATTTTATGAGGTGACACCATGGCCATGCTAACCGTACGCAACCTGCCCGACGACGTGCACCGCGCCTTGCGGATGCAGGCCGCGCTCCATGGGCGCAGCACCGAGGCCGAGGTGCGGGCCATCCTGGCCATCGCCGTCAAGCCAGAAGCGCGCGTTCGCCTGGGCGATGCGCTCGCGGCGTTGAGCCGCGAGATGGGCCTGACCAACGAGGATTTCGAGGTCTTCGACCGGGTCAGCGACCGGGCGCCGGCCATGCCGCTGGGGTTTGAATGATCGTTCTCGATACCAACGTCGTCTCTGAAGCGATGAAGCCCGAGCCCCACCCGGCCGTGCGCGCCTGGCTGAACGCGCAGGCTGCCCAGACGCTCTACCTGTCCAGCGTGACGCTGGCCGAGTTGCTGTTTGGCATCGCGGCGCTGCCCGCTGGCAAGCGCCGGGACATGCTGGCCAAGGCGCTTGACGGCCTGCTCGGACTGTTTCGGGACCGGGTGCTGCCCTTTGACACCGATGCGGCCAGGCACTATGCCGAGCTGGCCGTGAGGGCCAGAACCAGCGGGCGAGGCTTTCCGACGCCTGACGGATATATCGCTGCGATCGCGGCCTCGCGCGGCTTCATCGTGGCCTCTCGCGACACTGCGCCTTTCCAGGCGGCCGGCGTGCGGATCATCAATCCGTGGGAGGCCTGAAGTGGGCATGAATGAATGGCGCCGGCTGGCCGCCAGGATCGACCAGCACATGCAGCAGCTTGCCGCCCAGGGCGTCAACGCCCCGCACGCCATCATCGACCGCATGATGGGCAGCGCGGCCGATCTGCACCAGATCTGGGTCGCGGCATCCGATGACCAGCTCATGGCGCTGTCCCGGGAATTCCCCGGCTTTCACCGCTACGCCCTTGTCATGCAAGAGGCATTCGAAGCCGAACGCACCAAAGCATCCCGGCCCTATGACGGCATGGCGCAGTTGTCCGAGCCGCACCGGCAACGGGCAGCGCGACTGCTGGCCACGGCGGCAACCCTGGAGCGCGGCTACCAGGCATTTGTGGGAAGTGGCAGCCTGCCAGTGTTCCAGCCTCAGGTCCGCGAAATGGACAAGCTCCATCGGCAATGGCTGGCCGATCTGGACAGCTTCAAAAGCGCTTTGCGGGCGCAGGGCGCGCAAGCCCAGGCGTTGGTATACGTCGATGATGCGTTCGGCCGCCTTGCCGAGCGCATCAGGACGCTGGCAGGTTCAGGTTCAGGTTCAGGTTGACGGCGGAATTTTCGGCGGTCCCGGCTTGCAATCCCCCGTCAGGGCGATCTCCAGCGTTCTGGCTGTCCTTGGGTTTTGGCGCTGCCGGGCTCCAGGCGGCCCGCCTGGCCACCACCGGGAACACGGGCTACCCCTCCCCAGGAGGAAGTGACGAAGGAGGTGGAAATCACCCAGGCCGCCCGGACTTTAGCCGGGTGGTCGTGCGTTGATCAGGATTGCAAAACGGGGCTCCCGCTGTCTGGCGTCAGGCGCGTCGTCTCGGCCTGAACCGTGCCGGTCGCGATGCCATCTTTCGAATCCTGCACGGCCAGCCGGGTGGCAATGACACGCATCAGCTCAGTCACCTGTGCTTGCAAGGCCTGCACCTGGCCACCCAATCGGGCAGCGTCCTCCCGCGCCGTGCTGGCGGCCTGACCCGCTTTGCCAAGTTTCGTCTCGGCCGCCTCAAGCCGTTCCTGAACACTGGTTTCCTGTTGGGTCAGCGCCTGCCTGGCCGCTGCGGCATCTGCCTTGGCGATTGCCACTTCCTTGTTCAGCACCTCACGTGCATCGCTGGCGTTCTTGCTTTGCTCAAGCAGTTCATCGCGCTGCATCTTCACCGCGTCTTGATGAGAGCTGCGTTCGTTCTCCAGCAGCTTGTTGAGCTGGTCCAGTTGAGTAGCGTGCGCCAAGCCGGCCGCCTGGCTTTCACGCTCCTGCGTGGCCAGACGCTCAGCCAGCTGGCTCAATTCGCGAGTACCCACCTCATTCAGAGCCTGGGCGTCGGCCAGCGCCTTCTGGAGCGCCTCATGGTCTGTCTCCGCCTGGCTGAGCTTGGCCTGCAGATCATTGACCACCACCGCAGCATCGGCCAGTTCTGCCTTGTCTTTGCCGCTCTGCTCATCTGCCGAGCGCTGGATCTGGTGCACCCGGCGTTCCGCAGCCTGCACGGCTTTGTTGTTCAGTGAAGTGGCCAGCGCCGCCATGCGCTCGCCCAGAGCTTTGGTTACAGCCGCCAGTTCCTCGGCCATCTCCAGCGGCAGCTCGGTGGTGGCCGGCGTCAAGGGTGCGGCCGTCTGGCCGCTGAGGTGCTCCTCCCACACTTTGAACAAGCGCGCGGGATTGCCGCCCCCCGTTTTCGTTCGCAAGGCATAACCGTTGACCAGGCGGCCTGCCGCCAGCAGCTCCTGGCCGGCCTGAATGACGTCTTGATCGTGAATTTCTACGGGTCGCATGCGGCACTCCTGAGGTTGGAAGCCTCCAGCATAGAACAAACCCATGAAATTACCAAATTAACCTCCTTAAAAAAATAAACAAAACAAACTTACTAAATATAATTAGTAAGTTTGTTTTGTTCTAACAAGCTTAAAGAACCAAAAATAGGTGTTTTTCAAACTCTGCGCTGTAAAACGCCCCTGTGTGATCCCGGCTTCAGCAGAAGATGGTTCCTCTTTACCGATACGGCAATCTGCCGTATGATTTTAGTTTTGAGGAGTTTGCCATGGCCACAGCCACCACCGCACGCCTGGAAGCCAGGATTAGTGTTGCCCTGCACGCCGCGCTCAAGCGGGCCGCCGAGCTCGAAGGGCGCACCATGACGGACTTTGTGGTCAGCGCCGTGCAGGAAGCCGCCCAGCGGGCCATCGAGCAGGCCGAGATCATCCGCCTGTCGCTGGCCGATCAGGAGTGCTTTGCGCAGGCGCTGCTGTCCCCGCCAGAGCCAACACCAGCCTTGCAGCGCGCCTTTGAGCGACGGCGCAGGCTCCTGGGCCCGCTGTGACGCCATTGTTCGAGGTGGAGCTTCTGGAGGGCAGGCATGACCGCACCGCGTTCGACTCTGCCTCCGAGCCGCTCAACCGCTACTTTTCCCAGCAGGTCTCGCAAGATGTCCGGCGCCGCGTGACCGCCTGCTATGCGGCGCTCAGCCAGGACGGGCGCATCGTCGGGTTTTACACCCTGGCCTCCACCGCCCTGCTGCTGTCCCAATTGCCCGCCGACCTGGGCAAAAAACTCCCCCGCTACCCGACCGTGCCGGCTGTGCGCATGGGCCGCCTGGCCGTTGACCAGGCGTTCAAGGGCCAGGGTCTGGGCGGCGCCTTGCTGGCCGATGCCCTGGCGCATGCCCTGCGCGCGGAAATTGCCGCCTATGCCCTGGTGGTCGATGCCAAGGACGCAGCCGCCGCTGGCTTTTACCGGCACCACGGCTTGATCGCCCTGCCCAGCCAGCCCATGACGCTGTTCCTGCCGCTGGCCACGGCACAGGCGCTGCATCGGCATTGAAAACGGCCGGATTCCGGCGCAATCACAGCAGACCCTCTGGTGCGATTTCTACAAAGAAGGTAGCCAACCCCCTGCCGAAGCGCTTTTAACGCCGCTGGCAGCCTGTTATGGCCCTCAGCGGGCTGTTTGCACTCAGCACCTCAGCCGAGTTTTCACATTGCGCTGCATGTTTGGTCAACCTAGTCAAACGGGAGTGCCCGGCATTAGGCAAAACAGCGGTCGTGATGTCCTTCATTGCCAAACTGGCTGTTGGGGGCGACCTTGTGTCGCGGGCGAAGCCCTGACGGACACGAAGTGCCGTCTTGCCTTTGGGGACTTGTTCGGCCCCTTGGGGCCTGAATAAATGGGTGAGCGCTATTGCGCGAGGGGTCTTGGCCCTTGGCTGCTCTGGGGGGCAGGCGCGTAAGCGCCTCTTCTTTTCCCCCTTGGGGGACTGTTATCGGTTTTTCATCCGCCGTCTAGTTTTTGCAGGTGCGTCAGGTGGCGTGAGACGTTAAAGAATTAATAAAGTTAAAAGAACGCGCGCGTTGTTACGGTTGTTGATAACGTTCTGCAGCCCGCACTGGTATTGCTTCTCAGAAAGTAGTGCGTGGGTGATGTAACGAAGTCGATGTGGGTGATGTAACGACCCAATCCACAGAAAAGCGTGGGTGATGTAACGACCCAATCCACAGGCGTGGGTGATATAACGATGATGCCCTGAGGGTACTAAAATTTCCATTAGTGAGATTTTTTAGGTATGGAATCTCATATATCCGAAAATTTTTAGAAAAATTGACCGTATCCCTTGCTTTTCATCAAATTTCGATGGTTGAGCCTTCGATTTCTGCCCATACAAGATGTTTATCCTGTGCATAGTTTGCCTTCAGCATCATCAAAGCGGCTCCAAGCCGTGGGTGATATAACGATAAAAGTCACGGCTAAATTGGCTTCTTTGCTAAAGCCAGAGCAAGTTTTTTCGAATCGCGTGTGTAAAACACCACCTGATCTTTTTCATTGTCCATTTGCATTCGATAGTCGGGCAACGAGTCGGCTTGGATCAACTCCCGCAGAATGCGCCGGAACTCCCGAATGTTGGACTGGCTTCCACACTTGTTTTTCAGCAATTCAACCCCGATCACAAACCGCGCCTGATCACCACAGTGTTTGCGTGCTATCTCGTAGATCCGCCGCTCGATAGGCTTCCGTAGCCGAAAATAGTCTGGATTGATTGTTAAAACTTCATGAGCCTGTACAGCGTTGAAAAGCCAGTTAGAAAGACTAATTTCCACGGCAATCATCCGCTCGTCATCGGGTGATTTTTCGATGATCTTCCATGCATCAACGATGCCGAAACCCTCTTTCACCCGCTGCCCGCCTGTTTGGATGTTGGTCTTGATTGATGTCCCCCGAAGGCGTTCTAGCGCTTCCTGAAGGCGTTGGTACTCCCTACCCCCAGTAGGTTTGTTGGTGGACACAAGATAGTCATACACGCGAAAGCGTACGGTGCGGCTCTGGGCATCCATGCGTTCCCGATTAAGAGCCTCTGTCATTTGGCTAACTACGTAAATAAGTAAATCCTTATCAAATTGCGTAGCGCGTCCCAGAACTGAAGGGGTCACAGTAATTGTCCTGCTTCCATCCTTGCTCTCCCAATGCCAAACATTTAGGTCTGGCTTAGTCGACAGTGAGAAAATTGGCGCTTCCATGCTCACGCCGTCATCCTTGAGTGCGTAATCGAACAGGTCACAAAGAAAGAAATCGCGGTTTGGGTGATGCACGGGCATCAACCCGCGTGGCACCTTGGGGGCACCACGACGATGGACGGGTGTTTCAGTAGCGTCGAGCACTTTGCCCGATTGGGCGTTTGTTGCATTAGCCTCAAGGCTGAAGGCATTTTCAGCTTGGCGCGCCCTTACTTTGTCTTGCAGCCCATTTGCGATTTCAGTGATGGAACGCATTGAGGACCTCCGCTTACGCCCGTACGGGCGTTTGTTTTAACCAAAGATCGAGAGCTTCAACAAAAATTTCCTGACTCTTCTTGTCAAGTTTCACGCCCAAATTTTTCAGCGATTCATATCGTTCACGGTCGAGCTTCACCGTCAAGGCTTTGTAGTAACCTGGAGTTGCAGCCTTGACTGCGATGTCGTCGTGCGTAACGGCAGGCGATGCATGCCCTTTTTTAGCGACAAGACTGGATGTAAGGCTAGCGGATTTGGCCATTTCTTCGACTCCTATGCGTAAGTATGGTGATACGTAATTGTATTTTATTTTCTACGTAGTTGCGTAGATACGTAAATCCATAACTTTTCAATCTCACCAGCAGATCGGCTCGCAAAATTAATCTCTTGGGCTGTACGGCCATCGATCATGGAAGCGGCAAAGTCGGTCCGCTGGTAAAGCGTTACTGGAGCGACCGTCCCATGCTGTGAAAGCGCTATTGCCGCCTCGCCGGTAATCTTGGCACGTTGTGCTGCACCATTAATCACAAACACCATACGCTTGCCAGCAGCTTCGACCAACTCAACCGTAGAACCAACAGCGCGCAAGTCGTGGGGACTTGGTCTAGTCGGAATCAAAACTACATCGGCGACGGCAAGCACCTTACGAATGGTTTCAGTGACTGCGGGCGGGGTATCTATGATCGCCAACTTGACTCCAGCTTTTTCGAGCTGCTTCAAATGGTCGGCAAGGTGAGCGATGTCAACGGAAGCAAAGGTAGGCGTTTCAGCCTGACGTTCATTCCACCAACTCGACAAACTGCCTTGCGGGTCGGTGTCGATCAAAGCAACAGGCCCCGCACCTTTGCTTTCGGCCATCACTGCAAGATGCCCAGCAATCGTCGTCTTGCCGACCCCACCTTTTTGACTTGCAACCACAAGAGTACGCATCTACGAATCTCCTTTTGTACGCTTTTATCGTAACACGCAAATACGTATTTGAGTCTTACAAAGGTGTCGGTGTACTTGATCGCATTTATGCACAGTATGTTGGCTCTGATGCGAGATTGACCTACCCGGATGACCCGGAAACCATTGCCTGCTATGAAATTTCCGGGTTTTTAGGGGACAGTTAAAACCAGCAGCCAAGTCGATTTCGATTCAGCCTGAATATTTCCAGTTTGCCGCAGTTTTTACCCTTCAATGCGACTCAAATACGGAACAAAATAACATCATGGGCAAGGAGTCGAGGTTGGGCGTCGCGCATCTTAGGACTTGTGCGACAAGGAACCTGCATGGCGTTATGTGCTCAGGTGGAAAACCGCACTTGACAAAATTCGTTTATAAACGAGAATAAGCCATGTACGAAATCCGCCACTATTTAAGTGCCGACGAGAAAGACGTTTATCTCGATTGGCTGCGAAAGCAGCGCGACATCACGGCAAGGATTGCAGTAGATCGGCGCGTGAATCGGGTCGAGCAAGGCAATTTTGGTGACCATAAGTTTTGTCGTGATGGCGTGTGGGAGCTTCGCATCGACGTGGGTGCTGGCTATCGGGTGTATTACGCCATCGCAGGCAAACAGATCGTATTGCTGCTGTGTGGTGGTGATAAGCGAACGCAGGATGCGGATATAGCCCGCGCTTGCGAATATTGGCAAGACTGGCAAAGGAGAACGGGCGATGAAAGATAGAGCGCACGATGAAGCAATGGCCGAGGTGTACCGGGAAGACCCCGCCTACGCGCTTCAATTGCTCAACAGCATTCTCGAAGATGGCGATCAAAGCGAGCTTTTGATTGCACTGCGACAAATTGCCAAAGCATTCGGCGGGGTGCAAGCCGTGGCCGAGCAGGCGCACCTGAACCCGACACAGCTTTACCGTACCTTGTCAGCAGAGGGAAATCCTGCATTGAGCAGTTTTTCTGCGATCCTCAAGGCAATGGGCATGCGTCTATCGGTGCAGCCTATGCAAGCTCCAACGGCACACGCTTGAATCAATGTCAGCCAGCGCTTTGCGATGGGCTGGAGTGAGACACAATTTGGCGGAACTGACCGCTTGCTTGACATAAGGCCCGTCGCAGCATCTGGCGCCATAAGGGACTAATAGGCGGCAGCGGCCCCGGTGCTGAGCAAGGCCAAACAGAACTACTGGACGGCCCAACGCGCATTTCAAGAAGCGCGGGCGATGGGGTTCGATCTGGAAAACGCGCCGGAGTTTGCAAATTTCATCAAGGCAACGGCTGGCGGCTGAGCTACTGTCAAACGTTAACCGCTGCAAAAAATTTGCCAATCGATTGTTCCGATTGATCCTGCATTTTTCTTCTGCTTTGCAGTTGTTGGCTACATGTAGAGACTTGCGTTTGAAAAGCGGCTGATCAGTACATGCTTTTCGCCAGACAGCTTAGTTGTTGTCAAAATTCGTGACCAAAAAACAATGCTGGAGTGGGAATTTTTTTGAAATTACTCTGATTTTTTGCGTCTTCATATAGCCTCGACTGAGAGCGGAAAGACACTCGCTCGGTTGCTCAACTGCGAGCGCTCAGTTCGCAGTCCGGACGTAACCAAGCAAGGATGCGGTCGAGAGTAACGTCGAAACGCCCCCTTAACGTGAGTCTTGGAGCCGGGCTCGACGTGACGAGCTTGGGCTCCGCCAAGGATTTCCCGCGCCGTCCACGGCTGTGCGTCAAAAGGTCAGACGTGCACCGACGCGTCCACGTCGCCCGAGCGACGGCGCTCCTACGTACCACCGATTTGTCCGATCGGCGACGTTGTCGATCGCGGCTGTCAAGCTGAGCCGACTGCTGATGGCGTACGAGAACGACAGATCATTTCGGAGGTAGCTACGCAAGAAGACGTTTCCGGTCGGAATCGAGGAGTCGAAGATCTCGTTGGCGTATTCGACCTTCCAGGAAAGACTCGCACCCTCGTGCAGCTTCACGTCCAACTGAATGCCAGCGCGCCTGCCGGGTCGCTGACGCAGTGGCTCTTCACTCGGGCCTACCTTGCTGATGAGGCGAGTGTAGTGGCCCTGCAAGCCCACGGCGTCCGTGACCTGGAGCTGGATCGAAATCTCTACACCCTTGACGTCGACGCGATCAGCGTTCACTAGCTGATTGGTCTTGTTGTCGAAAGTCACTAGGTCGCTGTACCGCCTGCGGAAGAGCGCCGCAGATAACTCGCCAATGCGCCCCAAGGGTTGGTCGTAGCCGATCGAGCCCCCCTTGCTGTGCTCGGCCTTCAGGTCGGGGTTTCCGCCGAGCGCCTGCGGCAGACCCAGCGCGAAGAAGCTTGGGGGCTTGAAGCCGGCCGAGTAGCTCGCCTTCAGGTGGCCACCAAGCCGAGGTACGCTGAGCTTAGCGCCGACACTTGGGCTGGTGTGCGACCCGGCACTCTGGACAGCGTCGTGCCGAAGGCCCGCGCGTATGATCAGTCCCGGGGCCGCGAGCCATTTCAGATCGGTGAATGCAGAACCCGTGCTGCGGTGAAGGTCGAATTCGGCTGGGGTCGATGTGCTGAACAGCTCGTAAATCGTGTTGGAGGAACCATGCTCGCGCTGGACCTCCGCGCCGATGGCCAGCTCGCTACCTCCGGCTAGGTGGCGAACCGCATTGAGCAGCGCGCCGCTGCGGCGATAGCGCGTCGTCGAGCTAGATGCGGGGATACCAAAGTCGTTTCGTAGGCCTGAAACTACCCCCGGCGAGTCGACTACGTCCCTGTGCTGGAACCCCGTGCCTTCCAACGTTACGGTCCACCCGTCAACGTCGACCAAGCCGCGGACGCTGAGCGTGGTGCCATAGGACGAGCGCTGCTCGAGCGTACGGATTCCTGCCAGCTCGATGCCGCCGCTGTCGTCGGGGAAAGCGCTGCTCGAGCGCTGGACGTGGCGCAAATCTACTTCGAGATGGGAGCTGACCGACGGTGCAACGCGTCCGGCCAGGGTCAGCTGGTTGAGCTTGATACGGCCGCCCTCTGGCTCAAGGCCGTCATGCAGAGCGGAGGCACCGACAGAAAATCGAGTCCCTGCTCCGACATGCCAGGTCGACCTCGCATTGAGCGCACGGTATCCAAGACCGCCAGCAGCCACATTGGCCGATCCGCCTGGCTCATCCTTTCGAGTCACGATGTTGACGACGCCGCCCATGGCATCGGCGCCGTAGATGGAAGAAGCAGCGCCACGCAGAATCTCAATCCGCTCGATCTGGCTGGGATCCAAGCTGGAAAAGTCGAAGCCGCCGCCGCGCGAGTTCGTCGGGTCGTTCATGCGCACACCATCGACCAAAACCAGCACATGATTCGGGTCACTCCCACGAATGTAGACGAGGCTGATCCCGCCTGGGCCTCCAAGCTGGTCAACCTGCACGCCGGGAACCTGGCGCAGCAAATCAGCGCCGCCCGCCGCGCCTATGCGCTCGATCTGCTCGCGCGTAATGACGGTGAGGCTCTCCGCCTCTTGGCCCATGGTGGCGGGCACGCGCGAGCTGACAACCCTTACTTCATCCAGGGCAGCGGTTTCACTTTGGGCGAATGCCGTGTGAAAAGCGAGCGCCATGCTCGCCGCAACGGCGACTTGCACTAACCCACGCCCGCGTGCTCGCATCGATTGAAGAAAGTGCTGCATTCCTATACCCTCCGACAACAGATCATCCGCACAACGCTCCCTGGAGGGCTGCAACAGAATGAATACAAGAGATCGCCGGCGCACACAGGGCTCGCCGGCCGCCAACAGCGCCGTCACAACAGCAGGGGGGTGACCAATGAATCGAGCGCTCCGCCCGTCAGGCTTGGCGTCGTTGAGCAGGATGCTGATTGTTGTCCTCGTGCTCGCTGCATTCGTCGTCGTCCCGTTCATCATCTGGGGCGAGCAGATGGATGCCCACGCTTCGAATTTTGTCCACGACCAAGCAACAAGATGGGCGATCGCACTGATCGGCATAGGCCTGCTGGTGCTGGATGTGATTTTGCCGGTGCCAAGTAGCCTCGTCTCAATAAGCCTGTGCATGCTCTTGGGGCCGGCGTGGGGCGTGCCGACAGTTTTTTCTGGCATGGTTGGAGCATTCGCGCTCGGCTACTTGATAGGCCAGTTGCTACCCGCCGCGCGGCTGCGCGCTTGGGTCGGGCCAGAAACATGGGATGCGATCGCGCGACGGCAAACGGCCGGTATGCTGTGGATCGCGGCCTCGAGGCCGGTTCCAGTGCTGGCAGAGGTGACGGCCATATTCGCAGGCACTCTCCGGCTGCCATTCGGGGCAAGCCTCGCGGCCGCCGCTGCATCGTCGTTGTTCGTTGCTGTGGCCTACGGGTTGGCCGCCTGGGTCGGGCTGGAGCAGGCCGGATCTTCGACGACGCTCCTGGTGTTTTCCGCAGCGTGCCTACCGGCTGCCAGTTGGGCTGCCCTGAAATGGCTTCAGCGCCCGGGCGCCCAAAAGCTCTAACCCTCCAACACCTTCCGCTGCTTGGCGGGCCAGCAAGGTTTGCCGTAAGCCCTTGGGCAGCGCTGTGCACGACCGAATCCTTACTACTCTTCAGGCAGCACGCGCGTGCTCATCGTGGGCACGGAGTGGCCCGGCTGGCCCTGAACCGGCTCATGCGGCGCCTTCCCGGCAATCACGAGATCACACCACCGCTCAAGCAAGCGCCGCTTACCGCGCGACAGATCTCGGGTGACCGGCATGTAGCTTTCCGATTCCATATTGCTACGCGCGATCAGCTTCTTGATCCGCGATGCCTGCGACTCCATGGTGGTGCGGTCATGCAGCGGCTTGTTGATTGAGGGGCCGCTGTTTCGCGCCATCACCGGGTTGGTGACATCCCAAACCGCGAGGATGTTGTCGTACACCCAACTCCAGGTCAGCATCGAGTCTGGCGTGTTGGCCTCGAGCTGGTCATCGAACGGCAGGGTGCGGATGAGCGCATGGAACTCGGTCACATCATCCGGCGTCTCCGCAGGCGCGGGGTCGCCGGCCAGAAAGGGACGAAACGCGATCGCCACGAACGACGGGGCCGGCGCTGCTCCAACGGAAATAGTGGCACTGCCAGCAACGTCTACCGACACAGTGCCGAGAGACTGGAGCAGCGCAGGGCGCCGCTCCTTCACGTCGTAGGCCGTCACCAGCACTTGAGTTCCTGCCGGCGCGGGGCGACCGTGGTACATGACGCGAATGGCAATCGACACGCCTTCGCCCTGATCGACGTAGTGATCCCGGTCCGACACGATTACGATGAGCGGATTCTCGAGCATGGCGACAGTCTGCTCGACCACTAAGGCCAGCGAGCCACGTGCAATCACGTCCCACTGCGCGGGCTGTAGGCGCCTGCTCTTCAAATCCAAGTCCACTAGGCCTGCGGTGCGCTCGTAGGCTGCTTGATCGTATGAGTTCGGATCTATCACGCCCAGCGGGACGCTCGGTGGGACCAGTGCGAGTGGGACGTTGGTCTGACCGTCCTGGGCAATCACGGCAATGTCGCCAATCGACGCTTTCACTAGCGCTTGGTCCATCTCCGGCACAAGGTCACCAAAGTCGAGAACCATTCGCTCGTTGGCGCGATCAAACTCCACAAAGGCGGTTCCTAGGCCGACAGGATCTGCGGCCGAGCCCACGCTCGGCACACCGGACGCGGCCACCAACATGCGGCCACCAGGATGCCCATCATGGTCGCCGTCGACCCATGGGAAGAGTGAGCCCACAACCATGGAATACACCGGATTGGAGAAGTTCTTGCCGTCGGCGTACAAGGCGCGCAACTCGTCCCCCGTGCGAGGTTGCTCCGGCGACGAGTTCTTGATGCCGTTCTGGTAGTAGAGCGTGCGATAGGTCCGAAAGCGCATCGCGACGCCCAGAACGGAAGGATCGCTGCTAAGCAGCCGCTCCAGTGCGCTTAAGAACGGCGATGCCGCCACACCCTGCATACGCAACGCTTCCTTCGGGAAAGCAACCTCCCAGGTGCCACTCGCGCTGTAGGCGGGCCAGCCCGGGTTGGGGCCGATATTGCGCGCGAAGTTTAGGTACCGGCAGGTCATGCGTTTTCGCCCGGCAAGCTGCATGCCGGCCCCGACGCCGCCGAACTGGACTTGGTCGAAGAACACCTGCGTGCCGTTGTCAGTGTGCGGCGAGAGGTCGACCAGCTTGCCCTTCATCTTGACCTGCCTCTGGACCAGAGCGTCCGTGGTCTCGACCTCGCCGAACTTCAGTGACACCCCCGTGACCTGCATGTTCGATTCGAACACCGCGCGGTGCGTACCGTAGTGGTTCCAGCTACGCCTCAGTGCCTGAGGCAGCCCGCGCCGGAACTGCTCCAGCGTGGTGGCGCCCGGTACCGCGGCTTTCAGCTCATCCATGTCCAAGGTCACGTTGCTCTGGTCGTAGATCTCGAAGTTGTTGGACAGGCTTGGATCGAACGACATGTCGCCCTTGAAATACAGGCGCGGGAAGGATGTGATGCTCATGGCAGGTCCAATTGCGTGGAGACGAAGTTGAGGCGCTCGGCGGCGTCGTCGGCAAGTTGGGAGGCCAAACCATCGTCCTCGGCAAGTTCGCGCAGCTGATCGACATGGAATGCCACCAAGCTGCGGTACTGTCGCCAACGGTCAATGGGTCGGATGGGCATCTGCAAGGTCTGTGGCAGTTCGAACGGCGCGCCTGCGAGCCGTGAGCGTCCGAGGTTGTCGCTTCGTAGGGGCTCATGCTGGGGTCGCTGTTTCAGCAGTTGAGCGATGGTGCGGAGGGCCATCATGTCGGCGAAGGCCCATTGCCCCAGTCTTCCACGCGCCTCTTGGTCGTTCGGCAGAGATAGCTGGTGTTCCAGCGCGTACAGCAGACAGCGGTAGCGGGTGTTGAACGCCGCGCCCCATGCGCGCGCGATCGGATGCTGCAGGTAACCGCTGGCTTGTGCGTCCTTGACGGTCGGATCGATTGGCAACGCTTCGGCCAGCGGCTGCCCGGTCGCGGCGACGTGGGCCTTGGCGGCAACGTACATGGCATAGAACCGCCGGAAGTGCGATGGTGGTCCGGCAGCGGGCTCGTCGGGTCCTTCGCCTTGCACAGCAATGGCATTGAGCAGCTGCGAGGCCTCGGAGATGGAGGCCACAGTGCTCAAGGCGAGCGCGTATGGGCCGGCAATCCAATCGCTCGGCTTAGCCTGAAATGGCATGCTATCCGCGAATACAGGGTCGCTGCTGAGTTCTCCGATCAGTTCAGCGATGGCGACGAATAAGGCGCCTACGCGTGAAATCGAGCCTTCGACGCCTGCGTCCGCCAGCAATGCCGGGACGTTGGCCTCTGGCACCTTGGATGGGTCAGGCATCTCGGCCAGCACGTAGCGCGCGAGAGAGCTAATGGAGAGGGGCTCCAGCTTGAATGGGAAGGGGTAGAACGCGTTGAACGGATAGTCCTCCCGCTCTAAGTTCAGCGGCGCTCCGATAGACAGGAGCAAGTTCTGCGTTGCCATGAGGTGGCCCATCTCCTGGCGAGCGATACTGATCAATGTCTCCTGCCACTCCCGTTGAGGGCTTTGGTCCGGCAGCGAGTAGGCGGCGTAGAGATACTGGGCCATCAGCGAGTGCTCGATCTCCGCAGCGGTGTGCAGAAGCAGCACAAGCTCATCGAGCGGGGCCATTGGCGGGTCCTGACGCTCCAAGCGCAACTCAAAGCCTCCAGCCGGTGCTGCAGGTGCCACGCCAGCGGCGAATGCCGGCGCCACGGAGGTGAAGGTGTCCAGCTTGAACTCACGAAGGCGTGCGTCGAAGACGCGCAGCCCAGCCAATGGCGCCCTGGCACCGTCACGACCGGGGCCAAGCGCGAAGTTGAAAAGCGTTCTGTTGCGGTCCATGATGATTCGCCGCTCGTGCGGCACCAAGCTGTGGAAGAATTGTGGCTAGACTGCCGGTAGTGATTGCCTGCACAGTTGAGAACAGTGGACGAAGCGGTGTGCTCTACCGCATCAAGTGAATCCCGGACTACATGGAAATTGAGAGAGCGCTGCGGCAGGTGCGCCACTATGCGATGAGGCAGTCCCGGCTTGAGCGCCGGCTTCTTCCATACGAGCGATGTCGATCATCTGCTTCCCCTCTCGTGTTATTCGTCCACAAGAACCTATCTATGATGCCTGAAATAACTATCCCCGGCAAAGCCTTTGAAGTCTATCGGTAGTTTGTGGGACCCAGTATGGCCCGGCCTGTCCAAATAACAGGAGGGTTCTGACTGTGTCTGCTCGACTTGCGTTTTTTCCTGCACCAGGACCTCTGGAGACCTTTGCGGTGCAGTTCGATTTCCTTTTTCAAACGCTCGCTCAGCGCCATTGCTTTCAAACGTATCTGTCCGGCTTGCTGCTGCCACGCGAGCGCTTCCCAAGACTCATTCGCACGGATGGCCGTAGTACGCGTTGCGCTCAGCCACATAGCGGCTGAAGGAAACTCGCGCCTCCTTCCTGTAGCCTGCGATCATTGAGCGATTGCCGCCAAGCGCCGCCGTGATCGCCAGCGCAGCACCATTGGCCTGCTCCAAGGCTATAGCGACGCCCTTGGAGGCCAGTGGGTCGAACGTCTGAAGGGCATCTCCACAAGCAAGCCAGAAAGAGCCGCCGGCCTGTTCAAGCACCGAACTTGAGGCATTGAAGGATTCGACTTTGGATTGAGTCCACATTTCGTGCGAGGTCATCATCTGCAGGATCTCCGCTGGCGCGCACGAAAGAATGTAAGCAGCATTTACCTGAGTGTCCAGCTTTCGCCCGGCTGTGAACAGCGCCATCGAGGCGACCCCCTCCACGTCGCTGATCCAGAAAACCCAGCCATCAGCGATGCTCATCGTTGCCATCGAGCAAGCCAATTCAGGCCTCGCCGGACCGCGGATCCAGAATGACACGAGATGATCCAGGGTGATACGCCGGACACCCAATTTTCGGGCCAACAGGCCCGGCCGACCGCTGGCATCGATGGCGAAGCCGCATTCCATTTCATGCGCCGTGCTGTCTCTAGAGAAAGAAAAATGCAGTCCTGAACTTGTCTCTCGGGCAACCGTCAACCCTTCGACCTCCACAATCTCTGACCCCCGCTCAAGCGCGGCCATCCGCAGAATGCTCGTCAGCGCAGCCTTACCAAGGACGACTGGACCCTGGAGGCCTGGAATACGAGACTCAATTTGCACTGGTGAATCCCCCCACCGTGAAATTCGTTCCCTAACTTCCGGGAAGTTCCTGACAAGTTCGCCGCGCGTCAAGCCGAGCCGCAGCAGTGTTCTGAACCCTGCGGCATTCAACGTCTCGGGAAATTCTGGCCATTGCCGCCTGGCCGGCGCCAGCACGGTGACAGCAAAACCTTCGCTCGCACCCCGCAGCGCTGCCGCAAAGGCAGCAATGCCTCCTCCAATCACCATGATGCGTGCCAAGTGTGTCAATGTACAGCGCCGATGCCCAAGGTATGCATATAGAGCGAAGGGCCGAGTGGTTTTAGCGGCGGCGCCAAATCCTTGCTTGGTACCGCTCGGGTCTCGCCAGGTATCGGGCATCCTGCACGAACCCATTCAATAACGATCTGGCGTCCAATACGATTGTTGATAGTGGGAAAGCGGCGGTCCAGCGCCTTAGCCATCAGGTTCGTGCTGCGCATCAGGTCCGCGATCAGAGGACTCGCTGCCGGGTCGCCTGAAACAACCCATCCTGAGTCTTTCGCACGAAGTGCCCTCATGAGGCCCGCGACGTCGTCCGACGCAAACAAAGCGGCGATGGATTTTTTTCCATTTTCGGTCACCGCCTTGTACCTCGTGTGTGCGCCAACACCTTCGGCAACTGTCTTCAGTTCGATGAGCAGGGCCTCCATGGCCTGCGACTTGTCGAAGTACCTCTTTACGCGCTGCGTGTCCCCGTCACGTCCCAGCCATTCGATCCAGGAACGCCACATCACCAAGTCTTTAGGGTCGAATATCTGGTACATCGGTCCCTGAAATGTCGTCAAGTGCTTCAGGAAGAGACTTTGGTCCGGATCGCCGGGAACGATCCATTTCGAGCCAGCCATCATTTTCTGGAAGAGATTGGGGTCGTCGAAGAGGTCGTTGATCCGGTGTTTCCCCAACCGATGCTGCAAGTGATTCAATGCACCGTAGTTCGCCTTGCGGGTCATGATCTCGGCCAAATGCGCAGCAGGATTGCCCGGCCGACGCCGGCTGATGCCGAGATCGTCACCAAAAACGTCATTACCCACAACCGCAAACGCAACGAATCCCCGCCAGATTCTCTCCCAGTGTTCGTTCACGGCTTCATTGCCGCCCTCATGGCGGACGCGGTCCAAGTAGGAGATGACTGCATCCCTGGCCTTCGCCCCATGGCCATTTGTCGCGTTGTCGATGCCCACATGCATCTGCCAGAAATGTGAGTCGAGCCCAATGTAGTCATAGAGCTTGATACCTTGAACGAGACTTAGAACCTCCCACTCCAGATAGAGAGTCATACCCAGTAACTCGGGAAAATAGCGATCCGTGTGCTGTGAAATGGCGAATTGAAATACGGGACTGACAAAGGAAGATTCATGAAACTTCGGATCGTCCGCATAAGCCCGCGTGTTGAGCACATGGGTATGCACCCCGTAGCTGTTAAGCAGGCTTGTGTACAGATTGCCATGATGCAACAATGCGTTGCCATTGCCGATCTCGTCGCTCCAGACTTCGAACAGCAACGCCCGAACGTCATCGCCCGGCCCTGCGGCGGATATGTTTCTCAGCCAGGCGCCATCGCATTGGTTGAACGGCGCCAAGTCCGTGAGGCCCTGCACAAGGTCTTCAAGGTTCCTGTTGCGGGCTGAAAAGTAAATGTCGAAATTCTGGGCGCGGGAGCGTTGGATCTCGTAGATCTCCTCGAGCTTAGCCCTGAAAGTCGGCTGGCTGTATGGAACGAACGATTCAGGGTGGTTTTTATCCTCTATGGATGTTGAGGCGATGACGGTGGCCGCATAGCCAAGCGCGTCATTGGCGATGCGGATAGCTTGTGGCAGAAAGTCTTGGTGCTCTTGGATGTTCAGGAGGTAATAAAAACTGTCCCTGTAGCTGCACCCCTGGTATTTGTCGCGTTCCGTCTCAACGTGCACGGTCAGCGATTTGCCATTCGAAAGCGGCATCTCCCTTCTTACGACAAACCCCAAATTTTTCCAATCCTGCACCATGCCGTTGTCGCCGTTCCTGGCGGTATGCTGCAAGTAGGCGGCGTCCAGCAGCGCGTCGCGCAGTTCGATGAGCACGTACTCGCAAAATAACTCTCGGCCATACTCGACCTCGCCCGGATAGGCTTTGTCTAGATTGCTCACGGTGTAGTCCGGATCAATGAGTTTTTTGCGAAAATCGTGTGCCGACCGCTTCGTGTTAGCGCAACCGCCATCAAAAGGATGGTCCTGGATGCACTTGACGAGGTAGACGAGCAGCACTCGGCGCATGACCTTACGGTAATTTTTGGTTATCGCCTGCAAGCTCTTCGCAATTACCTCCTGATCAATGCGCGATGCGTCGCGCCAACATTGCCGCAAGTCGGGAAGCGATGAGATATTGAAGCGCTTGACCAGTTCCGGATGATGGTCCTTGATGTCCTTGAACTCCAGCACCGACTCCGGTTCAAGCACCTGCGGCTGGAAGTACCGGCCCGCAAAACGGTCGCAAGCCTCCTGAAGCAGATACCGTTCCCGCCACGGACTGGCGCCGTCTTCTTCAGTAACCGTGTTAATCAGCGCTTTTAGCCAGCCTTCGCTCATCCGCATGGCGTAGTGCTCGAAACTCTCGGCTTCTTTCACTTCTGGAAACACCTGCGACATGAGGAAGTCCCCGCCCGGGCGCGGCGAGGCGTCCCCGACGCCGCGCGTCCAAAGCAGCCTCTCGCCCAGCGCTTTCTCGAACGTTCCTGCCAAGGTGCCGGTCTTCTCAAACTCATCGAACATTTTCTTGAAGCTGTCCTCGTGGATTACATCGTCAGGACGCTGCGCAGGCCACCACGAGCCCTGGCACTCGAAGAAGTCTGCCTGCCACGGCAAGGCCATGTACTTTGTCACATCGCCCGGCTCCAGCACGGAATGGTCGAAGCGGAAAGCTTCTATGTAGAGCTTTGGGTCCCTTACGATGGAGGTGACTTCAATGCCTGGGTAAAAGGCGCCGCCGCAGCACCTGTCCAACAAAGACTTCGTCATCACCGAAGGATGTATGGAACCGTCCTCAAGAACCCGGTACTCCGTCTGGCCTGCAGTACCCACTGCCGCGCATTTCGGATTGACCGCCCAAGCCTTCATGCGCTCGTATTGAAGATAAGTCAGCGACAGCCAAGTGAGGGCTTTTCCCGGCGTCCTGTTGTCCTCGTCGCCAGACAAGGGTGGCATAAAAAGGGAGGTCGCAGCAACGTCGGCTTCAGCCATTTCTGCATCGGAGGGTTCATAGCCATTTGCCCGCCTGTAGATCGGGGGCCTGAGCGCAGCCACAAGCCTTTTGGAAAATGCACCGTCCTCTGCATTCATCGCTTCCTCGAACTTTTCGAAAGACACTTGCTCCCCGTTGAGACCATCGCCCGGCCGGCCCTGCCCATGACCGCGGAGCCCAAGCTTGCTGACCCAACGGTAACCGGCGCTACGCTCAATGATCGGCCAAATGTCGAGACGCAGATCGGGATTGGCTGCATCGCGAATGGCGGGTGTTGTCGCCATATTGAGCGTGGGTTGATCATGCGCCACTTCTTCCATCACGTCGTAGAGCGTGACTATATTGGTGGTGTCTGGCGCAAAATCGGGCGGGGCAACGACGACCCAGCTGCCCCCGCGGACCTCCAGCCTCTTTCCCGGATTTCCCCCCTCTGTCGCCAGCGTTACCTCCGCCGTGACAGGGCCGTCGGCCGTGTCGTCAAACCAGTTTTCGTTGTTGGCGTAATGGGTGATCCAAGCGTTGGTCGGGTCATCCAGTAGCTTGCCCTTCGGGTCCACCGGCGCTGAAACACCGCGGCCGCCCAAGATGATGAGCCGCCCCTCGTCATCGGTGGCGATTTCTCCAAGGTAGACCTCATGGTTGCACCGAAATTTACCGACAAATTGCAGTTCTTCCTTACCTGCTTCATGTCGGCGCCCCGCACCGCAGACCGTCAGCTCAGGCGCGTTGATTTCCAGTTGGGCTTTGCGCTCAGGGTTGGCGACGAACCGGTGGCCATGAGGTCCTCCGGTTTCACGGACAAGCTTTCCCACTGTATCGTTACGGATGCCGATGATCTTTTTGTCAACATCGAGTGGCTGTTCGATTCCCTCAAACACGCTTCGTGCTCCGTGCGCTCCGGCAAACTTAAACCACGCGGCTTTCTTGTTCGCAAGCGTTACGCTCCAGCGAACTTGGGCATGACTTGCGAGGAGTTCGCCAAGCGGATTATTTTCAGAGTCGAAAGCGTAAATATGGAACAGTGCAGCTTGACGCTTGACAGCGCCAGCGGCGTCGCGATATTTGAAATCCGCGCCCAAAGTACCACCGCCTGCGATTCGGGGCCTGCCGCCCGGTTCTTCCGGCGCGAAGAAATAACCATTTGGTTCTTCACTGTCGCCCACCCGCGCTATACCCAAGGGCGGGAATATCTTGCAATACGCAATCCTGTTTTCATCGATCATGCCTTATTCTCCATTGCTGAAATACTTATTCTTGACTCAACAAATAGTTAGATCAAGGAGCACGTAACTTTTAGCGACCTCGAATAATTTCTTTTAGCCCATCTTATTATGTCAAAAGCTTTATGTCATGACCTGACCGAAGGTATTTCATCAGGCTGTCAACCATGATTTTTAGCGCATACTTTTGACTTGCATGTAATGATATGCCTTTAGCCTAAAGCGAGTTATTAGGCACCTCAAGTAAAATATCCTTCCAAGGCATAAGTAAAGGAGGCTTTTTGTCAAAACGCAGAATAGTGAAAAACTTGGGGTCGGCACTATGTATCTCGCCTGTCACGTAGTCAGTCGGACCATCCCAACCAGAAGATATATCTGCAATTGTGCCGTTTGCGTCCTCCCAGGCTTTGATTCGATCATCAATCCACCCATGCAGCTTCCAGAAATGCCTGTTGACATGACTTGAGAAGGGGGAGCCCAGCCAGTCATTAGTCGTGTCAAGGCTATTAGGATCAGCTGGTGGAGAGGAACTCCAGTGCATGTGAAACCAGCCATGGATAGAAGACTCTAGTTCGGTACCAAAAGAGTCAAGAGTGACTGACCGCAGCCAATTCCTGTTGTTATAGCGGTCAATGCATCGTTGCTGGTACTGTGCCGTAACTACAGGGTCTTTAGACCGACCAAACATCTTGGTTAATACAGGGTCTGTCATCAGGTCCACTTTTGGCATGGGCCAGACGGGATCAGCGTGATCCCATGGAACATCGATCCAACCTACCACAATAGGTGAAAAAGCATGATGGTGCCCTTCTTCAACAGGCGGCTTGGCCCATTCATTAACCATTGAAATCATATTTCGATGCATGAACAAAAAATCAATTCCAGCACCAAGTTGATCTGTAAAGCGTGGGGTACTCCACCCCTCATCTATAAGCGGCTGTTTTTCTTCAATGGGAAGTTTCTCCCATTCCTTTTGGTTCCGCACAAAATGCCACAATGCGTGATACATCCGTGTTCGTTGCGAGGATAGTATTTCAAGCGCTTGCTGGGGAATATCTGCATATGCCATAATAATCAGCCCCAGCCAAGCTGGAGTTTTCAATATTGTTAATTATTGAAAGCGAGTGCGTCTCAGATTTTGTATCAAATGTGAATACACATATAATTATCTGAAGGAGTGTTGGAAGCAATTAGTCTCTCAATATACCTCAACACTGTGACTAATTAAAACCTCCGCACTTTAATATTTGAAAAATTCGCACTAAATTTTTACGTAAATAATTTTTAATCACTTAATCCGCAATTTATTACTAATGCAATAACAGTTCACTTCATATTTTTATGATTTACCCATGCTTTAATCGTTTTCAAATGCAATTGGAAACCGCTGATTTAGCTCTTGCGGGACAAACGGGTCAAGCTGGACCGAGGTACTTATTGTTCGCAGGACTTGATATTTCTCAAGTCAAGAGTCTTTGCGTCGGAATGGTTCGTACCGCCAACTACTGATAAAAAGCGTTATCAATGGTTGAAGAGGAGCAAAACATCATGACCACTCAGATTGAAGCGGTCCGGCTGGATCGGGCACTCACCGCCCCGGAATTCCAGCGCCTGGCCGATGTGCCGCCCGAGGCCCAGTGGTTCGCCAACCTCACCAGCGCCCAGACCCGGCGCGCCTACCAGAACGACCTGGCCGGCTTCATGCGCTTCACCGGCATCGCGCAACCCGAGGAGTTTCGCCTAGTCACGCGCAGCCACGTGCTGGCCTGGCGCGCCGACCTGGAGAAGCAGATGCTCAGCGGCGCCACCATCCGGCGCAAGCTCGCTGCCCTCGCTTCGCTGTTCGACTACCTGTGCGAGTGCAACGCCGTGCTGCACAACCCGGTCAAGGGCGTGAAGCGCCCGGCGGTCGACACCCTGGAAGGCAAGACCCCCGCGCTGGGCGACGCGCAGGCCCGGGCGCTGTTGAATGCGCCGCCGGCCGATACCCTCAAAGGCAAGCGCGACCGGGCGATCCTGGCCGTGCTGCTGTTTCATGCGCTGCGTCGCGAGGAACTGACCAAGCTGTGCGTGAAGGATTTTGCCCAGGAACGCCGGGGCGTGCCGCATTTGAGGGTGCAGGGCAAGGGCGGCAAGCTGCGTTTCATTCCCGCGCACGCCAGCGCCCTGCGCCTGGTGACCGAGTACCTGGATGCCGCCGGCCATGGCCAGGAAGGGGAAGGACCCTTGTTTCGCCGCATACGGACACCGAAAGCCGGGCAACCGGCCGCCGCGCTTACGACCGGCAGCGTGTACGCCGACGTGGTGGTGTTCTATATGAAGCAGCTCGGCATCACGGGGGAAAACATGGGCCCGCACGCCCTGCGCGCCACCGCCGCCACCAGCGCCCTGGAACACCACGCCGACATCGCCAAGGTCCAGGAATGGCTCGGGCACGCGAGCATCAGCACGACACGGGTCTATGACCGGCGCGGCTCCAAACCGGAGGACTCTCCCACATTCCGGGTCGCCTACGGCTAATCCACTCGGTTGATTTGCGAGCATTAAATTTTTCACGGAAAAAAGCACCAGCGAAGACGACAATGAGGGGCGTCTTAGGCCTGCTAGGGCTGATTCAGATCTTTTTTAACGCTCCCCGCCCGACTTTCAACCTTCAACCGTCGTTAGCGAATGCTTTATTTCCCATTTCCTGAAGTGACCCCGCTCGGCGGCAGCGGCAGCAGCACGAGTTGCACGCTGCGGTTCTTTTCGCTGTTCGCTGCATGGCCCGTGAGAAGCGGGAGGTCGATCTGAGGCAGCTCAGCGACAAAGATGCGTGAGGCGCTAATGCCACCCTCGACCATCAGCACGTTCTTCACGACCTGTGCACGCCGAGTGGCGAGCGCGCGATTTAGCTTCGCGTCGCCGCGCGTGTCCGTGTAAGCGAAGAGCAGCACTACCGTATCCGGATGCGTGTGCAGGAAGTCACGCGCTTTCGCCACTTCGGCGATCCCCTCAGCGGAGAGGTTGGAGCGACCGGTCTCGAACAGGATGGCGTTCAAAAGCGGCACTGCCGTGCCAGGCTGCACGGGGGTTGCCGCGGTGCCGCCGACGACGATCACATGCGCCAGCTGCGCTGCTGTTTCCTTTTTTTCGCCATTCTTCTGTCCGACCGCCCACGAGAACGTGCCAATCGCGCAGAGTGCTGCAAGGCCGAGCAGGAATGCTTTGTTGCATCCCCTGATAATCCGATACCGCTGACGGACGAAGGCGGCCCATTGGTTGATGGCAGTCAAGCTGTCGTTCAGGTCTTCGAAGGCTTTGCGCTCGGCTTCGAGCAGCTTGGCGGCGTCCGCCGGTGCGCCGGCACTCCGGACAATTGCCAAGGCGATCTGCCATTGCCCATAAGCCGCGTCCGCCAGTGCCTCCAACTCGTCGAGCCAGCTCAAACCGCTGGGCAACAAATCATTGCGACTCGCGACGAACTCCTTGCGCAGCGCCTCAATCTCGTCGCGATCGTCGTGCTCGAATTGGCCCAGGTCCAAGTGCTGGCGCAGTGCGTTCGAGTAAACGAGATCAGGTTGCAGCAGCCGCAGCAGCAGGCGGATGGCGAGGCCGACGAAGACCACGGCCAGAAAAAGCGCAATGCTCGCCACCCACCAGCGCTCGCTGAGGGCCTGCAAGGCGCCGTACCCAGAAAAGGGTGTGCCGGCAAGCAACAGTCCGGCAATGCCGCCAAAGATGGCGATCAGGGTCTTGACGTTGTCGCGGAGGTTGGACTTCGCCGTCGCGTAGATGTCGGTCGAAGCCACGGCAGATACCGCCTCACTGCTGCTCGTCAGGCACCTGGAAAATACGCACTCCGTCCAGGCCGAAGGTGTCGTCCTCGACAATGCGGCGCAGGTTCTGGAGCTGCGCGGGTGTCGTCCCGCTCCACGGCGTGACACCGACGTCGATCACCATCAATGTGTTCTTCCGATCAAGACCGAATGCGCGTCGCGCGATGAACTCTTTGAGCAGCCCGTTGTCCATCTTGTCAATGGTGTCGAGGCTTTCAAGCTTCATGTCAGGATTGAACTGAAGCCAGTCCAACTCATCGTTTTTGATCTTCTTGTTGGCAATGATGGCCATCACGCCCGGTCCCTGCTTTGGCCTGCCGGGCCAAGGCTGCACAGGCTGCATACCGACCGCTGGGCCGCGGCCCCGATCCGAAGGCGCCGCCGAAGCAGGAGGCGGCTGCAAAGCCACTTCGACCACCTCGCCGTCGCATTCGACCCGGATGGTGTTGCGTGGCGTGAATTCAATTTGAATGGACATGATGCCCCCGATTGATCGGAGCACAGTATGCACGCGCTCGGCGCACCGAGCAAGCGCGAGTCAGTTTTTGCTGATTCAAACTGCTGGGCTACTTGGACTTTGGCCGGCGTCCTTCACACCATGGCGGAGATGCTGCCGAACGGTGCGCCATGAAGCCGTCATAGCTCGCCAAGCCGATACCCAGCCTGAACACGCAGGAAAGGGATCTGAGGTCTAAGGGAAGGGGGAAACCGGGGTTTAATCCACGGAAATATAAAGTTCGGGCATCTTCCTAAGATTCTGTTAGCTGCATCGCGTTGCAGGTCGAGGTTTTGGTCATCAGTCAAGACGCGGGCTTAGCCAAGAAGCATGGATCGTCCAACTGGGGCGTTGAAATTTATTGCAGGCGGATGTTGATAAATGGAAAGCATTTTTGGATGCTCTGAAGGCCGATTTCGCGGCATAAACCGGATCCGGGCCTGCACCGTCCAGAAACTGAAGGGATACTGTTGGCGAATTAACCGATCATGTCGCCAGCTCAGCAAAACGCGATGTTCGGGTTTTCTCCCGAGGCTGGCCGCTCAGCCATGCCGTGATCCGCTCGACGTTCAGGGCGGCAGCCGTCGCCACATGCTGCAGGCTCGTTTTGGCCAGTCCGCGGTAGCGCGTGCGGCGCAGTCCGAAGGCCCGCACGGCCTGCGACAAGGTGCCTTCGATGCCCGCGCGGCGCGCATACAACTGCCAGCCTTCCTGGCTGTCCAGACGTTGGCGGGCCGCCTGCAGCGCTTCGTGCTGCGCCTGCGGATGCAGCGAGAGTTGGCGCGGCGCCTGTTTGGCTTGGGTGCATAGCGCCCGGGCGTGACAAGCGCTGCACGCGACCTTGGGAAAGTGGACTTTGTGATACAACCGCTTGCGTTTCTTGTCAGTGCAGTCGTGCCAGCTGGTCGACGCCACCCCTTCTGGACAGTGAACCACCCGCTTGTCCCAGTCGATCGTGAACGCTTCTACCGTATAAGCTCCCTGGACCTTGTTTTGCCACTTTTGATTGCCGCGCGGCGGACCGATCAGGTCAATGCCGTCATCGGCTCGGCTGGCCACGAGCAGTTCGGCCGACACATAGGCGGCATCGACAAAGTGCTGTGCCGGCAGCAGATCTTTTTTACGCAAGGCATCGTGAATGCGCTGCGTGCACATCGCTTCGTGAACATCGGCCGCAGTGGTATGCACATGGGTAATAAGGTGCGCGCTGTCGTCCTCGCAGGTCTCGCTCAGGTGAACCATGTAGCCCGTCCAATGACTGGTGCTTTTGCTGCGGTAGCGCGCCTCGGTGTCATAGGGCGATTCGATCTGCTCGGGCGCGCGCGCCACTTCGGCGTTGGTTTTCCACCGCACACCCGGTGTGCCATCCATGGGCGCGGCCTCCCGTTCGAAATGCCGCGCCCAGGCGGTGCGCAGCGCAGCGACTTTGGGCAGCGACCCCAGCGCCGGCGGCGCCGTTGGCGCAGCGAGCAACGCCAGCAGCGCAAACCCGTCCTGGCCGACCGTGCGGGCATACTGCTCGCGCTCCTTGTCCAGGCGCGGCAGGCGCATGTCCTCCACGCGTTTGTCGTAAAGGTCGTGCCATGCTGGTGGCGCCACGCCTTGCAGCCATTGCGGCTCCAGGGTGGCAATTTCATTGAGCGCTGCGCGCAGGGTCTCGCCAATGAGTTCGAGCCGCCCGAGCGTGCGCGTCCAGGCAAGCACATGCGTGGAATCGGTGCGCTGGCGTCCACCGGCCTTGAGCAGCCCGTGGTGACGGCACTGCCCGAGCATCGTCTCCAGCAGCTGCATCCCGACGCTGCCGGCGAGCAGGCGTGCGCGAAACTCGCAAAGAGCAGAGAAGTTGAATCCGGGATCCGACAGCTCCAGGCCCAGCAGATACTTCCAGTCGATGCGGGCGCGCACCGCCTGGGCGGCCTGCCGGTCCGACAGGTTTTCGCGGAACTGCAGGATGGTGACGAGCGCCAGGCGCCATGGCGGCAACGCGGGCTGGCCACGCCTTGAAAAGAGCTGGGCGAAGTCCTCATCGCAGTAGAGCGTACCCAGCTCGTCACGCAGTTTCAGGTAGGTGTTGCCCGTGGGAAAGGCAGCCCGCGCAATTCGCGCTGTCTGTTCGGGAACCGGTTCAATGGGGGTGGGCTTGAGCGACATGATGCAACCTCCTGGGTAGCCATATTGCCAAAAACTCTATCCCTTTGCCGTGGTTGCCAGCCTGGGAATCAATTCGCCAACAGTATCCCTTCAGTTTCTGGACGGTTCACCATGATCCGGCCGATGCCGCGAAATCGGCCTTCAGAGCATCCAAAAACGCTTTCCATTTATCAACATCCGCCTACAATAAATTTCAACGCACCAGTTGGACGATCCATGCGGCTGCTGCGCGAATGCACTGCCGACCAGCGTGAAATCGACGAGATCCTGACGCCAGAAGCCATCGATTCGTTGGCGACGCGCCTGCGCACGCCGCTGTAAATCCAGCAGCACCTGACCTTTGCGCTGGATGCCGGGTATCAGGCTGGGGTGACGCCCGTTACCGCAGAACTGGTGGAGTCAGTGCTGATGCGAAAAATTGACGATCTGGAGCCCACGCTGACGCGCCACGGCTACCGCGTCAAGGATCTGGTGGAGCAGTTCAACGCCAAGCCAGCCGAGATCAAGGCGTTGTTCGCCAACCAACTCGATCCCACGCGCACGGCCGAGCTGCGCGCAGAGCTTCAGATGGCTGGATTGCCGATTTAAAGAGGTCGTTCGGTGACGTGGGGGACATTCGGTCAGTTGCAGTTAATGTTGGCCGGCGGCCATGCAATGCAGGCCGGCGCCGTCAAATGCAGGCTCAGTTGCACTTAATCCTGGCCCGAGGGGTCCGATAGACGCAGTTAATCCTGGCCCCAAAATGCGCTGAATGCAGGCCAGCCGCTTTTCAAACGCAAGTCTCTACACCTACGCTCGACTATCGCCCAGGTCGGCGGAAAGAAGGAATTGACCGGCCGGACTGACATCGAAATCGAGATCAGCAACCAATGCGCACGCCTGATCGCCAACGCAATCATCTACTACAACTCGGCCATCCTGTCGCACCTGCTGACGAAATGCGAGGCCAGCGGCAACGCCAAGGCCTTGGCGCTGATCACCAAGATTTCACCGGCGGCCTGGCGGCACATCCTGCTGAACGGGCACTACACGTTCCAGAGTGACGGAAAGACGATCGACCTGGACGCGCTCGTGGCTGGGCTGGAGTTGGGATGACGGAATTTTCTGGGGTTCCGGCTTAGACCCCCCTTGCGCCGTCAAATCAGCCCAGGCAGCGGCCATGCCGTTCAGGCGCAGCGCCTTGAGTTCGAGCTGAATGTCACGTCTGGCATCACGCATGGCTTGCCTCCTGGCCGTCTTGGTGGGTCGGGCGCAGGCGGTCATAGCGCGCCGTATCAGCCCGGGGCGGCTCGCTGAGCTGCAACGTGGTTTCGGCCTGCTCTGGTGCCGCGGGCGTCGTGAGCCGGGCCAGCACATTGCGTACATGCTCGGCGCTGATGCTGCCGCTGGGCGCGGCGCTTTCGAGCACCAATTCCACGGCCACCAGCACGGCTTCCAGGCCGGCCTGGGGCACGGCGGCCAGCACCTCGGCCATGACGCGGTCCCCGCCGGTGTGGCGCAAGAGCGATTGGCGCAGGCGCAGCAAGGGCGCGGGCAGGTCCAGAAACGGCGCGCCGTTTCGCAAGGCGCCGGGCTTGCGCTGCACCAGATCAATGTAGTGCTGCCAGTCATACGTGGTCTGGCTGCTCCCCGCCAGCCTGGCGTGACTGGCCACCAGCACATCATCGGCTGCCACGGTTACCCGGTTCGGGTACAGCCGGGTGCTGACCAGGCGGCCGGCCCATTCGCAAGGGACGGAATACCGATTGCGCGCCACGGCCACCAGGCAGGTGCTGCTCACCCGGGCCGCCTTCTCCACGTAGCCGTCAAACGCCGCGGGCATCGACATCAGGTGCCCTTTCTCCAGCTCCAGCATCTCGGCCACCGTGAACTGCTTGTGAACCGGGTGCTGCGTGTCTGCCCAGATGGAGCGACAGCGCTCGCCCAGCCAGGCGTTGAGCTCGGTGAACGAGCCAAAGCGGCGCGTTCCGGCATCGATCCAGATACGCCGGCGGCTGTCCTGCACGTTCTTCTCGACGACGCCTTTCTCCCAGCCGGAAGCGACGTTGCAAAAGTCAGGGTCAAACAGGTAGTGGCTGCACATCGCGGCAAAGCGGGCGTTGACGATACGCCCCTTGCCTTTCTTCACCTTGTCCACCGCCGTCTTCATGTTGTCGTAAATGCCGCGCCGGGTGACCCCGCCAAGTGCCTGGAAAGACCGCGTGTGGGCGTCGAACAGCATCTCGTGGCCCTGGCTGGGGTAAGCCACCAGCCAGAAAGCCCGGCTGGCGCACAACTTCAAGTGCGCCACCTGCAACTTGTAGAACACCCCGCCCACCAGCAGCCCTTCATCGCTCCAGTCAAACTGGAAGGCTTCCCCCAGCTCGAAGCTCAAGGGCACAAATGCCTTGGAGATGGCTTTACCCGACAACTCGCGCCAGGCGCGGGTGAAGTCGGTCACGGCGCTGTAGCCGCCCCGGTAACCTTGCGCCTGGATTTGCCCAAACAGTGCCTTGGCCGTGCGCCGGCCGTGCTTGGGTCGATGGGCGTCGGCCGTGAGAGCCTGCTCCAGCGTTTCTTCAAAGGCGCTGAGTTTGCCTTCGCTACTTTCTCGGCTGTATTTGGGTGCCTTGCTGCTTGGCGCCTTGAGCCACTTCTTGACCGTGTTGCGCGACAGCCCGGTGAGCTTTGCAATGGCGCTGTTGGAAAATTTGTCGCGCAGTTTCATGCGCCTGACCTTGCCTATCATGTCCATGGTAATCACCTTGTTCTCCTGCTGAAAAATTCAGCAGGTCAGTGGAACACCCTGGTCAATTTTGAATCGGCACTTCGGCCTCTAGGGGGGGTGCGGCGGAAATCTTGGACTGGTTTATGCCGGAATTCCAAGGCTATCCCGGTATTCGAGGGGACTAAGTGAGCCGAGGGATATTTTGATC
>NZ_JADOVE010000027.1:0-33224 GCF_015752225.1 Polaromonas sp. CG_9.11
AACCCAGAAACCCCACAAATCAAGGAGCTTCGAAACACGCAAAAAGTAGCCTGACTCACTTCACTTCAGGCGACAACTTCCTTGACAGCCACCGATTTGTGCTGTGGTGAGCGACATACTTTCCTAGAGCACCTAACGTGTGAATTAAGTGGGCGGCGAAGCCGATCCACTGCAATGCCGGGTTAGAACTTTGGTGATCGAATAAGCATTCGTGGCGCAACCCGGAAGCCCAAAGCGCGGTAGCGCCGCCACTACGGAAAGCATAGCAGCCAAAACAGACAGAGCATGCGCTGCGAGCGCCTTGGGCATAGGGATTGGCCCGAGTGACTTAGCGCGCATTCTCGCCCGCCTGAAGCCTGCCAGAGGCAGACTGCTCTCCTCCTGTGGCGGGTTGCAATTTGCCCGCCCTACCAAGACCAAAAGGGGGCATGTTGACATACACGCTTTCGTATGTTCCGGGCGAAGCGGCGTATGTTTCGTGCCAAATGCCCACCGAACCATCGGTGCCAACGGACTTGTTGAATGCTTGCCAAGCCGGTAAGTGCTCGGCCTCTTTGTTCTTTGCGTAGGCCAAGAGTTGCTCCATCGAGCGCCAGTATTGGACAAGAATGATCGTTCGAGAGAACCACATCTCGGCATGCATAAAGCCCAGCTCAGGCTGGCGATAGAGCTCTTTAATCATTCGTGGCATTGCCTGAGCAACCGGCAGCCATTTGTGAACCTTCAACGGGCTGTTGATGCGCATTCCGATAAGGAAGACGACGAAATCGCCTTCAAGGCTGGCGGTGAGACGTTTGTGTTGGATCATGATTGATGCGCGCTAACGTCTGAATTCAGTGGACGCGTAGCGGTCCACTGCAATGCCGGGTTAGGACCTTGGCGTCACAACAAGCATTGCTTGAAAAACTACACAGCGAAAAGCGCGATAGCGCAGCCACTGTGGAATGCATAACAGCCAGCGCAGGCAGAGCGTGCGCGGGCTGCTCGATGGAACTGTTAGACGGATGCATCGCGAAATGCGCGAAGAACTATATTGATGCGGGTTTGATAACCCGGCCCCTGAGCCTTGAACCACTCAAGAACGTCCTGGTCGACGCGTAGCGAAATAGAGGCTTTGGATGGAAGTGGCTGAAGTCCACGACGCACCATGCCGCGAACGATGTGCTTCACATCGGCTTCGGGGTGTTCGGTCTTGGGCTGTCCCGGCATAGCTGCATCCCTGAGGCGAGCCCAGTCAGTTTTGGACTTCACTGAAATAGATTTGTGCTTCACGGTGGGTTGCTTTGCGGAAAGAGATGACGCGGATTTCATAATCGTTCTCCGTATGTGCGATTGATACTGGAATACCAGACAGCAGGCCGAGAGTGATGAAGCGCTGCTCGCCATAGGAGAACCGGTCATCTTCGTAGGTATAAGTCGCTGCTTCGAACACGCTCTGAGCATCGACGAAATCAAGCCCATGTTCTTTAAGGTTGATGGCACGCTTTCGCTCTGACCAAGTGAACTCCATCGACAGAGTGTATAGACAATACGTAGTGACGTCAATTCAGGTTCTCAGCGCTCGATAGCAACCTAACGTATGAATTAAGTGGGCGGCGAAGCCGATCCACTGCAATGCCGGGTTAGGACATCGGGGACAAAACCAGCGCGGCCAAAAAACCGGCCCAGCCCAAAGTGCGGACGCGCCGGCGCAAGGGAAAGTACCACTGAAAGAACAGACAGAGCATGCGCAAGCGGCACCTTGGGCATGAACTTCGGCATGAGTGACATTGCGCAGCCTAACGTTGGAGATGACCGGCGGACAGTAAGGCGGGCGCAGCCCGCCGGTAGGCCGTCCGCGTCGATTGACTTATTAAGCGGACTGGCCACGCTCGCCACCATCTACTCCCGCTGGCCGCTGATATGTTTTGCCCTTAGCCGCGTACTCGCGTTGGTACGTGATGACAGCGGTGGAGAAGTTTTGGACTCCGGCGTTCAATTGTGCAATGTAGTACCACCAGAAACCCTCTGTGTTTAAGATTTTGTGCATCTGATCTGACTTCATTGCAAAGAGCGCGTCATCTGCCGCTGACTTGGGATGCGGTGTCTTCTCGGCGATGTGCTTTTGGGCCGCCACTAAGCAATCCCGCGCCAGGCGAACGCACTCTCGTGCAGCGACATCTCTCACAACGGCCATCGGTTGCTGAATCTTGCCAGTTTCATAGTTGATGTCCGTATACATCGAAGGCTCGCGTCCCCGCTTCACATGGATCATCAAATCGACAAGCAGCATAAGTGCCTGCCGAAGGTCAGTGCTTGAGAGGAGTATTGGGATGAACGCTGAAGTGACCTTCTGAGAGTGATCCTCCATTGCGCGCCGCAACTTTGCAGTTACAGCGGAATCCTTCAGGTTTCTGCCCTCGCCATCGAATGCGAGGATTGCCTTCCCTATCTCCTCTATCGCGGCGACAGCAAGGAAGTAAGCACGAGATCGATGTTTTCTGTCCTGGAGCAGAGTGGCCTCGTCCACCAACTCGCCCGCATTTTTCAACGCAGCGGCGGAGTACTCCTTCAGGAGCTCGATGGTGTATTTGAATTGGGTATCAGCCACGTTCTTTGCCGCCTAACGTGTGAATTCAGTGGGCGGCGAAGCCGATCCACTGCAATGCCGGGTTAGAACCTTGGTGCTGGAACCGACACGCCTGGCGCAACCCGGAAGCAAAAAGCGCGGTAGCGCCGGTGCTACGTTAAGCATAGCTGAAAGCACATGCAGGATGTGCGCTAGCTGCACATTTGGCGCAAGTTTCGGCATAGGGCGTTTCTGCAAACCTAACGTGTGAATTCAGTGGGCGGCGAAGCCGATCCACTGCAATGCCTGGTTAGGGCCTTGCTGCCGGAATCAGCATGCATGGAAAAACCACCCAGCGAACGGCGCGATAGCGCCAACACGATGGAAAGGATAGCAGCCAAACAGGCAGGGCCGTCGGCTTGATACGACAATTATGTTTTTTGGATAACGAAGCCAGCATATACATTGCCAAGCCTCTGAGAAAGATTAGCGCAGTAACCAAAATACTTGATGCACTCACCCACGCTCATGCGATCCGTTCCTGGATAACACAGAGATATGTAGTAAATTTTCTTGTCTTTGAATATCGCTGAGCGTGACACGAACTTCTTTGCAACCTGATCCGCGCGATTTTTGTCTAGTTCAATTACCACCAGAGCTTCGCTGCTCGTGCCAAAGATGTCCACAGCATCTTTGCTTCCCGAGTTTTGCTGATGTTCGAGCGACCATTGCATTTGTGGGAGAACTGCTGCCAAGCTAACGGAAACGGCTTTTTGAAATCGCTGGACTACAGAGGCCTGTTCGGTCTGGATCTTTCCGAGATGATCGGTAAAGTGCTCGGCACAGTTGATGGATTTGATGCAAGCCACTAACGAACTTAGAAACGGGTCGTTGGCATCGGATGCTATGTGGAGTACGGGCTTCATGGATTACGATTCGCTAACGTATGAATTCAGTGGGCGGCGAAGCCGATCCACTGCAATGCCGGGTTAGGACCTTGGTGGTAGAACAAGCATTCGTGGCGCAACCCGAAAGCCCGAAGCGCGGTAGCGCCGCCACTATGGAAAGCATAGCTGAAAGCACAGGCAGGGCGTTCGCTAGCGGCACCTTGGGCATGAAGTTTGGCATGCGTGACTGTATAAAACCTAACGTTTGAATTCAGTGGGCGGCGAAGCCGATCCACTGCAATGCTGGGTTAGGAGCATGGGGGTTGAACCGACACGCCTGGCGCAACCCGGAAGCAAAAAGCGCGGTAGCGCCGCCACTATGGAAAGCATAGCTGGAAGCACAGGCAGAGCGTGCGCTAGCGGCACCTTGGGCGTGAACTTTGGCATGGTTGACTTTACAAACCTAACGTATGAATTCAGTGGGCGGCGAAGCCGATCCACTGCAATGCCGGGTTAGGACCTTGGTGGTAGAACAAGCATTCGTGGCGCAACCCGAAAGCCCGAAGCGCGGTAGCGCCGCCACTATGGAAAGCATAGCTGAAAGCACAGGCAGGGCGTTCGCTAGCGGCACCTTGGGCATGAAGTTTGGCATGCGTGACTGTATAAAACCTAACGTTGAAGTTCAGTGGTTGCGAAGCAATCCACTGCAACGCCGGGTTAGGACGCTGAGGGTAAAACTAGCACGCTCGGCAAACCGCTGCGGCCCAAAGCGCGCAAGCGCCGGCGCGACACCAAGCCGGCCAGCCAGAACAGGCACCGCTGCAAAAAAGATAGCTGTCTGCGCAGGCAAGACGTGCGCTAAAGGCAGTTTTGGCATGATGCACGGCATGGATGGCTTTCGCAACCTAACGTTAATTGGACGACATCATCTTATTGCCACAGCACTGCCTAACGCATTGCCATTTGCTTGATAGTCCAGATTTTTCTCTCAAATCACGCGCTATTCGTCATTTAGGCAAACCTAAAATTTTGCGGATGAACTTCGTATGTCAATCCGCCAAACATCAGGTATGAAGGCATTCAGGAACCATAACGCTATCGGCCTCAAATAAATCCAGAATACTCAGCATCACATTCCCGCCGACGTCAAAAAAACAGCCCAACTGCGCCCGATGCCAGGCCATTTTAAACATGATGATTGGGCATGATTAATCTCTGTAAAACCATTGTGTCAAGTTCGGCAAAGCAGGCTTGCGTAGCGCGTTCATGCCACACGGATGCGCAGTCATTCATTCATGCTTGACGCTTGACCCAGCTTTTCAAGGCGTCATTGATGCGGGTTTGCCAGCCGTCGCCTGTCACCCTGAATTTCTCCACCACCTCCACATCAAGCCGCAGCGTGACCTGTGTCTTGGTGCCGCTGCCCAGCGGACGGCCACGGCGCACCAGGGGCTTGACCTGATCCCATGGGGCATCCGTCAAGACAACGGCGTCCGGATCAGACAGGGCCGCCTTATGAAGGGCGGCACCCTCGGCAGGCGTTGTAATAATAGTTCCGGCTTTAAGTTTCGGCATGGCGTTTCACCTCTCGGCTATTGGCTTTTCTCAAGCTGATGATGCGGCGCTCTGGCGGGCGGTCAACGAACACCACCGCCATGATGCGCAAACCGATCTTGCCCAACGCCACCCTACGCTGCTCGCCATGGTCGCGTCGCTGGTCGGGCCGCACCATGGCGCTGTCCCATTCAGCTTGTCTTTTCATCAGCCTTTCAAGCCTTCAAGCCTTCAAGCCTTCAAGCCTTCAAACCGTCACCCCAGCCGCGCCCGGTGCCGCGCAATCTGCGCCCGCACCTGGCTTGGCGCCGTGCCACCCAGGATGTTCCGCGCATTCAGCGAGCCGCGCAGGCTTAGCACCTCGTACACGTCCTTTTCAATCGACGGATTGAACTCCTGCAACACCGCCAGCGGCAGTTCCGACAGATCGACCTGATGCGACGTGGCGGCCTTGACCGCATGGGCGACGGTTTCATGCGCATCGCGAAAGGGCAGGCCTTTTTTCGTCAGGTAGTCGGCCAGATCGGTGGCGGTGGCGTAGCCGCGCAGGGCGGCGCGCTCCATGGCTTCAGGCTTGACGGTGATGCCGCCGACCATTTCGGCAAAGATGCGCAGCGTGTCTTTCAGCGTGTCCACGGTGTCGAACAGCGGCTCCTTGTCTTCCTGGTTGTCCTTGTTGTAGGCCAGCGGCTGGCCCTTCATCAAGGTGATCAGGCCCATCAGGTGGCCAACCACGCGGCCGGTCTTGCCGCGCGCGAGTTCGGGCACGTCGGGGTTTTTCTTCTGCGGCATGATCGACGAGCCGGTGGTGAAGCGGTCGGCAATGTGAATGAAACTGAAGTTCTGGCTCATCCACAAAATCAGCTCTTCGCTGAAACGGCTGATGTGCACCATCGCCAGCGAGGCGGCGGCGGTGAATTCAATCGCAAAGTCGCGGTCGCTGACGGCGTCCAGGCTGTTCTGGCAGACCTGCGGCCGGCCCTGTTCATCGACCATGCCCAGTGTCGTGGCAACACGCTCGCGGTCCAGCGGATAGCTGGTGCCGGCCAGCGCGGCGGCGCCCAGTGGCAGGCGGTTCACGCGGCGGCGCACTTCGCCCATGCGCTCGGCGTCGCGGCTGAACATCTCGACATAGGCCAGCATGTGGTGGCCAAAGCTCACCGGCTGGGCCACCTGCAGGTGCGTGAAGCCGGGCAGGATGACCTCGACGTTTTTCTCGGCGATCTCGACTAGCGCCTTTTGCAGGTCCACCAGCAGGCCGCCGATCAGGTCGATCTCACCGCGCAGCCACAGGCGCACGTCGGTGGCGACCTGGTCGTTGCGCGAGCGGCCGGTGTGCAGACGCTTGCCCGGGTCACCGACGAGTTGGGTCAGGCGCGCCTCGATGTTCAGATGAACGTCTTCAAGGTCGAGCTTCCATTCAAATTCGCCGGCTTCGATCTCGCGGGTGATTTGCGCCATGCCGTACTGGATGGCGTCATGGTCGGCCGGGGCGATGATGCCTTGCGCGGCCAGCATGTCGGCATGCGCCAGCGAACCGGCGATGTCGGCCTGCCACAGCCGCTTGTCGAAAAACACGCTGGAGGTGTAGCGCTTGACCAGGTCGCTCATGGGCTCGGAAAACAGGGCGGACCAGGCTTGGGATTTCTTGTCGAATTGATTCACGTCGGGCTTTCTAGAAGTGGCAGGCGCGGGGCGGGTTGAAAAGAGCGCTGTGTGGGCGCGATGGGCCAGTGGCTGAAATAGTGTTCAGCGGAGTAGCTTGAAGGCCCTGGCCGGTGCAATACTCATCAGGGTAATTTTATCTGCGCGCCTGCATGCCTGAAAATCACCCGGAACTGAAGAATGACAACCCCTGCTTTCTTTCAATGACGCCAACCACCGCTCCACAGGACTTTGACAATTCCACGCTGCATGGCGGCCTGGCGCCGACCGACACCATTGCCGCCGTGTCACCGTTCGCGCCTCGCGCCATGCTGTTTGACACCTGCCATGTGGGCGTGGTGCTGCGGGTTGTGCTGCTGGTGCAGGCAGTCGCCGGCGTGGCCGCGATGTTCGGCACCTTGGACCCGCTGGACTGGTTGCTGCGGTTTTCGCTGCTGACCGGCGGCGTGCTGCCGGCAACGCTGGCCTGGCTGGTTGCCGTCTGCGTTTTCAAGGGCCGGCTGAACCGGCTTGGTGTTTCGTTGCAGTGGCTGGCCGGCACGGTGATGGGCGCCGTGGCCGGTGCCTATGGCTGCGGCCTGCTGGCGCTGATGGGGTTGCTGTCGTCTCCTTCCTGGTGGGCCAGCGGTGCGTCGGGCGTGCTGCTGTCGGCGCTGGTGCTGGCAGGGCTGATCTGGCGCGCCAAGGCGCGCATGCCTGCAGCCACGACAGCGCGCCTGGCCGAACTGCAGTCGCGCATCCGGCCGCATTTTTTGTTCAATACGCTGAACAGCGCGATTGCACTGGTGCGCGCCGAGCCGGCCAAGGCCGAGGCGGTGCTGGAAGACCTGAGCGAGCTGTTTCGCAGTGCGCTGGCCGACCCGGCCGAGTCGGTCACGCTGGCGCAGGAAATTTTTCTGGCGCAGCGTTACCTGGAAATCGAGCAGGTCCGCTTTGGCGACAGGCTGCGCGTGCAGTGGAGCCTGGACCCCGGCGCTGACGCGGCCCGACTGCCACCGCTGCTGCTGCAGCCGCTGGTTGAAAATGCCGTGCTGCACGGCGTGGAGCCCAGTGCCAGCGGCGCAAGAATCCTCATCTCAACGACCCGGCGAGGCGGCACTGTGGTCATCAAGGTGACCAATTCGGCGCCCGCCGGAAGTGGCCGGCCGGGCCACGGGCTGGCGCTGACCAATGTGCGCGAGCGACTGTTCCTGCTGCATGATGTGCAGGCGCAGTTCAGGACGACCTGCAAAGACGGCCTGTTTCAGGTCAGGCTGGAGGTGCCGCTGTGAGAGCTTTGACCATTTTGCTGGTTGACGACGAGGCGCTGGCCAGATCGCGCCTGCGCACCTTGCTGGGCGACTGCACGGCGCCTTGCGCCGTGGTGGCCGCCGAGGCCGCCAACGCGGTGCAGGCCATGAGCGCGCTGCAGCGCCAGCCGTTCGATGCCGTGCTGCTTGACATCCACATGCCCGGGATGGATGGCATGGCGTTCGCCGGGCTGATCGCCGGTTTGCCCCAGCCGCCGTCCGTGGTGTTCGTTACCGCGCATCCAGGACACGCGGTGCAGGCTTTCGAGCTGGACGCGGTGGACTACCTGACCAAGCCGGTGCGTCTGGAGCGGTTGCAGCAGTCGCTGCAAAAAGTAGAGCGTCTTATGCAAGCCGGTGTTGTGAAGGCGCCCGAAAAGTTTGAAGACAACCTGCTTATTCAGGACCGGGGCCGGACCGAACGCGTGCCGCTGTCGGAGGTGCTGTATTTCAAGGCAGAGCTGAAGTACATCACGGTGCGCACCCTCAGGCGCAGCTACATTCTGGATGGCTCGCTCGGCGAGCTGGAAGCGCGTTATGGCCGCCGGTTCATGCGGATTCACCGCAATGCGCTGATTGCCCGGAACGCGGTGCGCACGCTGGAAAAGCATTTCGATCTCGAAGAAGGCGAGGGCTGGGCCGTGCGGCTCAATGGCCTGGATGAATTGCTGACGGTGTCGCGCCGCCAGCTTGGCGCTGTCCGGGAAGCCATTGCCGGCTGATTGTGTGGGTGTCTCAAGGCCGGCCGTGGAGGCCTTTCCCGGTCGGGTTGCGGTGGGTGCTGGCAGCCGGTCACGCCTGCTACTGTCCAGTTTGCGGGGAGGCGTCCTATGGTGTAGTTCCGGGTTTTCGGGTGCAATACGCCAACTCAACCGTCCCGCTGTGCCTGACAGATCGCCGGGCGCAAGCACCCAACCTTAACGATTAACGAGGATGACAAATGGCCGAAGAAACCAGGGCAGACGAGCCGGTCGTCGCAGAACCCGATGTCACGGTCTTTCCCGAGCCGGAACGGTTTATCTTGCACATGCCGGTGGACGTGCGCAACGTGTCGCTGGTGATCCTGGCAATCATGGCCAGCCTCTTCGTGCTCCAGTGGGCACGGGTCGTTCTCATCCCGATCATGCTCAGCGTGCTGCTCAGCTACGCCTTTTCGCCGCTGATCAACTGGATGGAAACCAGGCGCGTACCGCGCTGGCTGAGTTCGGCCGTGCTGCTGCTGGGCATCCTGGGCGCGATGGGATCCGGCGCCTACCTGCTGCGGCTTGAAGCCACGCAGCTGATCGAGGCCTTGCCGGCGGCGGCGCAAAAGCTTGGGCAGGCGCTCAGGTCGGGCAGCGGAAAATCGAGCAGCCCGCTGGAAACGGTGCAGAAGGCGGCCGCCCAGATCGAGCAGGCCACCCGGGAAAGCGCTGCCGTCACCGGTCCCAACCGGGGTGCGACCCGGGTGGTGATCGAGGCGCCTCGCTTCAACATCAAGGACTACCTGTGGACCGGCACCATCGGCCTGCTGGCCCTCATCGGACAAATCGCGGTGGTGGTGTTCCTGACCTATTTCCTGATGCTTTCGGGCGACACCTTTCGGCGCAAGCTGGTCAAGCTGGCCGGGCCAAGCCTGAGCAAGAAAAAAATCACCTTGCAGGCGCTGCACGAGATTGCCGGGCAGATCCAGCGCTATCTGCAGGTGCAGTTGCTGACCAGCCTGCTGGTCGGCGTGCTGACGGCAGGGGCGCTGATGTTCCTCGGGCTGGACAATGCCGCCGTCTGGGGCGTGGTCGCCTGCGTGCTCAACCTGGTGCCCTACATCGGCTCGCTGGTCACGGCGGCCGCCTCGGCGCTGGTCGCTTTCCTGCAGTTCGGCTCGATCAACATGGCGATGGCCGTGGGCGGCACTTCGATCGTGATCCACACGCTGGTGGGCAATCTGCTCACGCCCTGGCTGACCAGCCGCGCCAGCCGGCTCAGCCCGGTCGCCGTGTTCATGGGCTTGCTGGCCTGGGGCTGGCTCTGGGGGGTGTGGGGCCTGTTGCTTGGCATTCCGATCCTGATGATCGTCAAGTCGGTCTGCGATCGGGTCGAAGACCTCAAGCCGATTGGCGAATTCCTGGGTTCCTGAATTTCCTGTGCAAGCGCACGGCGCGGACGGCGCGTTTGAATCCTTGGATCAAAGGGCCGATCAAGCGCTTGTTCTGCGCCTGTCGCCCGAGGAGACTGCCTGAAAATCATGGCATGCAAGATTCCTGTTCTGCGGTGCTGCTGTCCTTATATGTTCAATCTTGACACCCACCGCCGCTCTTTTCCCATCCTTTGCCCAAAACCGGCTACGCGCTGGAACACAACCCGACTGCAGCCGTTGAACAATCAATGGTTCAACGGCGCAGACGTCTGTCCTTCAAACCCATGAACCCCGACAACTATTTTTCCCGAACGGCCCTGCTCGACGCCACTCAGCGCGTGCTGGGCTATCGCCTTTCATGGCAGGACGCCCAAGCGGGCACTGCGCGGCCAGACCGGACAACACAGCCGATGCTGGCGCTGATGGCGCAGTTCCCCCGTCAGTCTGGGGCCAGCCTGTTTTTCATTGAAATCCAGGCGGCTACCCTGAATTCCAATAGCCTGCAGCACCTCAACCCCGCCACGACGGTCCTGATGTTCAGCCAGGCAGAACTGGCCTGCCCGGAAGGCATCGAGCTGGCGATGTCGCTGCATGCCCACGGCTTTCGGCTGGCGCTGTGCCATCCGGATGTGGCGCTGTTTGATTCGAGCGACGGCTTGCTTTCGCTGATGGCCTTTGTCACGGCTGATCTGGCGAATCCCGACCTGGCGCAGATTGCACGCTTGGCAGCGCTCGCCGAGCCTGCACTGAAACTGATAGTCAACCAGGTGTCGGACTGGAACGCGTTCGACGCCTGCGCGGCACTGGGACTGGCAGGGTTTTTTGAAAATATGTGTGCGTCGCCGCGCAGCCTGCCGCGCATTGCCGAGATGGGTTCGCAGACGGTGCTGATCCTGCAACTGATGAAGATGGTTCAGGCGTGCGCCGACATCCGTGAACTGGAAAAGGTTCTCCAGCGCGACGCGATGCTTTCCTACAAGCTGCTTCGCTACATCAACAGCGCGGGCTTCGGACTTCAGATCGAAATTGAATCGCTGCGCCATGCCATCACGATGCTGGGCTACCTGCCACTGTACCGCTGGCTGGCCCTGTTGCTGGCAACCACCAGCACGGCGGGGTCTTCTCAGGCATTGCTTCAGGCGGCGATTGTGCGGGGGCGATTTGTCGAGCTGCTGGGCGTGGGCCTGCTGCCTGCGAGCGAAGCGGGAAACCTGTTTGTCGTGGGACTTTTCTCATTGCTGGACCAGCTGCTGGGAATTCCGATGCCGCAACTGATGCGCCAGGTGTCCCTGCCCGACACGATTGTTCAGGCCTTGCTTCATCGGGGGGACATTTACGGACCCTTGCTGGCCCTGGCAGAGGCCTGCGAGGGCCAGAGCGGTTCTGCGCCAGCGCTTGCCGATGCCTTGTTCATGACGGCTTCGCAGGTGAACAAGGCTCACGGGTCGGCCATTGTGTGGGCGCAGGACATCAATCTCTGATGCGAACTGGAATAGCTGCCTGAGCCGGGTCCATGCGCAAAGGAGGGCGCTGTTTGGCATGCTTTTCGGGGCATCAAGGCAGGCGGTTCCTGAATACATTGGTGCCTACCCATTGCTGGCCTCCAGGCGGCAATGGTGATCGATCCCCTGTTCACACTAGCCTGCCATGAATCCATCCCCCCGCGTCGCTGCGCTTTCGCCGACAGGCCCCGATTTTATTTTGACCGACACGGACTTTGCCCGGATTCGCCAGCTGATCCACCAGCGCGCCGGCATCTCACTGAGCGTGCAAAAGCGCCAGATGGTCTACAGCCGGCTGTCGCGGCGACTGCGTGAACTGGAAATGCGCGAGTTTTCCACCTACCTGGGGTTTTTGGAAGCCGACCCGCGCAGCCACGAGTGGGAGTTGTTCACGAATGCCCTCACCACCAACCTGACGGCATTTTTTCGCGAAGCACACCATTTCCCTTTGCTTGCCGAGCATGTCCGCCAGTGCCCGCAACCGGTCACCATCTGGTGCTCGGCCGCATCGACAGGCGAAGAGCCCTATTCGATCGCGATGACGCTGATCGAGACGCTGGGAAGCCGCGCCAGCGCATGCAGCGTGGTCGCCACGGACATCGACACGCAGGTGCTGGCCAAGGCGGTTGACGGCATTTTCACGATGGAGCAGGCCAGCAAGCTGCCGGCGGACCGCTTGAAGCGATTTTTCCTCAAGGGCTCAGGCGCGCATGCAGGCAAGGTGCGGATACGGCCGGAAGTGGCCGCCATGGTCAAGTTTTCGCAACTCAACCTGCTCGATCCGAAATGGCCGCTGAAAGGCTTGTTCGATGCCATCTTCTGCCGCAATGTGATGATCTATTTCGACAAGCCGACGCAGGAAAAAATACTGCAGCGCTTTGTTCCCCTGATGAAGCCGGATGCCTTGCTGTTTGCCGGGCATTCGGAAAACTTTTCCTTTGCCCAGCAGACCTTGCGGCTGCGCGGCCAGACGGTCTACGGACTGGCCGAAAATCTGCCGAAAGGCGCGGCATGATCGCGGCGGAAGCAGAGCCGCTGGCCACGCGTCATTATTTCGACCGTGAATTCGGCCTGGCGGCAGTCAAGCTTTTGCCGGGAGAGTATTACGTCACGGCCGAGGACATGGTGCTGACGACAGTGCTCGGTTCGTGCGTGTCGGCCTGCCTGCGTGATAGCGTCTCGGGCATTGGCGGCATGAACCACTTCATGCTGCCCGGTACGGCCGACCCGCTGTTTTTCGATGCGGCCGCCGCTATGCGTTATGGCGCGCATGCGATGCAGGTGCTGCTTGGAGAAGTGGTCCGGGCTGGCGCGCGGCGCGAGCGCCTGGAAGCCAAGGTGTTTGGCGGCGGTGCCGTGCTGGCCAACATGACGCTGCTCAACATTGGCGAACGCAATGCCGATTTCGTGCTGCGCTACCTGCTGGAAGAGCGCATCCGGATTGCCGCACAAGACTTGCGCGGAAAGCTGCCGCGCCGGATCAACTTTTTTCCTTTCACCGGCCGGGTGACGGTCAGAAAACTGCGCCAGCAAGACGATGTCCTGCTGGTGCAGCGCGAGGAGCAGGCGCTGGCCAGCGTGCTGCTCAGGCAGCCAGGCAATGGCAGGGGCGACAGGCTGGCTGCAGGTGCAGCGCACACGCTTGACAAGAAGATGGGCTGGACGCTATGACAGACAGGAAAATCAGGGTGCTCTGCGTTGACGATTCGGCATTGATCCGCAGCCTGATGACCGAGATCATCAACAGCCAGCCCGACATGGTGGTGGTGGCCACGGCGTCCGACCCGCTGATCGCCCGCGACCTGGTCAAGCAACACAACCCGGACGTGATGACGCTGGACGTGGAAATGCCGCGCATGGACGGGCTGGAATTTCTGGAACGACTGATGCGCCTGCGCCCCATGCCGGTGGTCATGGTGTCGTCTCTGACCGAACACGGCTCAGAGGCAGCGCTGCGCGCACTGGAACTGGGCGCGATCGACTTCGTGACCAAGCCGCGCCTGGGCATTCGCGATGGACTCCTTTCCTACACCGAGCTGATCGCCGGCAAGATCCGTATCGCCGCCGCAGCCCGGCTGCTGCCGGCAAGGCGATCGGCGCCGGGCAGCAGCGCGGCTGCAGCGGCCGATGTGCCACTGCTGCGCAGCCCGTTGCTGAGCACCGAAAAGCTCATCATCATTGGCGCTTCCACCGGCGGCACCGAAGCCATCCGGGAGGTGCTGCAGCCCCTGCCGCCGGACAGTCCGGGCATCATGATCGCGCAGCACATGCCGGCCGGGTTCACCCGTTCCTTTGCCGAGCGCCTGAACGGCCTGTGCCGCATCGTGGTGTCCGAAGCGGTGCAGGGCGAGCGCATATTGCCTGGCCATGCCTACATCGCACCGGGCGGATTTCACCTGTCGCTGGTGCGCAGCGGCGCCAACTATGTGGCCCAGGTGGACCTGGCACCGCCGGTCAACCGGCATCGCCCGTCGGTCGATGTGCTGTTCGATTCAGCCGCCCGGCATGCCGGAAAAAATGCCATCGGCGTGATCCTGACCGGCATGGGCCGCGACGGCGCCGACGGCCTGTTGCGCATGCGCCAGGCCGGCGCCTACACCCTGGCCCAGGACGAGGCCAGCTGCGTGGTCTTCGGCATGCCGCGCGAGGCCATCGCTTTGGGTGCTGCGCACGAGGTGGTGCCGCTTCAGGACCTGAGCCAGCGTGTGATGGCGCACCTGCGTTCATTGGGGGGGCAGGCCAACCGGGTGTAGCGAAATGCCGGAAATTTTTTTGCATGCAGGCAGCGTTGCTGGCCTGCAGCATGTATTGACCAATCAATTTTTGGAGTGAACGTGGTAGATAAAAACATAAAAATCCTGGTGGTGGACGATTTTCCGACCATGCGCCGGATCATTCGCAACCTGCTCAAAGAGCTCGAATTCATCAATGTCGACGAGGCTGAAGACGGCGCCATTGGCCTTGAAAAGCTCAAGGGCGGCAACTACGGCTTTGTCGTGTCTGACTGGAACATGCCGAACATGGACGGCCTGGCCATGCTGCAGGCGATACGCGCCGATGCGTCCATGGCCAAGCTGCCGGTGCTGATGGTGACGGCCGAAGCGAAAAAGGAAAACATCATTGCAGCGGCCCAGTCGGGTGCCAACGGCTATGTGGTCAAACCGTTCACCGCCGTCACACTGGAAGAAAAGATCACCAAGATCTTTGAAAAAATCGCGAAAGAGAGTGCGTGACATGGCGCAGGAAACAACTTCTGGCGAAACCGTTCCCGATTCAGCCGAGCAACTCATCAACCGCATCGGCCACCTGACGCGCCAGATGCGCGAAAACATCCGCGAACTGGGCCTGGACAAGGGCATTGCCAAAGTGGCCGAAGCCATCCCCAATGCGCGCGACCGGCTGGGCTACATTGCACAGATGACCGAGCGGGCCGCTGAAAGGGCGCTGAACGCCATCGACGTGGCCCAGCCCATCCAGGATGGCCTGGCCAGCCAGGCCAAGGCATTGACCAAGCGCTGGGATGCCTGGTTCGAGTACCCCGTCGAACTCGATGCGGCACGCGAACTGGTGCGCGACAACCGCGCCTACCTGGCCACCGTGCCGCAGCAGGTCAGCGCCACCAATGCCCAACTGATGGAGATCATGATGGCACAGGATTTTCAGGACCTGACGGGCCAGGTCATCAAGAAGATGATGCTTGTGATCCAGGACATGGACACCCAGCTGCTGCAGCTGCTGATCGACAATGCGCCGCCTGAAAAACGCCCTGACACCCCCCATGGGCTGCTGCACGGACCGCAGACCGTCGCGGGCCAGCCTGACGCTGTCGATGGCCAGGACCAGGTGGACGACCTGCTGGCCAGCCTCGGTTTTTAGCTGGCAGCCTGTCTGATTGGCCAAGGAACAGCTTTATCGCCGGCTTGTTTGGCCTAATGACCCAGGCCTTGCACCGCAATAATTCTGGAAGTCGGACGGCTTTGCGTCTGAAGCTCCGGAGCATTGATGGCGGAAGAAAGTGATCTCGAAAAAACCGAACCTGCCTCGCCCCGGCGGCTGGAAAAAGCCCATGAGGAAGGGCAGGTTGCCCGTTCGCGGGAACTCGGAACCTTTGTGATGCTGTCCACCGGGCTGGGGTGCCTGTGGGCCAGCGGCAGCCTGATGGCTGACCATCTGGGCAGCGCATTGCGCAACGGCCTTCAGTTCGAACGCGCTTCTGCATTCGACGCCTCGCACATGATGGTGCAGGCCGGCAGCACCATCGTGCATGCGCTCCAGGCGCTGGCGCCGCTGCTGGCGGCCATGATGGTGGCGGCGCTGGTCGCCCCGATGCTGCTGGGCGGCTGGCTGCTGTCGGGCAAGTCGCTGATGCCGAAGTTTTCCAAGTTGAACCCGGTGGCCGGCATCGGCCGAATGTTCTCGACCGAGACACTGGCCGAACTGGTCAAAACCCTGGTCAAGTCCCTGCTGGTCGGCAGCATTTCATGGTGGGTGATTTCCGGCAATCTGCCAAGCATCATGTCGCTGATGGGCGAGCCGGTGCACAACGCGCTGGCGCACACGCTGCAGCTCGTGGCCAAGACCTGCGCGCTGATCATTGGCTCGCTGCTGCTGGTGGCGGCCATCGACGTGCCCTACCAGCTCTGGAGCCATCATAAAAAGCTGCGAATGTCGCGCGAGGACTTGCGCCAGGAGCAAAAGGAAAGCGACGGCGACCCGCAGGTCAAGGCGCAGATCCGCCGCCAGCAGCAGCAGATGGCCAAGCGGCGCATGATGGCCGAGGTGCCCAAGGCCGACATCATCGTCACCAACCCGACGCATTTTGCCGTCGCCCTCAAGTACAGCGACAAGGACATGCGCGCGCCGCGCGTGATAGCCAAGGGGACCGACCTGGTGGCCCTGCGCATCCGTGCGCTGGCCCAGGAGCACAAGATTCCGGTGCTCGAAGCGCCGCCGCTGACCCGTGCGCTGTACCGCCATACGCGGCTGGATGCGGAGATCCCGGTCGCCCTGTATGCCGCCGTGGCCGAAGTGCTGGCCTGGGCCTACCAGCTGCACCGCCAGACAAAAGAAGGCGGCGCCCTGCCGCCCATGCCAAGGAACCTGCCCGTGCCTGAAACACTCGACTCCGAAGGAAGCCCCGCATGAGCGCGATCGATTCCCTGCGGCGTCTGCCGGCCATGATGATCGGCGCCGACAAGGGCAAGGGCCTGGTCGGCCCGATCCTGATCATTTTGATCCTGAGCATGATGGTGTTGCCGCTGCCGCCGTTCCTGCTGGACCTGCTGTTCACCTTCAACATCGCGCTGTCGATCATGGTGCTGCTGGTCAGCATGTACACCATGAAGGCGCTGGACTTTGCCGCCTTTCCGGCGGTGCTGCTGTTCACCACGCTGCTGCGCCTGTCGCTCAATGTCGCGTCCACCCGCGTCGTGCTGATGGAAGGCCACACCGGCCCGGATGCCGCCGGCAAGGTGATCGAGGCCTTCGGCCACTTCCTGGTGGGGGGCAATTTTGCCGTAGGCGTGATGGTCTTTATCATCCTGGTGGTGATCAATTTCATGGTCATCACCAAGGGCGCGGGCCGCATCGCCGAGGTCGGCGCGCGTTTCACGCTCGACGCCATGCCGGGCAAACAGATGGCGATCGACGCCGACCTGAATGCCGGCCTGATTGGTGAGGACGTGGCGCGCAAACGCCGCGCAGAGGTGTCTCAGGAGGCCGACTTTTATGGCTCGATGGACGGCGCCAGCAAGTTCGTGCGCGGCGATGCGGTGGCCGGCCTGCTGATCCTGGTGATCAACATCATCGGTGGCCTGGTGGTGGGCGTGGCCCAGCACGGCATGAGTTTTTCCGAGGCTGGCACCACCTACACCCTGTTGGCCATCGGTGACGGCCTGGTCGCACAGATACCGGCACTGGTCATCTCAACTGCCGCCGGCGTGATCGTCTCGCGCGTGACCACCGACGAGGATGTCGGCGGCCAGCTCACCGGGCAGCTGTTCTCCAACCCGCAGGTGTTGTTCCTGACCGCCGGCGTCATTGGCATGATGGGCATGATTCCGGGCATGCCGAACCTGGCCTTCCTCTTGATTGCCGGCGGCCTGATCTGGATGGGGCGGCGCGTGATGCGCAAGGCGGCCAGCGGCAGGGCCGAAGTGGCGGCCGCGCCGCCGCCCGTCGCCGCACCGGCCCAATCGCAGGAAGCCAGCTGGGACGATGTGGCGCTGGTCGATCCCCTGGGGCTGGAAGTCGGCTACCGGCTGATTTCGCTGGTGGACATGTCGCAAAACGGCGAATTGCTCGGCCGCATCAAGAGCATCCGCAAGAAGTTCGCGCAGGACATCGGTTTTCTGGTGCCCGTGGTGCATATCCGGGACAACCTGGAGATCAAGCCGAATGCCTATGTCGTCAAGCTCAAGGGCGTCGAGATCGGGCGCGGCGAAGCAACGCCCGGCCAGTGGATGGCGATCAATCCGGGGCAGGTCAGTGCCTCGCTGCCTGGCACCCAGACCAAGGATCCGGCCTTCGGCTTGCCGGCCATCTGGATTGACGCCAGCTTGCGCGAGCAGGCGCAGATTTACGGCTACACCGTGGTCGATGCCAGCACCGTGGTGGCCACGCACCTGAACCACCTGATCCATGCGCATTCAGCCGAACTGCTCGGGCGCCAGGAAGTGCAGCAGCTGCTCGACCGCATTGGCAAGGAGTCACCGATGCTGGTGCAGGACCTGGTGCCCAAGGCGCTGTCACTCACCAGTGTGCAGAAGGTGCTGCAAAACCTGCTGGACGAGAGCGTGCCGATCCGGGACATGCGCACCATTCTGGATGTGCTGGCCGAGCATGCGCCGTCGGTGGCGGACACCACCGAGCTGACCTCGCTGATCCGCCTGGCCCTCGGGCGCGCGATCATCCAGGACCTCTACCCCGGCAACGAGCAACTGCAGGTGATCGGCCTGGACAGCTCGCTTGACCGCATGCTGCTGCAGGCCCTTTCCAACAGCAATGGCCTGGAGCCCGGCCTGGCCGACAACCTGCTGCAGCAAACCCAGGCGGCCATGGCGCGCCAGGCGCAACTGGGCCTGCCAGCCGTGCTGGTGGTGCAGCATCCGCTGCGGGTGCTGCTGGCGCGCTTCCTGCGCCGCAGCCTGCCCGAGCTCAAGGTGCTGTCGCATGCCGAAATTCCTGACACCCGCACCATCCGCGTCACCGCCACGATTGGAGGCAAGTCATGACCAGTGGCCAGCCAGCTGAAGCGCCAACCCTTGCCATCGTGGCACCTTCGATCCTGAAGGCACTGCGGCTGATGCGCGAGCAACTGGGTCCGGATGCCTTTATCTTGTCAAGTACCGTGACCGCCGAGGGTGTCGAAATCGTGGCTTCGCTGGAGGCGCCCGCCGCCCGCATTCCAGCGGATGCCGTTCCCGTTGAACCGGAGGGGCAGCCCGCTCCACTGCTGCCGGCACCTGCCGTTTCAACCGCTCCCGTGGCCGTGGCCGATTCGGGCAGCGGCGATGCCAGTGTCCTGCGCGAAATCCATTCCATGCGCGGCATGATCGAAGAGCAACTGGCTGGCCTGGCATGGAACAAGACCCAGCGGCGCGACCCGCTGCGCGGCCAGTTGCTGCGCACCTTGCTGGGCGCCGGCTTCAGTGCCCGCCTGGCCAGAGACCTGCTGGCCGACCTGCCCGCCGGCCTGAACCATGCCGGCGGGCTGGACTACCTCAAGTCGGCCATGGCCTGCCAGATGCCCATGCTGGAGGACGAGGACGCGCTGATGAACGAAGGCGGCGTGTATGCCCTGATGGGGCCAACCGGCGTCGGCAAGACCACCACCACCGCCAAGCTCGCGGCGCGCTGCGTGATGCGTTTCGGGGCTGAAAAACTCGCGCTGATCACCACCGACAGCTACCGCATCGGCGCCTATGAGCAGTTGCGCATCTACGGTCAGATCCTGGGCGTGGCGGTGCATGCGGTCAAGGATGCGAGCGACCTGGAAACGGTGCTCGCCAGCCTGCAGGACAAGCACATGGTGCTCATCGACACCGTCGGCATGAGCCAGCGCGACCGCGCCGTGTCCGACCAGATCGCCATGCTGTGCGGCGCCAGCCGTCCGGTCAAGCGCCTGCTGCTGCTGAATGCGGCCAGCCACGGGGACACGCTCAATGAAGTGGTAAAGGCCTATCGCCACGACGCCCAGGCGCATAGCGGCAGCGGCCTGGCAGGCTGCATCCTGACCAAGGTGGACGAAGCGACGCATCCCGGCGCGCTGATCGACATCGTGATCCGCCACCAGTTGCCGGTCCACTATGTCTCCAGCGGGCAGAAGGTTCCGGAAAACCTGGTGCTGGGTGACCGCCGCCAGCTGATTGACAGCGTCTTCGAGGCCAGGAGCCAGAGCGCCTGGTTTGTTCCAGGCGAGGCCGACCTGGACGAGCAACCCGCGCGCTCCGACGAAAAAGTGGCGGCTGCCGAAGCGGTCAGCCGTCGCCTGCGTCTGCAGTGCCAGCAACTGATCCGCACATTGGCCCACAACGCCCAGGAACTGACCTCGAATGCGGCGGCGCTGGCGGCGGCCGACATCGGCTTTGATGCGGGCCGTGCGCTCAGCCGCCAACTGTCTGATGAGTCCGCAGAACAACAAGATGAGGGCGCGATCGGCCAAAGGCTGCTGTCACAGGCAGCAGTCGACAGCCAGCGCCATTGCAGCGGTTACGTGCTGGCAAGCCACGGCGAAACCAGTCTGCCGGCGGGTGGACAAGCCCTTGCGAAAGGGCGGCTGGCTGCCCTGTTGTCCGACGGCACGGGCCTGCCCTTTGCTGCCCTGCTGGCGCCTGGCGGGTCTGAAGCTGAAACGGGAGCGGCGGCTGCTTCGGACCTGCGACAGCTTGGCAATAAACCGGTGGTTCATCTGTTTCCCGGCATGGCCTCGTTCGCCCGAATCCAGGCCTGGCACGCTTGCGGCCTGGCCTGGATGGCTTGCGCACCAGCCAGCCTGCTGGTGGCACTGGCCGAGGATGGTCTGTCGGCATCGCTGCACGAACTGCTTCCGGGGCTGGAATTCAGCACGCCGGAGCCGGTGTCCTTTCGCGGCCGGGCAGGCCTGCTGTCGGTAGCGGAAATGCTGGTCAATGTGTTTGCGCAGCCCACACCAGAGGGCTCCGCCCGGCCGTCAGATGCGCAGATGCAGCGCTGCGTGGTCCGGCGTATAGTCGATGCCGCCAGTGGCAAGCTGGTGGCGCACAGCTACCTGCTTGCCAGTGTCACGGTCCAGGCAAGGCCGCAGCAACTGATCCAGTGGGCAAGCTGGCAGGCAGATGCCAAGGCATATTTTCTGCTGCTTGATCAGTCGCTGCCGACCCCCGAAGGCCACACCGGCCCCTGCGACGCACTCCGGCTAGACCGCCTTCGCGTGCTTGCGCACACCTGCCTCACGGCATTCCGGCTGCAGCAGGCGCAACAGGCGTGGGCGGCACCGGTGCGCAGGGTCCTGGCTCAACTGGCCGGGCAGACGTTCGAGCCGACCCAGCCGGTACCGGGCCCGGTCCTGCTGGAAGGCCTGGGAAAACTCTATGTATTGCTCGATGCGCTGGAAAGCGGCGAGTCGGCTCCAGTGTCCGAAGTTCAACACGCAGCCGATGGCGGCACAAGGAACGGTTTGTGGAAAAACCAGTGACCGATCAAGCCGACGGACTGCGGCGGCTGATGGCCGGCAACACCGCACGGCGTATCACGCTGGTCGACAGCGCAAGCGACAGCGGCGCCTGCAGCGTCGCCCTCAACCTGGCGGCTGCCCTCGAACAGCAGGGTCGGGATGTGCTGCTGCTGGACGAGCGCAACGGTCCGCAGGTGGCACCGCCGGCGCGCGGCGGCCGGCTGGTGCTGGTCGATGCCGTCCTGCACAGCGATGGCACGCTGTCGCCGCTGGCCGCCAGTGCAGATCACATCCTGGTGGTCTGTGCCGCCCGCAGCGAAGCGATCACGCAAACCTATCTGTGCATCAAGAAGCTGCACTATGCCCATGCGCTGGCGAACCTGCGGGTGCTGGTCAACGAGGCCGCCGACCCGGCCCAGGCCCGTCGCCTGCTCGCCAACCTGGCATCCACCGGCAGCCGCTATCTGGGCATGGCGCTTGAGCCTGCGGGATTTGTCAGGGCCGATCCCTTCCTGGCGCAGGCCCGGCGGCTCAACCTGAGCGTTGTCCAGGGCTTCAGCGCCAGCAACGCCGCCCGGGACTTCTTGCAGATTGCCTCGGACCTGGTGAACTGGCCGTGTCTGGCAGCCCCAGACCGGACGCCCTTTGAGCTTTCCCGTCAGAGGGCGGTCCATGACGTTCAGTCATCGGCTGGCTTGCACTGAAGCAACTGCCCAGAACTCTTACAAGATTGTCAGAAATGCAGGACTCTTCCTCAATGTACACATGCCAGGGAAAAATCGACCCCTCCGGCACCACTGGCATGTTGACCCAATATGCTCCCCTGGTACGGCGCCTGGCCTTGCAGCTGATTTCCAGGCTGCCGGCCAACGTGGACCTGGACGACCTGATCCAGGCCGGCATGATCGGCCTGCTTGATGCATCGAGCCGTTACCAGGACGACCAGGGCGCCAAGTTTGAAACCTATGCCGGCCAGCGCATCCGGGGCGCCATGCTCGATGAACTGCGGGCCAACGACTGGGTGTCGCGCGGCTTGCGGCAAACTTCGCGCAGCGTGTCCAAGGCCATCCAGTCACAGGAACAAAAGCGCGGACGGCATCCCACCGAGGGCGAGATTGCCGAAGAGCTGCAGCTGCCTTTGCCAGCCTACCAGAGCCTGCTTCAGGAAATCCAGGGCTGCCAGCTGGTGTATTACGAGGACTTTGACCGCAACGATCAGGAAAACACCTTCATTGACCAGCACTGCGGCAGCAAGCACGACGGGGGTGCGCAAACCGGCGACCCCCTGGCCAGGCTGCTGGAAAACGGCCTGCGCCAGCGCCTGATCGAGGCGATCGACGCCGTGCCCGAGCGCGAGCGCCTGCTCCTGAGCCTGTATTACGAGGAAGAACTCAATCTGCGTGAAATTGGCGCCGTCATGGAAGTCAGCGAGTCCCGGGTGTGCCAGCTGCACAGCCAAGTGATCAGCCGCCTGCGCGGCCTGCTCGCCAAGTCAGCCTAGCGGCCAGCCGGTCCAGGGGCCGGCGTGCCATCGTCCGCCAGGCCACTGCAACGCTAGGCTGAAAATTCAATTTGCTATGAATTAAATAGCTGATGACGAAGGTGCTGCCTGCGCAAAAGCCATATTTCTCTTGAAAACGGCCGCAAAGGCTTGCCCGATAACGACAGGCGTGCGTTCAAGCCGCTTCAGCCTGTGGCCAGGTGGTTGCCGCTTGCCGTTCCGCTGTAATGCGATCCGTCCGGTCCGTACAGTGGCCTGCCGGCTGACTTCAGGAAGTTGATCGATTGCCGGGTGAAGTCAAGATGGGTGTGGATCATGACGCCGTTGGCATGGTTGCGCTCGTGCGCCTGGGCTGCACTCGACTGCAAATGGCGCCAGGCGTCCTGCAGCAAAGGTCCGCCAGCGGCGGTGGCCGCTTCGGCGCCGCTGCGGTCGGCCCGGAAGCCCAGCGCCATCTGTTCGTTTTCCCGATGGCGCGTCAGGGTGGCGATCCGGTCGGCCAGCTGCGACTTGCGCTCGGCCAGGTGCGCAAGGTCCATGAAACGGCCTTGCGTCATGGCGTCGGCTTCCTGGTTCAGCAGGACAACGAATTCGTCAACCGCGCCATGCTCAAGTGTCAGGCGTTGCAACAGTGAAGTGCTCATGAGGGGTTCTTTGCAATCAGCTCGCGAACGCTGGTGATCAGGCCATCGGCGATTTTGGCAGTGTCGACCTGATAGCGGCCGGTACGGATGCTTTCGCGGATTTCAGCCACGCGCCCAGCATCAAAATCGCCGGTCGTTGAGGGCAGTTTTGCCTGGCTGGCGACGGCAGTCGCTTGGGCGGCGGAGGCACCGGCCACGGCGCTGCTTTTCCCGGGCGCCAAGGTCTGCGCAGGCGCCCCGGCTTTTAAAAGGGGGGTATTTTGATTGATTTTCATGATTTTTTCCTCAGGCACTTACCGGCATAACGGCAGTTTGCCCGGAAACTTGAGGCGGCCCGATGAAAAATTCTTTGTCAAATCTTTCATGGCATCAGTTGCCGCGCTCGACGATGCCATCGGCACCCAGCGTGCCGGTGAGCAGTTGACCGCCCTGCATTCTGACCTGGACCAACGCGCCAGCAGCGGCAGCGGCCATGGCCTTGCCTTCAGTACTCACCACGAAACCCGGGCCCCGGGACACCACCTTGAGGGTCTGTCCGTGCTGCACCAGTAAAACACCGCGCAGCTGTTCGCGCCTGACCGGCGCGCCCGCAGCGATTCGGTGGCGCGCCACCTGGCCCTCCAGCTGGCTTGAATCGACAACCACGCTGGCAGGCAGCGTGGTCAGGTCTGCTTCCCGAGCGACCGTGTCCCCGGGGGCCAGGGCTTGACCGGCTTCAATCTGCCGTGCCGCAGCCTGGTAAGTGCCCATCACCGCAATGCGTGCCTGGACATAGCGGGTCCAGCGCGGGGCGGCATTGCAGCGCAGCCCGACGGAAACACGCCCGCGCAACTGCGCGCCACCGGGCAGGAAGGCTTCGAGCGCATCGCACGGCGGCAGGCTGCCTGACAGCGGCGCGTCGATGCTGATCTGCACCTTGCCGGGCAAGCCGGCCGTCTGGCCAGCCAGGAACTGTTCGATCACCGGGCGCGCGTAGCCTGACAGCGGCAGCGGCGGGGCGCCATGTGCGGCCGGGGTCAGCACGGCCAGCGCCAGCAATGCGGCAAGAATGCCCGCAAGCGGCCCCGGCAGCGTCTGGCAGATCGGCTTGTTCATGAATTCCTTTTAATTGGCAACCACTTAGGCGGCACCAGGCGCTGCCAGGCAGGCAACGGCAGAGCGGCTGAGCAGGGTCCATCTTAAGAAAAAACGGGTTTTCCAACCGGTTGAACTGCTTTGAAAACCTGACCCTGTTCGCCTGATTGAAGCGCATGGCGCCGCCCGGGCCGCATGCCCCCGACAGTGCGGGGAAAGGTGAACTGGAGCTCGAAAACCCATCTGTTCAGTTGATTGCATTGCAAGGGGTTTTCTTACAATTATTTTCAATCCAGGCGTCCGGACGGCCAGGCAAATCACTTGATGGAGGGAGACAAAAATGATCGACAAGCTGGACTCTGCGCTGCGCTTTCACCAAGAGGCACTCAACCTGCGGGCGCGGCGGCAGGAAGTCCTGTCGGCCAATATTGCCCATGCCGACACGCCCAACTACAAGGCGCGTGACTTTGAATTCAGCGCCACCTTGTCGCAAGCGGTCGAGCGCGGCCGTCAGTCCGCGTCAACCTTGATGGCGACCACGTCGCCCTCCCATATCGCCGGCGAGTCCCAGGGCGGCGGCGATGCAGACCTGCTTTACCGCATGCCAACCCAGTCCAGCATCGATGGCAACACGGTCGAAATGGACGCAGAGCGGGTCAGCTTCGCCGACAACGCGATGCGTTACGAAGCCAACCTGACGGTGCTGACAGCCAAGATCAAGTCGCTGCTGTCAGCGGTCCAGTCCTAAGAAACCGAAGCATCGCATGCCGTATTCCAACAGCTCCGTCGGTATTTTCCAGATTGCCGCCTCGGCCATGGCCGCGCAGTCCCAGCGCATGAACACCACCGCCAGCAACCTGGCCAATGCCGACAGCGTTTCCGGCCCGAACGGCCAGCCTTACCGTGCGCGCCAGGTGGTCTTCGAGATGGCGCCGGCCAATGGCCAGGGCATCGGCGGCGTGCGCGTGGCGCGCGTGGTCGAAGATCTGTCGCCCTTGCGCCTGCAGCACGATCCGAAAAATCCGCTGGCCAACGCCGCAGGCTATGTCGCCATGCCCAATGTCAACGTGGTCGAGGAGATGGTCAACATGATCTCGGCGTCACGCTCCTACCAGGCCAATGTCGAAGTGCTCAACACCGCCAAAACCATGATGCTCAAGACACTGACCATTGGCCAGTAAGCGTCGCCACCGCCTTTCATCTTCCCAAATTCCAGTTGCAGGAAAAGCCGCCATGTCCCTCGATTCCATCAATGCCGCCACCAGCGCCAGCGCTGCGCTGAGCGCGCCGGCCGTGTCCGCCGGTTCGGGCAGCGACAGCGAGCAGCGCTTTCTCAAGCTGCTGGTCACGCAGCTGAACAACCAGGACCCGCTCAACCCGCTGGACAACGCCCAGCTGACCTCGCAACTGGCGCAGATGAGCACGGTCAGCGGCATTGAAAAACTCAACAGCGCATTTGCTGCCATGCTGGCGCAAAGCGGCGCCAGCCAGGTGCTGCAATCGGCCTCGCTGATCGGCCATACCGTGCTGGTGCCCGGCGCCGGGCTGACGCTGAAAAAAGGCGAGCCAACACCGTTTGCGGTCGAGATGGCGCAGGCCGCCGACTCGGTCAAGGTGAGCATCACCAATGCCGCTGGTGCCACCGTTCGCAGTTTTGACCTGGGCGCGCTGCCCCAAGGCGTCAAGTCATTGTCCTGGGATGGCCTTGGCGACGCGGGAGCCGCGCTGGCAGAAGGTTCCTACACCGTCAATGTTGTGGCCGCCACTGGCGATGCAAAGGTCGGGGCCAGCACGCTCACTTATGCAGGCGTTGCCAGTGTGTCGCAAGGCCCCACTGGCGTAGCACTGGAACTGGCGTCGGGCGCCAAGGCAACGCTCGCCGATGTGCGCCTGATTCTCTGAATCGCCCGGTACGGCAAGTCTTTATCCCGCAAGCAATTTAAAACAAGGAATTACCATGGGTTTCGCACAAGGTGTCAGCGGGCTGAATGCCTCGGCCAGCAATCTCGATGTCATCGGCAACAACATTGCCAATTCGGGAACCATCGGCTTTAAATCCGGCAGCGTCCAGTTTTCGGATGTTTATGCCGGCTCCCGGGTCGGACTGGGCGCCGAAGTGGCGGGTGTTTCGCAGAACTTCTCGTCCGGGGCGGTGCAAACCAGTTCCCGGGCGCTGGACGTGGCGATCACCAACGGCGACGGACTGTTCCGCCTTGCCAGCCCGAGCGGCGAAGTCGCTTACTCGCGCAACGGCCAGTTCAACATGGACAAGAGCGGTTTCATCGTCAATGCCGGCGGTTATCGGCTAACCGGCTATCCGGTGGGTGCCAACGGCGCCACCGCCGGCGCCAGCCCGACCCCGCTGCAGTTGCCGACGTCGGCCATGGCGCCCAAATCGACCGAGAAGGTTGCCGCCCAGTTCAACCTCGATTCACGCAGCGTGACGCCAACGGCCGTGTTCGATGCCACCAATTCGAACAGCTACAACTATGCCAATGCGGTCACGGTGTTCGACTCGCTGGGAAACTCCCATGAACTGGCCACATTTTTTGTCAAGGCCAAGGCCGATGCAGCCGCCTCGCCTGCGGTGGCGGAAAACACCTGGAACGTCTTCGGCGCAGCGGACGGCACGGTGGTCAACGGCGGCGCCAGAATCTCCACCCTGACCTTTGACGACAGGGGCGCGATGAATCCGCCGAACCAGCAGATGACAGTAGCAGGACTTGATTTCGCGAATGGTTCGAGCACCATGGACGTGACAGTCGACGTGACCGGCACCACCCAGTTCGGCAATGCCAACGAGGTCAACAAGCTGACGCAAGACGGCTACACCTCGGGGGTTCTGAGCTCGTTTTCGATTGAGCAAAATGGCACCATCACCGGAAAATATTCCAACGAGCAGACCCAGTCGCTGGGCAAGGTCGTCCTGTCGTCGTTCATGAACCCGAACGGGCTGAAGTCCCTGGGCGGCAACTTGTGGACGGAAACGGCTGCCTCGGGCGGGCCGTTGACCGGCTCGCCGGGCGACGGCACCAAGCTCGGCGCGCTGACATCGGGCGCGGTGGAGGCGTCCAACGTTGACCTGACCGCCGAACTGGTCAACCTGATCATTGCCCAGCGCACCTACCAGGCCAATGCCCAGACGGTGAAGACCCAGGACCAGGTGCTCCAGACGCTGGTCAACCTGCGCTGATAGGACTAGGGGAACACCATGGACCGGATGATCTACGTGGGCATGAGCGGTGCCAAGCAGGCGATGGAGCAGCAGGCTTCGGTCGCCAACAACATGGCGAATGTCTCGACGCCCGGCTTTCGCGCCCAGGTCAACAACTTTCGCGCCGTGCCGGTGGTCGGCCAGGAGGCGGCCACGCGCGCCATGGTGGTCGCCTCGACGCCCGGCGCGGACATGCGCAGTGGTCCCATGACGCAGACCGGCCGCGCGCTGGACGTGGCTGTGCGCGGCGACGGCTGGCTGACGGTGCAGATGCCTGACGGCAGCGAAGCCTATACCCGCGTGGGCAGCCTGCAGGTCAGTGCCGAGGGCCAGTTGATGACCATGGACGCACGGCCGGTTTCCGGCGGGACGGGATCGCTGGTGGTGCCGCCGGGCGCGGCATTGATGATCACTGGCGAGGGCATGGTGAGCGCGCTCGGCCCCGGCGGGCCGGCAACAGGCGCGGCCGAAGTCGGGCGCCTGAAACTGGTCAACCCGCCGGCGGGCGACCTGGTGCGCGGCGACGACGGGCTGTTCCGCATGCGTCCTGGAACAGCGCCAGCCGAGGCCGACCCGGCCGTTCGCCTGCTGACGGGAACGCTTGAAGGCAGCAACGTCAATCCGGTCGAGGTCATGGTGGACATGATCGCCAACGCCCGCCGCTTTGAAATGCAGATGAAAACCCTGCAAACCGCTGAAAGCAACGACCAGCAGGCCAACAAGCTGCTGTCCAACAGCTAGGCCGCGCGCCCTGGCCATTTTCCTTCTTGACTGACAACCGCCGGCCCAGGCCGATGCACAGGATTCCCCCATGATTCGCTCTCTTTCCATTGCCAAGACCGGTCTGGACGCCCAGCAGACCCAGCTCGACGTCGTGGCCAACAACCTGGCCAACGTCGGCACCACCGGTTTCAAGCGCAGCCGCGCCGTGTTCGAAGACCTGATGTACCAGAACCTGCGCCAGAGCGGCGGCCAGACATCGGACCAGACGCGCATGCCTTCGGGTCTGCAACTGGGCACCGGCGTGCGTGTGGTCGCCACCGAACGCATCCACACCCAGGGGAATTCGACCAAGACGGAAAACCAGAAGGACGTGATGATCAACGGCGACGGATTTTTCCAGGTCCTGATGCCCGATGGCACGGCCGCTTACACCCGCGACGGCTCCTTCCAGACCGACCAGAACGGCCAGCTCGTGACCGCCAGCGGCTATCCGGTGCAACCGGCCATCACGCTGCCGCCCAACGCCGCCAGCATGACGATAGGCCGCGATGGCACGGTGTCGGTGGTTCAGGCCGGCAGCGCCGCAAGCGTGCAGATCGGCCAGATCCAGCTGGCAACGTTCCTGAACGCCACCGGCCTGCAAAGCAGCGGCGAAAACCTGTATGTTGAAACCGATGCATCGGGCGGCGCCAACCAGACGGCGCCCGGCCAGAACGGCGCGGGCACGCTGGCCCAGGGGTATGTCGAATCGTCCAACGTCAATGTGGTGGAAGAACTCGTCAACATGATCCAGACACAGCGCGCCTACGAGATCAACAGCAAGGCCGTGAAGACATCCGACGAGATGCTGGCCCGCCTGTCGCAACTTTAAAAGTCCGACATGCCGAAAATTCACCGTTTCATCGGCAGCCTGCTGGCAGCGGCCGGCCTGCTGCTTGGCGGCTGCGCGCAACTCCCGCGCGAGCCGCTGGTGCAGCAGCCCATGAGCGCCCGTGCCGACCTCCAGGTGCGCCCCGCCGGACCGGCGAACGGCTCGATCTACCGCACCGGCTTTGGCACCCAGGCCCTGTTCGAAGACCGGCGGCCACGGCATATCGGCGACATCCTGACCATTGTGGTGAGCGAAAACATCAACGCCAGCAAGAACTCGGGCGCCGAAGCCAGCCGCAGCGGCAGCGCCAGCACGGTGCTGGGGATGGTTCCCAAGCTGATCAGCGGTCTGATATCAGGTGACCTGGATGCCATTGCCAGCGGCAAGAACACCATGAGCGCCAAGGGCGGTGCCAATTCAAAGAACACCTTCAATGGCGTGATCACGGTCACGGTGGTGGAAGTGCTGATCAACGGTAACTTGTTGGTCAGCGGAGAAAAGCAGATGCTGATCAACCAGGGCACCGAATTCATCCGCTTCTCGGGCGTGGTCAATCCGCGCACCGTCAGCGCCAACAACACCGTGCCCTCGACGCTGGTGGCCGACGCGCGCATCGAATACAGCGCCAAGGGCTACATCGACGAGGCGCAGACCATGGGCTGGCTGCAGCGCGCCTTCCTCAACGTGCTGCCTTTCTGATCATGCAAAACCACCTGACTCCTTACGCGCAAGCTGGCCGCAAGCTGGGCGCCGCGTTCCTGCTTTGCATGAAGCTGTGCCTGCTGGCCAGCCTCGCGATCGCCCTGCCGTCAAAAGCGGAGCGGCTCAAGGACCTGGCCAGCATCCAGGGCGTGCGCGACAACCCGCTGATTGGCTACGGCCTGATGGTCGGCCTTGACGGCAGCGGCGACCAGACCATGCAGACGCCCTTCACCACGCAGAGCCTGAACAACATGCTCGGGCAGCTCGGCATCACCGTGCCGGCGGGCACCAACATGCAGCTGAAAAACGTTGCGGCCGTCATGGTCACGGCCACGCTGCCGCCGTTTGCGCGGCCCGGACAGACCATTGACATCACCGTTTCATCGCTGGGCAATGCCAAGAGCCTGCGCGGCGGCACCCTGCTCATGACACCGCTCAAGGGCGCGGACGGGCAGGTCTATGCGCTGGCGCAGGGCAACATGGTGGTGGGCGGCGCGGGCGCATCGGCCAACGGCAGCAAGGTGCAGATCAACCAGCTGGGGTCCGGCCGGATTCCAGCGGGCGCGATTGTCGAGCGCGGCGTCGATTCCCCTCTGGGCGAAGGCGGCATCTTGACTCTCGAACTGCACAGCAGCGATTTCGGCACCGCGCAGATGGCCATGGAGGCCATCAACCGCAGCTTCGGCCCCGGCACCGCGGCGGCGCTCGATGCCCGGGTGATCCAGGTCACCGCGCCGGCCCGGCCCGAGGAGCGGGTCGGTTTCCTGGCGCGCCTGCAGAACCTCGACGTTTCGCCGGCGCAGGCGGTGGCCAAGGTCGTCATCAACGCCCGTACCGGCTCGGTGGTGATGAACCAGAACGTCAGGCTCAACGACTGCGCCGTGGCGCATGGCAATTTATCGGTGGTGATCAATACCGAGCCGGTCATCAGCCAGCCCAACCCGCTTTCAGGCGGCGCCACCGTGGCTGCGCAGAAGTCGCAGATCGAAATCACCCAGGCGGGTGGTGCGCTGCAGGTGGTGCGCGGCGGTGCGTCGCTGGCCGACGTGATCAAGGGGCTGAACACCCTGGGCGCGAACCCGCAGGACCTGGTGTCGATTTTGCAGGCCATGAAGGCCGCCGGCGCCTTGCGCGCCGAACTGGAAATTATCTAAGGCAAGTATATGAACAGCGCTGGCATTTCCAACCTGAGCCTGCCCGGTGCTTCCGCCAGTGGCGTGCTCGACCAACGGCTGTCACTGGATGTCCAGGGTGTCGACGCCTTGCGGCGCACCGTTCGCAGCTCGCCGCAGGAGGGCATGAAACAGGCTTCCAAGCAGTTCGAAGTGATGTTCATGCAGATGATGCTCAAAAGTATGCGCGACGCCACGCCGTCGGAAGGCATGTTCAGCAGTTCGCAGGAAAAAACCTACACCTCGATGCTCGACCAGCAGTTGTCGCAAAACCTTTCCGGTCGGGGCCTGGGGCTGGCCGAAGCGATGTTCACCCAGCTGAGCCGCACGATGGGCAACGACTCGCCTGAACTGGCGCCTCCTTCCAGTGGCAGCGGCCAGTTGCAGGGCGCCAGGCCTCCAGGCATGCCCCTGGTGCCGAATGCATTAAACCTGCCTTCCATGGCACCGATGGCAACGCCGGCATTGACCCGGGCGCCAGACCTTTCGTTCTACGAAAAGGCGACCGCCCAGGCGACGATGAGCCGCAGCGTCCTGCCACAGGCGCATGTCGAGCAATTCGTTTCCCGCATGCTTCCTGCCGCACAGCGGGCCAGCCAGGCCAGCGGCGTACCTGCGCAGCTGATCATGGCGCAGGCGGCGCTCGAATCGGGCTGGGGCAAGCGCGAGATTCGTGCGGAAGACGGAAAAACCAGCTTCAACGTGTTTGGCATCAAGGCCGACAAGAACTGGAAAGGCCCGGTAGTGGAAGCAACGACCACTGAGTATGTCAATGGAACAGCCCAGAAAACCCAAGCCAGCTTTCGTGCCTATGGCTCCTACGAGGAATCGTTTGTCGACTATGCGCGGTTCCTGACCAGCAATCCGCGTTATGCCAACGTGCTGGCGACGCCGGATCCTGCAGAAGCGGCGCACGGCTTGCAGCGCGCCGGCTATGCCACCGATCCGAATTACGGGGGAAAACTGGTTCGCATCATGGAGCAGATGAGCTAGCCCTCTGTGTGTTGGCCACCCAACAAATAATTGGCATCAAATATGCCTCTGGCGCATGTCTGGTATGACTAAGCAGCTATGAATTAAATAGTAAATAAACCGTCTCGCGCCGTGCGCGCATTGACGGAAGGTCAGGGAGATGTCGCTCGGGTTCGCAACAGGCCAATCCGTGTTTTTGTGAATTTGCTGGAATTTAATTTTTTCAGCTAGTCAACTTTTAAAACGTTATGAATATCAAGAATCTGAGAATTGGGAGCCGCCTGGCTCTGGGCTTTGGCGTGGTGCTGCTGTTGTTGAGCATTATTTCCGGTCTCGGCATCTGGGGCCTTCAGGAAGTGGGCAGCGCCGCAGATGCGATGGCCAAACGCGCCCTGGTCAAGGAGCGGATTGCCGCCGAATGGCTGGTGGCCACCAGCACCAACAGCATCCGGACCTTTGCGCTGGTCAAGAGCACCGATGCCGCAGACCAGCAGTATTTCCAGAAGGGCATTGCCCAGACCAGTCTGGGAATTACCGAGAATTCCAAAAAGCTGTTCGACCTGCTGGACACGGCAGAAGAAAAAGCCCTGTTTGAAGAGGGTGTCGCAAAACGCGCAGCCTACGTCGGCTTGCGCACCAGCATCATGAAACTGAAGGCCGAGGGCCAGAATGCGGAGGTTGCCCAGCTGACCGAAGAAAAACTGGTGCCGGCATTGAGTGCCTACGATGCCAGCATCAAAAACATGCTGCTTCACCAAAAGACCACGATTGACCAGACGGTCATGGCCATCAATGCCTTGTACCGTTCCGGCCAGTTCAGCGTGCTGGTGCTTGCCGCGATGGCCCTGGGATTGGGCGCCTTTCTGTCCTGGCGGCTGACCCGCGGCATCACCCTTCCCCTGAGCGAGGCCCTTCTGGTGGCCAAAACTGTCGCCGCCGGTGACCTGACCAGCCGGATTGAAGTCACCAGCAAAGACGAAACCGGCCAGCTGATGCAAGCCCTGAAGGACATGAACGACAGCCTGTCCCGGGTGGTTGGCGAAGTCCGCCAGGGCACCGACACGATCGCCACGGCTTCCAGCCAGATTGCCGCAGGCAACCAGGACCTGTCCTCGCGCACCGAGCAGCAAGCCAGCTC
>NZ_JADOVE010000028.1:0-32218 GCF_015752225.1 Polaromonas sp. CG_9.11
AGTGATGTGAATGCGGTGTTCTGGTCATGAAATGAAGCTGTCGGGCAGTTAGCCATCAAAGAATTGGATGCGACAACAATTCTGACACCCGGGGCCAGGCTGCAGGGTCGCCCTTGAAGCGGCCACCCCCGGGGTGTCCTGCAAAAGCAGCAAGCCACGGTCAATCTGGGCCGACCTGATGACGTCGCCCTCCTTGATCCGGGCAAAGAAAGCATCGGCCCGCGCTTCCGAAAGCCGGGCCTGGTTGTTGATTTGGTAACGGGAAATGCGACCCTCAACAATGCCGATGGTGACCGTGCCGCCGGTAATGTCCTGGGCGGGCAGGTAGGCCCTGGCCACCGCAAAGCCGCGCTCGCGGTAATAGGCGGTGATGCGCTTGACCGCGGCATTGAGCTGGCTCAAGGTCTGCTCTGTGCCGGGCAAGCCGGCCACCAGCGCTTGCAACTCAGCCGTGGGCAACTCCTGGTTCCCCGTGATGACGATGGCTTTGACCAGCGCCCGGGCTTCGTCCTTTGAGGGCACTGCGGACGGTCAGTCCAGGCGCTGCAAAGGCGACGCCTGGGGTGCGGACAACACTGGCGGTGCCAGCAACTCACGCAAAACGCTGCCTGTATCCGGGGCCGGCGCGGTTTGCGCCCAAGCACCTTGGCAAAGTACGCAAAGCGCCAGCGCTACCGGAGTCAAAACATGTATGCGCGAGCGGTGCTTGGATGAAGACAAAATCATGGCGGAGTAATCACTCGAAGGGTAAAGATAGAAAAAAATATAGTTTGCAAGCTTCAAGTGCCTGCCTAGAACGGCCAGCTTACTGACAGGTGGTGGTGTTGACGCCCGCTGGCATCGACACACCACAGTTCACCAAAGTAGCCTTGTGACTGCCCCACTGTGTTGCGGTTTTGCCATTTTCCTGGCTATTGACCTTGTTACGGTTGTTGCCGTTGTCATCGACCCGCTGGACCTCTGGTGCGGCTGACACATCCGTCAGCGCGCTGTCGTAAGCGCCCACCAGTGCCGGCCCGCCCAGTGCAGTGATCGCTGCGGTGATTGGGACGATTGTCAAGGCACCGTTGGTATACACAAGTGTGTAGTTATCAGCGCGCAGCCCTGCCGGTGTGATGGCGTAGCTTCCTGAAGCAATGGCCCCCTGGGACGAGCCGGTGTAAGTCAAACTGCCCCCCAGCGCAGCACTGGTGTCGCCGGCTGCGAGGCCGCCATAAACCACGCCATTTCCGCCCGAATAGGCAAAGCCATTGAGCAGCTTGTTGGCGTCATTGGCCGTCACGCTCACGGCTTTGGCGCTGATGTCGGCGCTGGCCACGATGGGTTGGGCCGAGAGGATCTAGTTGGACGCCAGGCCGCCCGTGCCGTCGGCCAGCGTGGTGCCGGTGACGGTGACGGGTTTGCCGGCGCCGGCGTTCTTGTCGGCAAACGTGCCGGTCTGGCCGGTCAGGCCCAGTGCCTCGCCGGCGATGCCGGTGGCCACCGCGCCGCCGGTGAGCGCTGCCGCGGTGGTGCCGTCGTAGACCTTGCCGCTGGCGGCCATGCCGGCCACGCTCATGGCTTTGGCGCTGATGTCGGCGCTGGCCACGATGGGTTGGGCCGAGAGGATGTAGTTGGACGCCAGGCCGCCCGTGCCGTCGGCCAGCGTGGTGCCGGTGACGGTGACGGGTTTGCCGGCGCCGGCGTTCTTGTCGGCAAACGTGCCGGTCTGGCCGGTCAGGCCCAGTGCCTCGCCGGCGATGCCGGTGGCCACCGCGCCGCCGGTGAGCGCTGCCGCGGTGGTGCCGTCGTAGACCTTGCCGCTGGTGGCCATGCCGGCCACGCTCACGGCTTTGGCGCTGATGTCGGCGCTGCCGGTGGCTTTTACCTCGGCGCCGCTGTTCAGCAAGTTGCTGGTGGCGGCGCCGTTGAAGCCGGTCACCTGCAACGGCGTGCTGGTGACCGTTTTGGCCGTGCCCGCGTTTTTGTCGGCAAAACTGGCGGTCACGGCAGGCCGCAACAGGTTGCTGGACGCGGTAAAGGCCAGGCCGATCACTGTTGGCGTGCCCAGTGTGGCGCTGGTGTTGCCGTCATAGACCTTGTTGCCGGCCAATGCCGTGGCGCTCAAATTGACCGAATCGACCCCCAAGCTGGCCGCGTTGATGCTGGCCAGCGTGATGTCGCCCGGCGTGTTGTGGGTGTTGCCCGCGCCACTGCGCACCGAGATGCTGACGCTGCCGGTGCCGGCATCGAGCGTGGTGCCGTCAGCCATGGTGATGCTGGCCGGGCCCGCGGCGCGGTAGGCGTCCACCACGCCATTGGCGGCCGTGTCGTTCGCTGTCAATGTGAGGTTGCCGCCTTGCGTGCGCAGGTCTGCATTGATCGCGATGCTTCGCCCGGCCTGCAGGCTCAACGCGCCGCCAGTTGAGCCCACTGGAGCGGCTACCGTTGAATTGACGGTGATGTCGTTGCTCGCTTGCAGCGTCACGCTGGCGCCACTGGCCAGCTGGGCTCGCAGGTCGGCGGCCGACACCGTCAGGCTTTGCTCGGCATGGGCGCCATAGCTCAGGGAGCGCCCGGGGTAAGGGCCAGACCCTGATTCGGCGCTGAACACATACACTGCGCCGCTGTCGGTGGCGACGCTGCCACTGCCGTCGTCGCCAAAAGCGCCGATGGCCAGCCGGTCACCGGCCGCATTCAGCGCCACGCTGTTACCGAACGAATCACCCGCGTCCAGGCTGCTGACATTGACGTTATTAACGCCGGTGTAGCCCTTGCCCAGCGTGGCTTGCAGGCTGCCGCCGGTAAAGTTGCTGTCAGTAAAACTGAACAGGTGCACAGCGCCGCTGTTGCTGGACAGGTTGGCATTGCCGTCATCGTAACGGGCACCGACGGCCAGCTGGTTACCAGCCGCATTCAAGGCAACGCTCACGCCAAATTCATCATTCGCCTCCAGGCTGCTGACATCGACGTTTTTGCCGCCGGTGTAGCCCTTGCCCAGCGTGGCCTGCAGGCTGCCGCCGGCAAAGCCGGTGTCGGTAAAGCTGAACAGGCGCACCGCGCCGCTGTCGCTGGCTGTGTTGCCATTGCCGTCATCAAAATGCGCCCCGACGGCCAACCGGTCTCCGGCTGCGTTCAGGGCCACGCTGGTGCCGAATTGGTCACCCGCCTCCAGGCTGCTGACACCGACGTTTTTGCCGCCGGTGTAGCCCAGGCCCAGAGTGGCCTGCAGGCTGCCGCCGGTGAAGGTGGTGTCGGTAAAGCCGAACAGGTGGACTGCGCCGCTGTTGGCCGCGACATTGCCATTGCCCGCGTCACCGCGAGCACCTACCGCCAGGCGGTCACCGGCTGCATTCAGGGCAAGGCTGATGCCGAATTGGTCACCCGTCTCCAGGCTGGTGACATCGACGTTCTTGCCGCCGGTATAGCCCTTGCCTAGTGTGGCCTGCAGGGTGACGCCGTTGAAGTTGGTGTCGGCAAAGCTGAACAGGCGCACTGCGCCGCTGTAGGCAGCGACATTGCCATTGCCGGCATCCGCATAAGCCCCAACCGCCAGCCGGTCACCAGCCGCATTCAGAGCCACGCTGCTGCCGAAAGCATCATTGGCCTTTAGGCTGGTGACATGAACATCTTTACTGCCGGTGTAGTCTTTGCCCAGCATGGCCTGCTAGACGCCACCATTGAAGGTGTTGTCGGTGAAGCTGTACAGGTACACCGCGCCGCTGTTGCTGACGGTATTGCCACTGCCGTCATCAAAAATAGCGCCAACCGCCAGCCGGTCCCCGGCCGCATTCAGGGCCACGCTGGTGCCGGATCGGTCACCACCGTCCAGGCTGCTGACATCAATGTTTTTACCACCGGTGTAGCCTCGCCCTACCGTGGCCTCCAAGGTGCCACTGGTGAAATTGGTGTCGGCAAAGCTGAACAGGTACACCGCGCCGCTGTCAGCCGTCTGGTTGACATTGCCGTCGTCGCGGCGGGCGGCGACTGCCAGCCGGTCGCCCGCCGCATTCAGCGCGACGATACCGAAGTTGTCAGTTCCGCCGAGGGTGCTGATATTAATGTTTTTGCCGCCGGTGTAGCCCTGGCCCAGCGTGGCCTGCAGGCTGCCGCCGCCAAACGTGTTGTCGGTGAAACTGAACAGGCGCGCCGCACCACTGTCGGTGACAGCATTGCCAAAGCCATCATCACCCTGAGCACCGACGGCCAGCCGGTCACCGGCCGCATTCAAGGCCACATTGCCCCCAAAACTGTCACCCGCCTCCAAGCCGCTGACGTCAATATTTTTACCGCCGGTGTAGCCGCGGCCAATGGTGGCCTGCAGGCTGCCGCCGCTGAACGTGTTGTCGGTGAAACTGAACAGTCGCACTGCGCCGCTGTTGATGGCCAAGTTGTCATTGCCGCCGTCAGAGCCAGATTCCATAGCCAGCCGGTCACCGGCCGCATTCAGCGCCACGCCGCCGCTGCCCTGCACGCTGCTGACATCAATGTTCTTGCCGCCGGTGTAGCCCCGGCCCAGCGTGGCCTGCAGGGTGCCGCCGCTGAAGGTGTTGTCGGTGAAGCTGAACAGGCGCACGGCGCCGCTGTCGGTGGCCAAGTTGTCATTGCCATCGTCAGATCGGGCCGCGACCGCAAGCCGGTCACCAGCCGCATTCAGCGCCACATCGCTCCCAAAATTGTCACCCGCCTCCAAGCTGGTGACGTCGACGTTTTTGCCACCGGAGTAGCCCTTGCCCAGCGTGGCCTGCAGGCTGGCGCCGCTGAAGTTGTTGTCGGCAAAGCTGTACAGGCGCACTGCACCGCTATCGGTGGCGACGTTGCCATAGCCATCATCACCCATTGCCCCGACAGCCAGCCGGTCACCCGCCGCATTCAGCGCCACGCTGAAACCGAAGAAATCACTCCCCTCCAAACTGCCCACATTGACGCTCTTGTCGCCGCTGTAAAAGTTGCGCACATCGATGTTTTTGCCGCCCACATAACCCCGGCCCAGCGTGGCTTGCTGGATGCCGCCGGCAAAGCTGGTATCGGTGAAACTGAACAGGTGCACCGCGCCGCTGTCGCCAGCGGCGTTGCCATTGCCGTCGTCCAAGTTAGCCGCGACCGCCAGCCGGTCGCCGGTGGCGTTGAGCGCCACGCTAATGCCGAACTGGTCATTTGCGTCCAGGCTGCTGACATCGACGTTCTTGCCGCCGGTGTAACCCCGGCCCAGCGTGGCCTGCAAAGTGCCGCCACTGAAGGTGTTGTCGGTAAAACTGAACAGGTGCACCGCGCCACTGTTGGTGAACGTGTTGCCGTTGCCATCGTCACCCAACGCACCCACTGCGAGCCGGTCACCGGCGGCATTGAGGCCGACGCTGTTACCAAAAGTGTCGTTCACCTCCAGGCTGGTGACATCGATATTTTTGCCACCGGTATAGCCCCGGCCCAGCGTGGCCTGCAGGGCGCCGCCGCTGAAGTTGTTGTCGGTAAAACTGAACAGGTGTACTGCGCCGCTGTTGCTCACGGCGTTGGTGACGCCATCGTCGTAGCGCGCACCCACCGCCAGGCGGTCGCCAGCGGCATTCAGCGCCACGCCGAACCCACTTTCATCATCGTTTCCAAATGCGCTGACATCAACGTTTTTGCCGCCGGTATACCCCCGGCCCAGCGTGGCCTGCAAAACACCGCCGGTGAAACTGGTATCGGTAAAGCTGAACAGGTGCACCGCACCACTGTTGACAGCCGTGTTGCCATTGCCGTCATCCAGCCGGGCACCCACCGCCAGGCGGTCACCGGCGGCGTTCAGTGCCACGCTATACCCAAAATTGTCGCCCGCGTCCAAAAGGCCGACATCGACGTTTTTACCGCCGGTATAACCCCGGCCCAGCGTGGCCTGCAAGGTGCCGCCGGCAAAGCTGTTGTCGGTAAAACTGAACAGGCGCACGGCGCCAATATCGGTGGCTGTGTTGCCATTGCCATCGTCATTGTGTGCACCCACCGCCAACCGGTCACCGGCGGCGTTCAGCGCCACGCTGATACCGAAATTGTCATTGACCTCCAGGCTGCTGACGTCAATATTCTTGCCGCCGGTATAACCTTTGCCCACCGTGGCTTGCAGGGTACCGCCACTGAAGTTGTTGTCCGTAAAGCTGAACAGGTGCACCGCGCCGCTGTTGCTTACTGCGTTGGTATTGCTGTCATCGCCAATAGCTCCTACTGCCAGCCGGTTGCCAGCTGCGTTCAGCGCCACGCTGGTGCCAAATTGGTCACTCCCATCCAGGCTGCCAACGTTGTTGTTGGCCGGCGGCGCGTAGCCCTTGCCCAGCACTGCCTGGTAGCTCCAGCCCGACACCGTAGCGGCGTCGCCGATGATGATGTTTTGGGGGTCGAGCAGCAAATGGCCGCTGCCGATGTCTACGGCAGGCAAGCTGACCTGGCGCAGGTCGCGGGCGCTGGACAGCTCCACAAAACCGTCGGCCTGGGCACCCGTGGCGCGCACGTTGCCGACCATGGTGGTTTGCTGGTCGGACCAGACAATGGCCGTGCCGGCGCGCCCGGTCTGGGCGCTGACATCGATGAAGGTGCTGTCGTTGACCAATGTTTTTTGGGCATTGACCAGTGTGGGTGCCGTGCCCCAGCGGGTGACGAAGCCTTCCAGGAGCTCGGGCGCGGCCTGGGGGCTTTTGCCGCCCTGAAAGCTGCCGCCAAGGCGCACCAGGCCGCCGTCGGTGGCGCCCGACGCGTCGGCTGTGGCCGACAGCAGGCGCACGCTGTAACCCGAGATGTCAATGCGCCCGCCGCTGCCGGCGCTGCCCTGGGCCAGATAAGCGCCCGAACTGAGCACGCCGCCACCGGCCACATGGCTGATACTGCCGCCCTGTGCGCCCGACACGTCAATACGCGAGCCGCTGATTTCCTGGGATTGCCCGGTGGCGCTCAAGCTGACGCTGCCGCCCTGGCCCTGTGCCGAAGTGGCGCTGATCTGGTCGGACAGCGACAGACCGCCGGTGTTGACGGTGACACTGCCGCCTTGCGCCACGCCGTCGGCGGCCACCGTGCCGCCCAGCGAGGTGAAACCGGCGCTGATGCCGATGCTGCCGCCTTTGTCGCCGGTGCGCGTGCCTTGCGCCTTCAAGGTGCCTGTGCTGCTGAGCAACCCGCCGTCTGCGGCCAGCACAATGCGCCCGGCGATGGTTTGCAGGGTGTTGGCTTCAATGATGCCGGTGTTGTTGACCGTGGCGCGGGACAGCGCATCAGCGGCCCGGGCCGACAAAATGACCTGCCCGCCATCGGCCTGAATCAGTTGCCTGTTCTCGGCCAGCGCCTTGAGCGCGCCTTCGTCGATGCTGTAGCCCAGCACACTGCCGTTGTTGAGGTTGAGGTTGAGGGTGATCTTGTTGCCGGCGGCCATCAAGGCCGTGCCCAGGGTGGCGGCGATGGTGCCTTCGTTGCGCACTTCGGGCGCGAGCAAGGCGATGTAGCCACCTGGAGCAGCGTTGAGCGTGCCTTGGTTGACGACGCCGGGGCGCGTGCTGGTGGTGGTGGCAACGCCGGTGCCGCCAGGGGTCTGGCTGGCGTCTTTGCTGAACACATGGTTACCGCTCAGGAAGTCGGCATTGCCCATGGACAGCGTTGAGGCCACCAGGCCGCCTGCATTGACCTGCGCGCCGGCCCCGAACAGCACGCCGTTGGGGTTGAGCAAAAAGACCTGGCCGTTGGCCGTCAGGCTGCCCAGCAAGCTGCTGGGGCTGCTGCCGGTGATGCGGTTGAGCGCAATGGCCTGGGCGTTGGGCTGGGCAAACACCAGCGCTTCGCTGGCGGTGGTGGACAGCTGGGTCCAGTCAATGGCCAGACGCTGGCTGGCCTGGTTGATGGTGGTGACGGCGCCGGCCGTGCTGATGCTGCCCGCGCCTGCCGTCACGGCAGCGTTGGCGGCATCGGCGCCCCAGGCTTGCGGGGCCAACAGCGCCAGTGCGGCAGCCGCTGCCGCACTGGCGGCACGGCTGGCGCCGGCACGTCCAGACTTGCCACGGCCTTTGGCGTTTTCTGCCACCGCCACCCATAAATTCAAGGCTGCATTCCAGACCAGTCGGTAAATGCGGTTCATGCTGGCGTGGCTTTTCATGGCGAATCTTTAGGGGTTGGCGGTAACGCGGTGTCTTGGAAAAAAACGCGCCCCCTTCATCTTGCGGTGACGGGAACAAGCGGTCGCGGTGAGGAAATCAAAAAAGAAAAAGGGAATTTCGGGGTCGAAGGACATACAAGGATTTGTGTATCGACTAATTCTTTGGTTTTTTATTCCCCCGCTTCAGGTACACAACCACCACTCTAAAGCAATTAATACTTTTTGAAATAAAAGTTACAAAACGTATTTGATTGGTTTTATCTCCCCAGTGCATTCGCCTTCGTTTTAAGCAACCGGCCAAGGGGCCTTGGGTCAAGGTTGATTTGCGGCATCAGCGTGCAATCCAATGGTTGGTGACAGACTGAATAGCCGCAATGGCGAATGAAGTGCTCACACCCTTGGCTGCCAAAGCGTTCAATCGATGGGCCGATAGCGCTGCAGAGCGCTTCGCGTGTGCGACTCCGGGCTTTGCACAGCAAGCCGTTGAGCTTGGCAAAGCTTTGCTATCCAGGGTCGGAGTCCGGGCCAGGCCACAGTCTTGCCCAGCCACTTGCCGCGCGAACGCACCCGCGACACATGGCCTGGTTCACGCCAAAGCGCTCAGCCGCTTGAGGGAGCAATGCCTTTGCCACCATAGCCGATCGCGCAGATTCTGCGCATGCACCATGCCTGACTGCCAAGAACTGATTTGTGTCCATCACTCCGGCTTTGAGCACGCCGCCCTCGCTCCGGTTACTTTGCGCTCTTTGTCAGTCAGGGTGGTTACCCTTTAGATGTCACGCTCGGCAATTGCCGCAACCGCCAGCCGCTCGCTTTCACGCATGAAATCCTTCGCAATTTCAACACCGTGCCTTTTTTCGATTGCCATGCCAATCGGCTCGGTCAAAGCTTTCAATTCCAGCAGCGTCGATGCCCGTTCAATGCGAAGCTGGTAGATGAAGCCGCGAAGTCCCAGCAAGGCCTTGGTTTTCTCGACCAGGTGGGCATACAAGGCATTGAATCTTTCAAGCTTGCGGGCCGGGGTTGCGTTCACAGGCGCCACCGGCTCGGCGGAAGTTGGCATTTTTCCTTCGGCAGGTGCAGCACTGCCCTTGAACTTCCTGTCAATGAAGCCGCCGTGGAACAAAATATCCAGCCCATCGACCGGCAGGTCAACCGCTTTGGCCAGCCGGTTGACGTCGTCCGAATCCCGGAAGCCATCGACCAGAATCAGCACACTGACCAGCCTGGCGTCAATGCCGGGAATCGGAGCCAGCAGTTCATTCATGCCCTTTTCTGTCTTTTTATAAACGGCCATAGAGGTGCACTTCATTCAAAGCACTCAGTCTACAAAACTTTGACCCGCCTGCCAGCTTGCATGTCAAGCCATGCGCTGGCGGCTGGGTGTGCGTCAACCCGCCATCTGGCTTGAACCTTTTCGCGAACCACGGGTCAGCATTACCTTGGGCCTGCCACTGCACCATAAACCTTGGAACGCAAAATACACCAGCCTGACAGACGTGCTCCATCACCCATGCGTCGACGATTTTTCACATTCCAAAAAGACAGGACGGGTGGCACAAGTTTCCTCGTGATACAAACAATCAGGCAACCAATGCGGCAGATCCGTCCCAAATCCGGCAATGTATTCCTGATGCATGAAGTCGAATCCCGGCCTTGCCGGCGGCGACATCGGCCGGCAGGCGGGTCCTGATCCTTGTCTTGCCATAAAAACATGCCTTTGCCATCTGCTCCTTCCCCCTCGCCTGACCGGCCGCGCAAGTCCCCCGCGCTGGCCATCGTTCTGTGGAGCCTTGTCGCCGCAGCAGGCTATGGGCTCTACAGTGGACGCCTGACAGTTCCTGAGCGATGGAACCCCTGGGCGCCGCTTGATGTCATGGCGCCGCCGGACCTGCTGACCTCCTACAAACTCTCACGTGCCCGCAGCGACCCTGAACAGTGCCTGGCAGCACTGGGCCGGACAGGCATGCAGTACGACGTGCTGCCCGACCGCGCCACGGCGCCGGGCTGCGGCTTTGACAATGCGGTGCGCTTGAGAACCGCAGGCGTTCGCATCGGCGCGCCGCTGTCACTCAGCTGCCCGATGGCCTTGTCATTTTTCATGTGGGAAAAGCATGCGCTCCAGGCCGCCGCGCAGCAGCACTTCGGCCAGCGAGTGGCCGCCATTGACCACCTGGGCAGTTATGCCTGCCGCAACATCAACCGGGGCGAAGGCACGTCACCGGATGTGCCGGGCGGCTCGCGAAGCCGGCATGCCACGGCCAATGCGCTGGACATTGCCGGCTTCACACTGGAAAACGGCCAGAAGATCAGCCTGTTGAACGCCTGGCCGCGCGCCGCGCAAGGCTCAGCCCCGAGACCCGAAGCGCTGATGCTGAGCGATGCGCATGCTGGCGCCTGCCGGTTTTTCAACGGCGTGCTGGGCCCTGACTACAACGCGGTGCACCGTGACCATTTCCACCTGGAAACCGGCGGCTACCGCATGTGCCGCTAGTCGCCGGGCCGGCATGCGTTCCATGGGATAGGCCGGTCGCATGGCATGGTCCAGGTCGACGCCCAAGCCTCTGATATGGGCAAACCGGGCAGGAACTTCGCGTGTCTTTTCGGGTGTCTTTTCGAGGGTGTTGGCGGGCGGGCTGTTGAGGGTATCCATGTCGGTTGCCTCCTTCAGGTTGAAGCCATTGCACGCGGCGGCACGAGCACCGTCTTGATGCAGTTGTCGAGCTTGCTGGAGAACAGGTGGTACGCGTCGGCCACTTCCTCGAACGGCATGCGGTGCGTGATGACCTCGCTGGGCTTGATGCGGCCGGCCTGGATGTGCTCGATCAGCCGGGGCAGGTGGCGCTTGACACTCACTGGCCAGGTTCATGCGCAGCGTCAGCCCCTTGTAGACTGCATTGCCAATCGGAATCGCGTTGAAGGTCGGGCCATACACGCCGACGATGGACACCTTGCCGCCCTTGCGCACCGAGTTGATGCACCAGTGCAGCACCGTGGCCGCCCCGCCCTGCAGCGTGAGCTTGATGCCGGTCAGTGACGGGGCAAAGTTGCCGGCGGCTTCGCAACCCACGGCGTCAATGCACACATCGGCGCCCATCCAGTCGGTCATTTTCTTGATGTGCAGCGCCATGTCGTCCACTTCCTTGAAGTTGACGGTTTCGCACTGGGCAAAGTTCTTCACGAACTCCAGCCGGTAGTCCACATGCTCGACCACGATCACCCGGCCGGCGCCCAGCAGCCAGGCCGACTTGGCGGCAAAAATCCCGACCGGTCCGGCGCCGAACACCACCACCGTCTCGCCCTCTTCGATGTCACCCATTTCAGCGGCCTGGTAGCCGGTCGGATAGGAATCGGCCAGCAGGACCGCATCGTCCAGGTCCAGGTCGGCGAGGATCACCGGCGGACCGACATCGGCCATGGGCACGCGCACGTATTCGGCCTGGCCACCGTCATAGCCGCCCGTGGTGTGTAAATAGCCATAGATGGCGCCCACCGCGCTGGCTTCGGGGTTGACGTTGTGGCAGTTGCTGTACAGCTCGCACTGACAAAAATGGCATGCACCGCAAAACACGTTGAAAGGCACCAGCACCTGGTCGCCGACCTTCAGCTTTTCCACCGACGCGCCCACTTCTTCCACCACGCCGGTGAATTCATGGCCAAAGGTGGGGACCACGCGGGTGTCGGGCACCAGCCCGTGGTACAGATGCAGGTCGGAGCCGCAGATGCAGGCGCGGTTGACGCGGATGATGGCGTCACACGGATGCTCAATGCAGGGCACGGATTTTTGCGTTGCGCGGACCCGGTAGGGACCACGGTAATTCATTGCCAGCATGCTTGCTCCTTGGTTCAAAGGGCCGATGGAGACCACCACACTAACCAAGGCCGCTTGCTGGTGTCGTAGGCTGGTCAGCGCAGCCAGGGTAAGAAGCGTCTGAGGAGGCTTGGCCCGCTGGACGCCTCCGCCAGGAGGTATCAAAACCCGCTGCGTTCGGGCGGCGTACCGGCGGGCAGCAGCGCAATCCGCGCTGATTTCAAGCAAAAACAGGCTTTTGCGCACGTCCCCTTTGCGCGAGCAGCTATGAATTCAATAGCATCTTAATGAAGCGCTCCCGGCTTGCACGACCGGCATGCCGGCATCGCGGACAGGGGCCGAAAGGGCCGGGCTTAAACTTGCGGGTTCTGGCGACAACCGGTCGCAGCCCCCAATCGGCTTTCGGCGTCTTCGCTTCTGCCTTCTTTCCGAGCACCTTTTTTATGCCATTTTCATCCCTCGGCTTTTCGCCGGCCCTGCTGCCTGTCCTGTCGCGCGCGATTGCCGACATGGGCTACCTTGCGCCCACGGCGGTCCAGTCAGCGGCGATTCCAGCCATTTTGCAAGGCCGCGACATCGTGGCCTCGGCCCAGACCGGCTCGGGCAAAACGGCGGCTTTCGCCCTGCCCTTGCTGCACCGGCTGGCCGAATCGCCTAATGGCGCCCGGCGGTGCATTCGCGGCCTGGTGCTGGTGCCGACGCGCGAACTCGCGGCCCAGGTGGGCGAAGCCATCGTCAGCCTGGCCAAGCACCTGCCGCAGCGCCTGAAGGTTGCCGTGGTGTTTGGCGGCGTGTCGATCAATCCGCAGATGATGAACCTGCGCGGCAGCGCCGACATCATCGTCGCCACCCCGGGCCGGCTGATCGACCTGATCGAGCACAAGGCCCTGACGCTGGACGCCGTCAATACCCTGGTGCTGGATGAAGCCGACCGGCTGCTCGACCTCGGGTTTGGCGAGGAACTGGGCCGCATCCTGCAGATGCTGCCGGCGCAACGCCAGAACCTGTTTTTCTCGGCGACGTTTCCGCCGGCCATCGAAGCGCTGGCCGCCAGCATGCTGCGCGAGCCCTTGCGCATCGAGGTGCAGGCCGCGCCGCAAGCCGAGCCCGACATTGCGCAGCGCGCCATCGAAGTCGATCCGACCCGGCGCACGCAGTTGTTGCGCCATCTGGTGCAGACCGAGAAATGGAGCCGGGTGCTGGTGTTCGTCGCCACCAAGCATGCCGCCGAGATCGTGGCTGACAAGCTGCGCAAGGCCGACATCGAGGCCGAACCCTTCCACGGCGAACTGAGCCAGGGCAAGCGATGCCAGGTGCTGCTCGATTTCAAGGAAAAGCGGGTGCAGGTGGTGGTGGCTACCGACGTGGCCGCTCGGGGCCTGGACATTGTTCAGCTGCCGGTGGTGGTCAACTACGACCTGCCGCGCTCGTCAAGCGACTACACGCACCGCATCGGACGGACCGGCCGGGCGGGTGAAAGCGGGATGGCCATCAGTTTTGTCAGCGCCGGCACCGAGGCGCATTTCCGGCTGATCGAAAAGCGCCAGCGTCTGGGTATGAAGCGCGAACAGGTCGCCGGTTTCGAGCCCGTTGAAATCCTTCAGCCCAATGCAGCCGATCCGCTGTCGGTGGGCGGCGTCAAGGGCAAGCGCCCGAGCAAAAAGGACAAGCTGCGTGAAGCGGCCGGCCAGTTGAAGCCCGCGCAAGGCGAATAAGCCCCGCAGTCGGAGGGCTTGGGCCTGGTTTATTCGAAATCTTCTTCTCGGGCAGAAGCGGCTTCTGCGCCCTGCGGCCGGACACTGCGGTGGCCATGCCTGGTGACCACCTCGACATAAAACTGCTCGGCGCCTTCCTGCACGGCGGTGTCGATCAGCGCCATGAGCGTGGCAAAGTGAACCACGGCCGCCGTGGCTTCGTTGCTGCCGAACTTGCAGTCAAAATCCCAGAAATCCACGCCTGCGGGCAAGTCGCGGCTGCGCTCGCGCTTGACGTACTTGCGGATGTCGTGCTTGCTGGCCTCGACCAGTCGGTCACGGTTCTTGCCTTCGATGTTGAGGAGGAATGTTTTTCTCACGGAATGGTCCTAATGGGGGTTGGATGCGATTCACCCCTTGCGGACGTGACTCAGAAGCGCACCATTATCGGTCCACTGCATGCGCTTTCATGGCGGCTGGGCTCAACTGCGCAGCAGCAATGCCTTGTCCACCGCCTCATGCAGGTGCTGCAGTCCGAAGGACACGTCGACGAACACGCCATTGACATAAAACGCCGGCGTTGAGCGCACGCCAAGGTGCTTGCCGCCCAGCACATGCTCCTGCACCCGCTGGAGGTAGACATGGTCGGCCATTTCATTGCGCCAGCGTGCCATGTCCAGCCCGATCTGACTGGCATGGTCCATCAGATGCTTTTCCTTCAGGTGCAGGGCATGGGTGAACAGCAGGTCGTACATCGGCCAGAAGCGGCCCTGCGCGCCGGCTGCCTCGGCTGCTTCCGCAGCCAGTTCAGCATGCGGATGCACTTCACGCAAGGGGAAATGGCGAAAAACGAAGCGCAGCTGGTCGCCAAAATGCGCCCGCAAAATGTTCACCGCGCCGTAAGCCTGGCAACAGGCCGGGCAGGCGAAGTCGCCATATTCAATCAGCGTGACCGGTGCGGACGCGAGTCCGCAGATATGGTCGGTGGCCTCGTCAGGCTGCAACAACGGGGCTGTTCTGGAATGGGGATTCATGGCGGGTTTCCCTTTCTGTCTCGCTTGCCGATGGCTGTCAGGAATTAGGTATGCACGACAGCACACTATGCGCCTCAGACCCTCCGAAAATCAAGACCGGGTCAAGCAAAACCCAGTACCCCCGCAGACTTAACCAGCAAACGGGCAGGGCCTCAGGCAGCAGACGCGGCGGCTGCGGCAGCCGATGCAACGGCGGCGGCCTCAAGCGCTTCATCGAGCCCCTTGCAGGAAGGCGAACAGACGGCCTGGGATTTGCCCAGCACCTTGCGGGTGCCCATCAGGGAACGGGCGCGGTGCTTGCCGCACATGAAGCAAGACATGGTGGCCGCGCCGAACGACGTGGTGGCTGCAAAGGGCGAACCTGAAACTTTGGATTTGTAGCGCAGGCCGTCTGCGAGTACGGCGGTTTTAGCGTCAGCTCTTGCCATGGGTGGGGTCTTCCTTGTTTGATGGATTGGAACGGTTCATGGCCCGGCGCATCGCGCGGTCCAGAACCTCTTTGGCTTGCAGTTCCGCAGCAAGCGAAACGTCCAGCGCCGAGCGGCAAAGCCCAGCATGCTGGTAATAAACGTTCTCGTACAGCTCGGCAGCGGCAGGATGGCTGTCGAGCAAAGCGGCGAGCGCCCTTCCGGGCTCGACTTCGCTCAGTTCGCTTGCCAGATGCTGCACGACCAATCGGTACTGTTCGGCGCCGACAGGCACCGCGCTGCGTTCCAGGCGCTCAAGCAATTGAGCGAGCACATGGGTCACGGTCAGATCGGTTTTGCGGGCGTTTGGTTTGGTGGCATTCATGTAACAGATTTGGGGGTTCCTTCCCCAAATTCAAGCACTTTGCCAGTCGGCGTCACCAGGGGTGGATCGGCTACCGGGCCCCTGAAAGCCCGGCCCGGCAAACGTTGGCGCTATATTTTCTATAGCTTTTCGCGCTTGCCTGTCTTGGGTTGGAGCCGCATTTTACCGTTAAAACCAAATGAAGTCACTATCCTGATTTCCAACGCGGTCTTTCAAACCGCCTTTGTGCGCACCCGGCAGGCGTCGCGGCCAGCCCGCAATGGAGGTGTGCGGACCCTTTCCAACACCTGCCGAGGTGGGCAGAACCATTGCCACGGCGGCGTGAAGGCAAAGCTTGATAATGTGGCGACAAGACCCCGGGGTTTGCGCCGTGATCCGAAAAACCCGCTGAACGCGGACAAAATGGATGCCGGACTCAGGCGTTTCTGTTCAAGACGAATAAAACATCGTTTTATTCAAAAACTCCGCTTCCAACTCTCCAACTTCAAAAGCAAGAAAGAACTTCTCACATGGCACGTCTCGTCAATTGCATCAAGCTCGGCAAGGAAGCCGAAGGCCTGGACTTTCCACCGTACCCGGGTCCGCTGGGCAAGCGCATCTGGGAAGAAGTCAGCAAGCAGGCCTGGGCCGACTGGATGAAGCAGCAAACCATGCTGGTGAATGAAAACCGGCTCAACCTGGCCGATGCGCGCGCCCGCCAGTACCTGGCGCGGCAAATGGAAAAGCACTTCTTCGGCGATGGCGCCGATGCGGTGCAGGGCTACGTTCCGCCGACACCTCCCGGCGCCTGAGCGCGGCAGATGCCCGAGCGCATGGAATGGCTGGCAGACGGCACGGCAGGCGAAAGCCCTCACAGCCCGCGCTTTGGCGACCGTTACCACAGTGAACTGGGCGGTCTTGAGCAGGCGAAAGCCGTTTTCCTCCAAGGCTGCAGGCTGCCCGAAGCCTGGGCCGGCCAGCCGCAATGGTGCGTGCTGGAAACCGGCTTTGGCCTGGGGCTGAATTTCCTGGTCACCTGGGCGGCGTGGAAGGCCGACCCGCAACGCCCTCGCCTGCTGCATTTCGTCTCGACCGAGGCCTTTCCGGCAAGCCCGGACGACGTGTTTCGCAGCGCCTGGAGCCATCCCGAATTGATTTCGTTCGCGCAGGCCTTGAAAGACCAGCTCTGGGGCTTGCTGCCTGGCATGCACCGGCTCGTTTTCGAAGGCGGCCAGGTATTGCTGACGCTATGCATCGGCGATGCCAAGGCCATGCTGCAGGGCGCCGCGTTTGAAGCCGATTCGGTTTACCTCGGCGGCTCCAGCCCGCTGCTGAGCCCCGACATTTGGGACGTCCACACCTTCAAGGCCGTGGCAAGGTGCTGCCGGCGCGGCACCCGCGTGGCAAGCTGGGCGGTGGAGCGCAGCGTGCGCGAGGCACTGGCGCAATGCGGCTTTGTGGTGCAAAAATTCCCCGGCATGTCGCCCGGGCGCGACAACCTGCAAGGGCATTACCAGCCGGCATGGGAACTGAAAAAATCCCGGCTGTCGCCCGCGCGCCGCATGCCCGCAGATTGCATCGTGATCGGCGCCGGGCTGGCGGGCGCGGCCGTGGCGGCCAGCCTGGCGCGGCGCGGCTGGCAGGTCACGGTGCTGGATGCGGCCAGCACGCCAGCCGCTGGCGCGTCGGGTTTGCCAGCCGGTGTGTTGGCCGCGCATGTTTCTCCCGATGACAGCGTGCTGTCGCGCCTGTCACGCAGCGGCATCCGGGTGATGCTGCAGCAAGCAGATTCGCTGCTGCAAACCGGCACAGACTGGCGCCCTACCGGCGTGCTGGAGCACTGCATTGAACATGCACGCAAGCTGCCTGCCGCATGGCAAGCCGGGCAGCCGTTGGCCGATGCCGCACATGACTGGACCACGCTGGCCACCGCCGAACAACTCAAACAGTGCGGCCTTGCGCCTGAGACCCCGGCCTTGTGGCATGTTCGGGCCGGCTGGATCAAACCGGCGCGCCTGGTACGGGTCTGGCTGGCATCGCCGGGCGTGACATGGCGCGGCCAGTCCGATGCCCGACAACTGGTACGGCAAGCTGATAAGTGGCAAGTGCTGGATGCAGCAGGGCAGGTGCTGGCGCAAGCAGAACTGGTGGTGCTGGCGGCAGGCCATGGCAGCGGTGTGCTCGCAGAATCGGCTGGCTTGGGCCCTGCATTGGCACTGCAGGCCATTCGCGGCCAAGCCTCCTGGGGCCTGAATACACCGCACACTGCGCTAGCGATGCCCGCTTTCCCCGTCAATGGCCATGGCAGTCTGGTGCCGGCCGTCCCGCTGGACCAGGGTATGGGATGGGTGATCGGCTCGACGTTTGAACGCGACAGCAGCAGCCGTGAGATCCGGCCTGCGGACGAACTGCACAACTTCTGCAAGCTGCAGACCCTGCAGCCCCTTGCGGCGCAGGCCCTGGCGAACCAGTTTGACGGCCATCAGGTGCAAGGATGGGCCGGTATCCGGTGCGCGACGCCCAGCCGCCTGCCGTCGCTGGGCCCGCTGGAAAACGTGCCCGATGTATGGGTCAGCAGCGGCATGGGTTCGCGCGGCCTGAGCTTTGCCGCGCTGTGCGCCGAACTGCTGGCGGCACGTCTGCATGGGGAACCGCTGCCGCTGGAGCAGCGCCTGGCCGATGCGCTGCTGCCACAGTACGTCAAACGTCACGCAAATACCTTGAAAACCTGAAATTCAAGGAAAAAGTGACTATTGCGCACACTGGACGGGCGCAAGCAGCTACTTATTTGATAGCAATTTTCACTTCATGGCTTCGGCGGGACGGCGTGCCTTCACATAGGCATCGCTGGGCAGGTAGGCCTTGCCATCGGCATAGCGCCAGTTCACCATCGTGCCCTTGTTGCCGCGCAGGTCGAGCTTGCCAACGTAGGCACCCATGGTGGATTGGTGGTCGATGGCGCGGAATTCGGCCGGGCCGAACGGCGTGCTGAATTTCAGGCCGCGCAGCGCAACGACCAGCTTTTCGTTGTCCGTCGAGTTGGCTTTCTTGATGCCGGCAAAAATCGCCTGCATGGTCGAATAGCCGACCACCGAGCCGACCTTCGGGTATTCCTTGAAGCGGCGGTAGTAGTTGGCGGCAAAGCTGGCATGTTCGCGCGAGTCGATCTGGTCCCACGGGTAGCCTGTGACGATCCAGCCCTTGGGCGTTTCGTCCTTCAGTACATCGAGATACTCCGGTTCGCCTGACAGCAGGGACACCACAGGCACCTTGGGGAAAATGCCGCGCTGGTTGCCTTCGCGCACCAGCTTGGCCAGGTCGGCGCCAAAAGTCACATTGAAAATCGCGTCAGGCTTGCTTTGCATGGTGGCTTGCAGGGCGGTGCCGGCATCCAGTTTGCCCAGCGCCGGCCACTGTTCGCCGACAAACTCCACGTCAGGCCGCCTGGCCTTGAGCAATTCCTTGAAGCTGGCGACGGCGCTCTGTCCGTATTCGTAGTTGGGCGCAATCGTCGCCCAGCGCTTGGCGGGCATTTTTGCGGCTTCCTCGACCAGCATGGCGGCCTGCATGTAGGTGCTCGGACGCAGGCGGAAGGTGTAGCGGTTGCCCTTGTCCCAGACGATGGCGTCGGTCAGCGGTTCGCTGGCGATGTAGAGGCGCTTGTTCTTCTGCGCATGGTCAGCCAGGGCCAGGCCGATGTTGGACAGATAGCCGCCAGCCAGCACATCGACCTGTTCGCGCGAGGTGAGTTCAATCGCGTGGCGCAGTGCTTCCTCGGGCTTGCCGGCGTCGTCGCGGGCAATCACCTCGACCTTGCGGCCCAGCAGGCCACCGGCGGCGTTGATTTCCTCGATGGCAAGCTGCCAGCCCTGGCGGTAAGGCAGGGTGAACTGCGGGATCGTCGAATAACTGTTGATTTCCCCAATCTTGATGGGCTGGTCGGAGGCTGAATGCGCACAAAGGACTGTGGTCAGCAACACACCGCCCAGCAAGGCAGGTTTCATGAATGTCAAGGTTTTCTCCAGAAGTAAAGCAATCGGATGGACGAATGGGGGCCATGCAGGTTCGCAGCCACCCCACCAGCCAGTGACTGTACAGCGGACAAGTCAGCTTGCGTTCACTTGCGATGCAGGCTGCGCGATGCAATTCCGGCAGCCCGGTCAACAGAAAACCGCGCCCAAGCCGCATGCAGACTGGTGAATATGCTTATTCGCATAAAGGCAGAACAAAACTGTTGTTTGGTTTTATATGCGACACCGATACATTTTTGCCCTTATGCATGATTTCGCTTTTGTATTCGCCGGCTTTGTCGTGGGCATCGTGGTGGGCCTGACCGGCGTGGGCGGCGGCTCGCTGATGACGCCATTGCTGATCTTCGTGTTCGGCGTCAAGCCACACCTGGCAATCGGCACCGACCTTTTGTTTGCCGCCTTCACCAAGATGGGCGGCACGATCAGCCTGGCGCGCGCCAGGATCGTGGACTGGAAAATCGTCGGTCAGACGGCACTGGGCAGTATTCCGGCAGCGCTGGCCACGCTCTATCTGCTGCAGCGCCTTGGCCCGGCCAATCCGGCCACGCAGGCCATCATGACAACGACACTGGGCCTGGCGCTGCTGCTGACGGCCGGCGCAACCTTCTACAAGGTGGTGCGTGGCAAGGCACCGCCCCTACACATTGCCCCTGAGCGGATTGCCGAGGCCACGCGCGCGCGGCACTGGGCGTTGCCCATGGTGTTTGGCGCGGTCATCGGCACGCTGGTCACGCTGACCTCGGTCGGCGCCGGCGCCATTGGGGTGATCGTGCTGATGCTGCTCTACCCTACACTTCCCCTGCCGCGCATCGTGGCGGCCGACATTGCCCATGCGGTGCCGCTGACCCTGGTGGCTGGCCTGGGTCACGCCTCCATCGGTTCGGTGGACTGGCCTTTGCTGCTCAAGCTGCTGGCCGGTTCGCTGCCCGGTATCTGGATTGGTTCGCAGCTGATGCGCAGGACGTCTGACCGGGTGATCCGCTCGCTGCTGTCCGTGCTGCTCGCCTATGCCGGCGTGAAGCTCATTTCCATCTAATTGCCAACGACTTTCTTTTGTCCCACAACATCCATGTACCAATACACCGAATTTGACCGCCAGTTCGTGAAAGCCCGCGCCGCCCAGTTCCGGGACCAGCTGACGCGCTGGCAAAACGGCCAGTTGCCTGAAGACGAATTCAAGCCCCTGCGCCTCCAAAACGGCTGGTATGTGCAGCGCTATGCGCCCATGCTGCGCGTGGCCGTTCCTTATGGCGAACTCTCCAGCGCCCAGTTGCGTGTGCTGGCCAAAATTGCCCGCGACTACGACCAGCCGAATCCGGCGCTACTCGAAAGCGCACAGGCGACGCAGGACAAGCTGGGACCGGTGGCGCTGAAGAACGGCCAGTCGGTGCACACCCAGCTGACCAAGGGCTATGCCCACTTCACCACCCGCCAGAACGTGCAGTACAACTGGATTGCGCTCGACCAGTCGGCCGACGTGATGGATTTGCTCGCCAGCGTGGACATGCATGGCATCCAGACCAGCGGCAACTGCATCCGCAACATCACCAGCGACGAGCGCGCCGGCATCGCGGTCGACGAGATTGCCGACCCACGCCCGTTCGGCGAAATCATGCGCCAGTGGAGCACGCTGCACCCCGAGTTTGCCTTCCTGCCGCGCAAGTTCAAGATCGCCATCAGCGGCGCCAGGGAAGACCGTGCCGCCATTGGCTGGCACGACGTGGGCCTGCAACTGCTGAAGAATAGCGCTGGCGAACTGGGCTTCAAGGTGCTGGTGGGCGGCGGCATGGGCCGCACGCCGATCATCGGCACGGTGATCCGCGAGTTCTTGCCATGGAACCAGATCATGAATTACCTCGAAGCCGTGGTGCGCGTGTACAACCGCTACGGCCGGCGCGACAACATCTACAAGGCGCGCATCAAGATCCTGGTGAAGGCCGAAGGCCAGAACTACATCGACGATGTCGAAGCCGAATACCAGCAGATCATCGGGCACGACGGCGGCCCGCACACCATCACGCAGGCCGAATACGACCGGGTGGCCGCCTGCTTTGTGACGCCCACGCTGAACAGCGCACCGCAGGGTGTGCAACCGATTGCCGCTGAAGACGAAACCGCCTTTGGCCGCTGGCTGCAGCAGAACGTGGCGCCGCACCAGAACCCCGACCTGCGTGCGGTGAGCCTGTCGTTCAAGCGCCTGGGTCAGGCGCCCGGCGACGCGACCGCTGACCAGCTCGACATCGCCGCCGGCCTGGCCGACCGCTTCAGCGCCGGCGAAGCGCGCGTGACGCATGAGCAAAACCTGCTGTTGCCGTGGGTGCATGCCGATGCGCTGCCCGACCTGTGGCGCGCCGCCCGCCAGGCCGGCCTTGCCAAGGCGAACATCCACCTGCTGACGGACATGATCGCCTGCCCCGGCGGCGACTTCTGCTCGCTGGCCAATGCACGGTCGCTGCCGATTGCCGAAGCCATCACCGAGCGCTACCAGGACTTTGACGAGTTGCACGACATCGGCGAGATCGACCTGCACATCAGCGGCTGCATCAACTCCTGCGGCCACCACCACAGCGGCCACATCGGCATCCTGGGCGTGGACAAGGACGGCAAGGAGTGGTACCAGGTGTCGCTCGGCGGCTCGGACGGCTCGAACCTGTCAGGCCCGGCGCTGGCCGGCAAGGCGGTGGGCCCGTCGTTCTCGGCCGCTGAAGTGCCCGAGGTGATCGAAGCCATGCTCAACACCTATCGCCAGCAGCGCGAAGGCCGCGAAACCTTTATCGCCACCTTGCGCCGCGTGGGCGCCGACCCGTTCAAGGCGGCCGCCAACGGCGCACGCTTTGGCGCCACCCGCCTTGAGGCCGCCGAAGCCAGCGCCGGCTGACGCGCTGCATCATTGATCTCGCCATGCAGAAAACTACTATGAAATTAATAGCTGCCATCCCAGACACCACGAGCGCCAAACTCCAAAATGTCATTGAACTGGCAAACGATGCAGATCCCTTGCAGTTGACGCTCGAAGGGGTGGAGCGCATTGACCTGAATTTCCCGAAATTCACCGATGGACGGGCTTTCAGCCAGGCTTTTTTGCTGCGCCGCCGGCTCGGCTTCCAGGGCGAAATCCGCGCCACGGGCGATGTGCTGGTGGACCAGCTGGCACAGATGGAACGCAGCGGCTTTGACGTGGCCGTGCTGCGCGCCGACCAGGACATGGCCATCGCCCGGCGCGTGCTGGCCGCCTACCCCGGCTATGGCGTTGGCAAGTACCAGGGCGACGCGGTGGACATCGAGCCTCACTTCATCACTGCCGCTGTCGCCGCAGCCTGAGAAGCAAAGCATGAGCGCCATTTCCCTGTATGCCAGGCCATCGCCCGACTTTGCGCAAAAACTCGCGCACAGCCTGGCGCTGCTGAAGACCGCTGCCGCCAAGTATTCGCCGCTGACACAGGCCTCCAGCCTGGGCGCCGAAGACATGGTCATCACGCACCTGATGCACGAAGCCGGCCTTTTCGACAAGCCAGGCGTCAGCATCTTCGTGCTCGACACCGGCATGCTGCACGCCGAAACGGTCGCGCTGGTCAAGCGCATCGAGGAGCGCTATCCGGTCACGGTCGATGTGTACCACCCCGATGCGGACGCAACCTCGGCCTTTGTCGAAGAAAACGGCCCGCAGGCCATGTACAAAAGCTTGGCCCTGCGCAAGCAGTGCTGCCACATCCGCAAGATGGCGCCGCTCGACCGCGCGCTGGCCGGCAAGAAAGGCTGGCTGACCGGCCTGCGCCGCGAGCAGTCGGCTGCCCGGGCCGAAGTGCACGACATCGAGCAGCAACCAGAACGCACCAAGGTCAATCCGCTGGTCGAATGGACCCATGGCGACATCTGGCACTGCATCTCAGCCAATGCCCTTCCCTACAACCCGTTGCATGACCAGTTCTTCCCCAGCATCGGCTGCGCGCCCTGCACCCGCGCCGTCACGCTGGGCGAGGATTTCCGCTCCGGCCGCTGGTGGTGGGAAAACGAAAGTGCCAAGGAATGCGGCCTGCATGTGGCCGCCGACGGCACCCACGAAGCGCAGGAACCGGCCGCGTTCGAACCCCTTTCCAGCATCATTCCCATTCGAGAAATACCAGCATGAACGCTCGCGTAGACCTACCTCCCGTGATCAATGAACCCGAGCTGCTGACCAGGCTCAGCAATTCTCATCTCGATGCACTGGAAGAAGAAACCATCTTCATCCTGCGCGAAGTCGCTGCCGCCTTCGAGCGCCCGGCGCTGCTGTTTTCGGGGGGCAAGGATTCGCTGGTCATGCTGAAATGCGCCGAAAAGGCCTTTGGCGTTGGCCGCATTCCGTACCCGCTCTTGATGATCGACACCGGCCACAATTTCCCCGAAGTCACCGCTTTCCGCGACTTGCGGGCGAAAGAACTCGGCGCCGAGCTGATCGTTCGCCATGTCGAGGATTCGATGAAGCGCGGCACCGTGCGCCTGGCCCATCCCGACGAACCGCGCAATGCGCACCAGTCGGTCACGCTGCTGGAGGCGATTGACGAATTCCGCTTTGACGCGCTGATCGGCGGCGCCCGCCGTGATGAAGAAAAAGCCCGGGCCAAGGAGCGCATTTTTTCGCACCGCGACAGCTTTGGCCAGTGGCAACCCAAGGCCCAGCGGCCCGAGCTGTGGACGCTGTTCAATACCCGGCTGCAGCCCGGCGAGCATTTCCGCGTGTTCCCGATTTCCAACTGGACCGAACTAGACGTGTGGCAGTACATCGAGCGCGAGCACATCGCCCTGCCCATGCTCTACTACGCGCACCAGCGCCTGATCGTCGAGCGCAAGGGCCTTCTGGTGCCCGTCACCGAGTTGACCCCGGCCCGCGCGGGCGAAGTGGTGATTGAAAAGACCGTGCGCTTTCGCACCCTGGGCGACATCACTTGCACCTGCCCGGTGGACAGCACGGCCGCCACCGCCGTCGAGATCGTGATCGAGACGCTGGCCGCTGATGTCAGCGAGCGCGGCGCCACGCGCATGGACGACAAAACTTCCGACGCTTCGATGGAAAAGCGCAAGAAAGACGGATACTTCTGATGAATACTATAGATTTGATAGCTGGCAATACTTATGTAGAAAGCGCTACAGGCCAAAATGACCTTAAATCGGCGCTCAAGTTCATCACCTGCGGCTCGGTCGATGACGGCAAGAGCACCTTGATTGGCCGCCTGCTGGTGGACAGCAAGGCGGTGCTGGTCGATCACCTGGCAGGCGTGCAGCGCGCAGGCGTTACCGACCTGGCGCTGCTGACCGACGGCCTGTCAGCCGAGCGCGAGCAGGGCATCACCATTGACGTGGCCTACCGCTACTTCGCCACCGAGCAGCGCAAGTTCATCATCGGCGATGCGCCGGGTCATGAGCAGTACACACGCAACATGGTCACGGCGGCATCGAGCGCCGACGCTGCCGTGGTGCTGGTCGATGCCACCAAGCTCGACTGGAAAAACCCGGGCATGGAGTTGCTTCAGCAAACCCGCCGCCATTCGCTGCTGGTCAATTTGCTGCGCGTGCCGTCCATCGTGTTCGCGGTGAACAAGCTTGATGCGGTGGAAGACGCCACCCTCGCCTTTCAGAACATCAGCGCCGCACTGGCCAAGTTTGCAGAGGCCGCCGAAATCCCGGTTCGCGCCACGGTGCCAGTGTCCGCCCTCAAGGGCTTCAACGTGGTCGATGGCAAGCCCGGCTGGTGCGGCTATGAAGGCCTGTCGCTCTTGGCCCTGCTGGAACATCTGCCTGCCACACCGGCAGAAACCACTGAAGGCTTTGCGTTTCCGGTGCAATGGGTGGAAAAGTTTTCGTCCTCGGCCGATACCTCCCAGGGCCGGCGCATTTTCTGGGGCCGCGTGGCGACCGGCAGCGTGCAACCCGGCCAGAGCGTGACCATCCTGCCGAGCGGGCAAACCGCCGTTGTCGCCCAGGTGCTGGGCCATATCCGCCAGCCTAAATCCGTCCTGGCCGGGCACAGCGCCGGCGTCGTGCTCGACCGCGAGGTCGATGTCTCGCGCGGCGACTGGCTGCTTGCGCCCGGTACCTTCACGCCTTCGCGCGAAGTGTCCGTCACCATGGCCTGGATGGACGACGAACCGTTGGTGGCCGGCCGTGTCTATTGGGCGCTGCAGGGCCATCGCTGGGTCAAGGCCAAGATCAAACGCATCGTGCACAAGCTCGATGTGAACACCCTGGCCGAGGAAGACGCCAGCGAACTGCCGCCCAACGCCATCGGCCATGTCGAACTGAGCTTTCAGGCGCCACTGGTCACGCTGCCTTATTTTCGATCGCGCGTCCTGGGCTCGCTGGTACTGGTCGATACCGCCTCGCACAAGACCTCTGGCGCTGCTCTGGTTCTGTAAACTCATTCCTTTTTTTTAACCTGCTCACCCTTGCTTTTTACATCGCTGGACACGCTTCACAACTCTTGACGCAGCACCTGGGGAATCCGTTGATTTCCACAGGTATGCGTTTGGTCAAGTGAATTTGTCAGGCATTGCCTTAAAATTCAGGGTTTTCACCGACCAGCCCATAACACCATGACCCACGTCGTTTCCGACCCCTGCATCCGCTGCAAATACACCGATTGCGTGGACGTTTGCCCGGTGGACTGTTTCCGCGAAGGCCCGAACATGCTGGTGATCGATCCGGACGAATGCATCGATTGCGCCGTGTGCATTCCAGAATGCCCGGTCAACGCCATCTATGCCGAGGAGGACCTGCCTTCCGACCAGCTGCACTTCATCAAGATCAATGCCGACCTGACCAGCGCACCCGGCTGGAAAAGCATCACCAAGCGCAAGGAAGCCTTGCCCGATGCAGAGGAATGGAAAGACAAGACTGGCAAGCTGCCCGAACTGGTACGCTGACCGGTTCTAATGAAATGGGCACTGCCGCCGCCAGGCTCGCTCCAGAGCTTTCACACAATTCAAGCCAAGAAATCATGGAACCTCAACTGAACCAAGAAGTGATCAACACCGCAGCCCAGCACGACGGCCCCATCGAAACCGATGCCGTCATTGTGGGTGCAGGCCCCGTCGGCCTGTTCCAGGTGTTCGAACTCGGCCTGCTGGAAATCAAGGCCCATGTCATCGACTCCCTTGCCTACCCTGGTGGCCAGCCGATTGAGTTGTATCCCGACAAGCCAATCTACGACATTCCGGCAATTCCGGTTTGCACCGGCAAGGAACTGACCGACAACCTGATGAAGCAGATCGAGCCCTTCGGCCCGACCTTCCACCTGGGACAGGAAGTCAGCGTGCTTGAAAAGCAGGAAGACGGCCGCTTCTTCGTTGAAACCTCCAAGGGCACGAAATTCCTGACCAAGACCATCTTTATCGCCGCTGGGGTGGGCGCTTTCCAGCCCAAGCTGCTGCGTGTTGAAGGCCTGGAGCAATTCGACAACAGCCAGTTGTTCTACCGCGTCAAGAACCCGGCCGACTTTGCCGGCAAGAACCTGGTGATTGTCGGCGGTGGCGATTCCGCACTCGACTGGGCACTGAATTTTGTCGCTGAAGGTCCGAACAAGGCTGAAAGCGTGATCCTGATTCACCGCCGCGACGGCTTCAAGGCAGCGCCTTCGAACGTCGCCAGGATGAAGGAGCTGTGCGACGCCTACGAGATGCAGTTCATCGTCGGCCAGGTCACGGGCTACGACGAGAAAGACGGCAAGTTGACGGCGGCCAAGGTGACGGGTGCCGATGGCATCACGCGCGTGGTGCCGCTCGACGTCTTGCTGGTATTTTTTGGCTTGTCGCCCAAGCTCGGCCCAATTGCCCATTGGGGTCTGGACATCGAGCGCAAGCAGCTCAAGGTAGATACCGAGAAATTCTCCACCAACATTCCAGGCATTTTTGCAGTGGGTGACATCAATACCTACCCCGGCAAGAAAAAACTGATCCTGAGTGGTTTCCATGAATGTGCACTGGCTGCATTCGGCGCGGCGCCCATCATCTTTCCGGACAAGAAAATTCACCTGCAATACACCACCACCAGTCCAAAACTGCACAAGGTGCTGGGCGTGGAGTCGCCGGTTTTCGACTGACAGGCGTTAGAACCTTTCTGGTCAGGCCCGCTTTGTGCGGGCTTTTTTCCTTGCGGGCTGGCGTGTCCGCCATGCAGATCGGCGCTTGCCTGGTGGCAGTGCTCGGAACCCAAGCCGGGTTGACGGTCGTCGTTTGCGTTTCGGTATTGGGTGCAGGCTTACCGGACAGGCAAGATTGGTTGCGACACTGGCGTGTCCAGCGCCGGTCTGCTGCACGTTATGTACCACAACAGCTTTGCACGCCTGCAGGACCTGCTGAACATCGTGCAACTGATCGGCGTGACAATTGATGAACTGATCGTCATGCGTGATGGCAGGGTGGCCATCGCACGACCATCGGATGGTTTTTTATCGCCAGTTTCTTACCAGTGCCTTGGGTACCGTGCTCCTGGCGCTGCTGTCAGGCTCGATGGTCAAGCTGGCACGCAGGTTCATTGGACGTTATGGCCTGCCGCTGGTTCATGCGTCGCTGCTGTGGCTGAGCTGGCAACTCCTGTCCAAAGCCCAGGCACAGGGCTTGTCCGAAATATGGAATCGGACTGGAGATGGCTGCATGAATAAATTGTCAGCAGTAGATCTGGGGCTGACCAGCCAAATGTGGTGCGGCTCATGACGCAACGCAAGGTCGACATCAGCGCAGTGGTCATCTGGCTGCGGGGCGAGGACTGCTACCACTTGTTCGCAAAACTGACGCCCCAATCGGGAGCGGCACTGCCAACGCTGGCACGGACTTTTATGCTCGCGAGGTTGACACGCAGGCTGTTGAAAAACCCACAGGTCAGCACCGTGGCTTAAGCCGCATGGCCAGTGGTGCATGACCATGGTTCAAAGGCCCGCTACCGGCGCCGGTACGCACTGTCGCGCTGGCCTCGAGCGCGGCGCGTACGTAGCATCGCGCCGCCTGTACCGCTTCCAGCAGGCTTGCTCCTAGCGCCAGGTGCGCAGCAATGGCTGAAGACAGTGTGCAACCGGTGCCGTGGGTATTGGCGGTGTGGATGCGCGGCGCGCGCATCCAGTAAGGGTGTCTGTTTTTCAGAAGGAGCAGATCACACACCTGATCGCCGGCCAAATGGCCGCCCTTGAGCAAGACCGCCTGTGCGCCCATGGCCAGCAACTCCTGTGCAGCGGCTTCCATATCGCGCTCGTGATGCAAGGCACGTCCGACCAGCAACGACGCCTCGTCCAGGTTCGGCGTGACCAGCAGCGCGCGTGGGAACAATTCGCGCACCAGGACGGCTATGGCCGGGTTGTCAATCAGCACGGCGCCGCTGGTGGCGACCATCACAGGATCAAGCACCACGTTTTGCAAGGAATGGCGATCAATAGCATTGGCTACGGTCTGCACAATCTCGGGCGCGTGGAGCATGCCAATCTTCACCGCATGCGCGCCGATATCCTCCATCACCGCATCAATCTGGTCGCGCAGCATCTCCGGCTGCACACCATGAATGGCCCGCACGCCCTGCGTATTTTGGGCGGTCAAGGCCGTGATGGCTGTCATACCATAACAACCCAAAGCCGCAAAGGTCTTGAGATCGGCCTGAATACCGGCACCTCCGCCACTGTCCGACCCAGCGATGGACAGAACGCGCAGAAATTCAAACGTTTGAGGAAACCCGGTCATTTTTTCATTCATGGCTTTTTTTACGCGCTTTAAGTTCGTGACCACACAGGGATTCAAGCTACACAGCCGCCGCATGCGGATTTTCTGCTCAACACAACGCTCATGGCAGCCAGCCCATTAAGACCAGCGCGTAATTTATCTTATGCATTGTCCACGTGAATCCCATCAATGCCGACTTGAAGCGATCCCACAGCGCCTTGGCCTGCTCGGGCGCAAACGCCTCGTACAGCGAGGCCGGCGTGTGCGTGTTCAAGTTGTCCATCACCAGCGTGATGCGCGCTGCATCGGGATAGCTCGTCGCGATGTCCTGCACGAACAAAGCCCAGTCCGCTTTCGTTCTGCGCTCGGTGACCTTGGCTCAAGCGCCGCTGCGACAGGCTCGCGGGTTTCACGAATGAGCTGGCGCGGCGTCTCATCCATGCACACCACCGGGTGCTTGGCGTCAATAGGCCGGCTGTAGATATCGAGCACTTGTTCCATGGCCGCCACAAATGCGGCGCTGGCCTGAGGCGCAATTACCCAGCCGACTTTTCTCCACGGCTTGAGTTCGTTTTTTTTAGCGTGCGCCGGACCGTCTCGTGCGACACACTGTCAATGTATTCGAGCTCCGCCAGCCGATCGGCCAGCAGCCGCAGCGACCAGCGGGCCTGGCCTTCAGGCGGGGCTGAGCAGTTCAGGTCCTCCAATTGTGCTTCCAAGCGGCCATCGACCTTTAACGCGTACTCGCGCTGCGAGTCCTGACGGTTCGGGGCCAGCTCCAGGCCTTGTTGGACAAACTTCTTCTTGAGCCGGTCAATCTTGCGCTCGCTCACGCTGAGCATCGCCACAATTTCGCTGCTCCTGTGCCGCTCGCTACGCCCGCCCGACTGGTCACAGTTGAGCAAAATCAGGGCGTTGATGATCTTGGGCGCTGCGTGCGTGCCTTTGCTGGCAATGTCTTGCAGCTCGGCTCTTTCTTGTTCTGACAAAGTGACTTTGTAATGTTCCATCCCCCATTGTCAACGTCACATAGTTCGTGACGCGACACTAGGTGTGGGAAAGCGATGCGTGTTGCAATAAACATGCACACTGGCGAAGCCAGCACTGCAAACCACACTGCCGCTGCTGCAACGAATCAAACCGGCATATCTTCAAGGTGAGCATGTCTTGGCGTAGAAATTTCCTAGAAAAGAACGCGGCTACGAATGGTTCCTGAAACATTGGCCAGTTTGGCAAGCGCCATGTCGGAATGCCCGGCGTCAATGTCGATAACAACGTAACCGATCGCTTCATTGGTCTGCAAGTACTGCGCAGCAATATTGATGTGGTTGTCGGAAAAGACCCGATTGATTTCCGCAAGCACACCCGGCACATTGCGGTGTATGTGCAGCAAACGGTGTTTTCCAGGATGAGCCGGCAAGGCTACTTCCGGAAAATTGACAGAAGATGTTGAGGTGCCGTTGTCACTGTATTTCACCAGTTTTTCGGCGACCTCGATGCCGATGTTGGCTTGCGCCTCCATTGTCGAACCGCCAACGTGCGGCGTCAGGATGACATTATCCAGTCCGCGCAAAGGAGACTCGAATATGTCCTTGTTGCTGCGCGGTTCGACAGGAAAAACATCGAGCGCAGCACCCAACAGTTTTTTCTGTCGCAAGGCATCGGCAAGCGGCTCAATGACAACCACCGTTCCGCGCGAAGCATTGATCAGCACGCTGCCGGGTTTCATTTGAGCAATCTGGGCGGCACCAATCATCCATTGTGTTGCCTGTGTTTCGGGAACATGCAATGTGACGACGTCGGACTGCGCCAGCAAATCCTTCAGGCTGCCGACCTGTTGTGCATTGCCCAGGGGCAGTTTGGTCACCACATCGAAAAACACCACACGCATGCCAAGTCCCTCGGCCAACACTGAGAGTTGCGTGCCAATCGAGCCGTAACCAACAATGCCTAGTGTCTTACCGCGAATTTCATACGCATTTTCTGCAGACTTAAGCCAGCCGCCTCGGTGTGCTACTGCACTTTTTTCAGGTACACCGCGCAGCAGCAAGATCGCTTCGGCCAGCACCAGTTCGGCAACCGATCGGGTATTGGAGAAAGGTGCATTGAATACGGCAATGCCGCGTTCGCGTGCGGCCATCAGATCGACTTGGTTGGTTCCGATACAAAAGCAACCGACTGCTGCAAGTTTTGACGCATGGGCAAACACGTCCGCAGTCAACTGTGTACGCGATCGGATACCGACAAAGTGGACATCTGCAATCTTGCGCTTGAGTTCATCGTCCGGCAAAGCACCTGTTACGCTTTCTATCTGCGAGTAGCCCGCAGCCTTGAGCACATCAATGGCCGAAGGGTGTATGCCTTCGAGCAAAAGATACTTAATTTTATTTTTATCCGTTGAGGTTTTGATCATGAAATATTCCGCTTGGGTAGAGGTGCAAGTGACAGTATGGGCGATCGTGGAATCGTAGGTGGGCTTGTACACGCTTGACCCCGATGATTATCGGATTGCTTGCTGGGTCCCATTCCTTGATTATTTGAGGGAAATTGAAGAAAAAATATTGCCGTTAAGGCATCCTCAAAACATCTGAAATTTGACGCTATAATTTGAGGCTAGATTCCTCAATAGCTCAGTTGGTAGAGCGCCGGACTGTTAATCCGTAGGTCCCTGGTTCGAGCCCAGGTTGAGGAGCCAAATAAGCCGCATTGGCATTGAAAAGCCCGCTACTGAAAAGATAGCGGGCTTTTTTAATTTTTGGTAGAGTAAGCAGCATGTAAGCGCTAGGAAAAATAGTCGGCCCCAGGTAAAACTAGGGGCATCATGCAAAGATCAACCTTCCTACTGACCTTGCCCCCTAAAAACGTATCCCTTGCTGAGTGGTTTAGTTCAGACAAGGAAAACGGAAATGACGAAAAAGGGGGTGCGGCGGAAAACTTGGACTACTTGAAAGTAGTTCATGTATTCTTACGAAGACCGCATTCGCGCCGTCAGGCTCTACATAAAACTCGGCAAACGCATTGGAGCGACCATTCGGCAGCTGGGGTACCCAACAAAGAACGCGCTTAAGAGCTGGCATCGAGAATACGAACAGAGCCGCGATTTGCCGGCGGGCT
>NZ_JADOVE010000029.1:0-29278 GCF_015752225.1 Polaromonas sp. CG_9.11
AGAGCCGCCGCGACAACCTTCAGGCCAAAGTCAACTGGCAGTTCACGACCAAGGATGCCCGCACCAAGCGCAAAAGGCTTTACCCGACAACTACAGCATGACGCGACACTAGCGGGGGTGGGGGATTTGGGCAGAAACTCAACGACCATATCTTTCGATCAATTTAGTGTGTCCTATCAGTCAGTTGACCGGCGCAGTAGCCTACTTGCTGTTTGCCCCTGTTGGGCAAGCTGGCGAATGCCGTCTTTGTCGCGGCTCAGGGCCAGGCGTTCGTACAGGCCGCCGTCAAACTGGCGTTTGAGTTTGCGCATGGTCCAGTCCAGGCTAGCCGCTTCAATTTTGTAGAAGTCGCGTTTATAGGCCTTTTTGATGCCCAGCAAGATATTGGGGGTCAGAGTCCAGTTAAATCTAAATTCTTATTATTTGCCGGACCTTATGGACGCCCCCGTCCAGCGCGTCAAGCGCCGAAATCAGCTTAAAACCTCCCCCTTATTTGCTCTCTAATTAATAGCTACCTGCGCCCGCATCTATTGCGCTAGCAGCCTGTTTGATGCATTTTCCGGTCACAACGCTGCCAGGCGGCCTTAACCGGTTCACTCAACCAGCTGCAGCTCAACATGAACCCGCCGCCCCAACGCGGCTGCGATATTCACCAGCGCATCGAGCGAGAAGCGCGAGATGCGGCCGCGCAGCAGATCGTTGATGCGCGGCTGCGTCACCCCGCACCGACTGGCTGCCTCGGCCTGCTTCCAATGGTTTTCCGAAATCAGCGCCGTGATCTTGTCCATCAGTTCGGAGCGAACCCGCAGGTTTTCTGCCTCTTGCGGGGTGTCGGCGATGGCGTCCCACACGCTGGCGTAGCGTTCCGTTTTTTCCTCGGTCATGGTGTACCTTTTTGTAGTTGGTCAAAGCGTGACTTCGCCAGTTCAATATCACTTCTGGACGTGGTCTGCGTCTTCTTCTGGAAGGCATGGAGCACATAAACCGCATCAGCCAGGCGTGCTGTGTAGATGACGCGAAAGGTGCCCGATTCGTCCCACACCCGAATTTCCTCGACCCCCTTGCCAATGGATGGCATGGGCTTGAAGTCGTCGGGCTGCATGCCTCGCTGAACGCGATCGATCTGGCGGCCCGCGTCCTGCCGTGCATCACTGGGAAACTCACGCAGACGCTTGAGCGAGTTTCCCAGGAATTGCACAGGTTTCATGTGAAGAATATATCCGTTTGGATATTATTTGACAAGCCTTGCGACGATTTGAAGCGGGAATGAAGAACATTGGCATCAAGGATGGCGGTAAACCGCAGCACTGTGACCGGTCCCGCCAATTAAAACTCCAGACCCAGGTGGCATCAGCCTGCAATCAAGCCATAGTGCCAGGCGTTCATACAGGCCGCTGTCAAACGGGCGCTTGAGTTCGCGCACGGTCCAGTTCTGGCTGGTGGCCTCGATTTCGTAGAAGTCGCGTTCATCGGCCTTCTTGATGCCGAGCAGAAAAACACAGTGCGACCAATTCAAGCTGAAGGGGCGTTCCGGCTGGAGAGAGGCTGGCTTCCATTGTCCAGACGCTGTCTGGACAATTGGCCTGCGCGCCTGGTAGGCAAGATAAAAGCTGCGTGCATAAGCGATATTGCTTCGCCCGAATCCTTTGCCAAATTCTGCAGTCAAGCGCTCCGCCAGCAAGGCCAGCAGTTCTTTTCCGTAAGCAGCCCGTGTCTCGCCTTGCTGCTCGTACTCAACAATGTGCCGGCCGATCTCGAAGTTGGTACGCACCTGCTACCCGCTCAACGCCACGTGCAACGGTGTTGCGGGCGGACAGGACCAGCGCGTGGATGCTGGCATAGAGGGCCGATTCCGCATCGGGTGCCGCAGGCGCCGTGCGAGACACTTTTTTCATCCCTTGTCCTTATCTAATTCGATAGCAGCTTGCGCAGTCTACGCAAGCGCAACAAGCACTTTTCATTCAAAACTTCGTCAGACTCTCCGCTTTGCGCCATCTTCCATTTCCCAGCCTTGCAATCCCTGCAAGAACCATTCAGCTCTTTGACGGTTTTCAAGACCTTCTTGAAGGCTTTCAACTCCGCCACCTTGAACATCTGGCTGCGCCCCAACGTTGAACTTTGGCTAAGCCGCCCGGCGGCGACGTAGCGCCGAAAGGTGGACAGGGAAACCTCCAGAAAACTCTTGCTGCTCAGCCTTGTGCCTGACGCGCACCGACATGGAACTGCAGGCCCAGCGCGTGCATGACCTTGACCACGGTGGCAAAGCTGGGGTTGCCTTGCTCGCCCAGCGCCTTGTAAAGCCCTTCCCGGGTCAGGCCGGTATCTCGGGCGAGCTGCATCATGCCGCGTGCCCGCGCAATGTCGCCGACGGCTTTGGTGAACAGGGCGGCGTCTTCCGGCGCTTGGTCCATGCAGGCCTGCAGGTACAGGGCGCAGTCTTCGTCTGATTGCAAATAATCGGCGGGCTCGAAGGCCTGAATGCCGAGTTGTGCGGCGACGGTGGGGTTCATCAAACTACTCCTTTAACAGTGTGACCATGTGCTGCGCCTTGGCAATATCGCGCTCCTGATTGGACTTGTCGCCGCCAGCCAGCGCGATGACCACGGTGAGGCCATCCTTCCAGCAATAAAGGCGGTAACCGGGGCCGCTATGGATGCGCAGTTCAACCACATCCCCGCCCACGGGCTTGCAATCGCCCCAGTGCCCCAAAGACAAACGGGCCAGCCGGGCCAAGACCTGTTTTTGCCCGACCTTGTCGCGCAACGTACTCAGCCATGTGTCGAAATCGGCAGTACGGAGGATTTGAAGCATTCAAAAATGTAATCTATGGTTCACGAATTGACAAGCCTTCTAATCTTTCAGCGCAGTAGTATGGGCAAAATTTAATCGGTGTAATCAGGGTCAGCATCCAATTAAATTCGACTTACACACTGCTACGTAAAACAAAATTCAGCGAAAAACCCGCTCAGCGCGCAGCCACTCTCGATGCCAAAGCTGCGGCAGGTATTCCTTCATCAACGCCTGCACGGCATCGGCCTGCAGCGCATCACGGCGGCGCTTCATCGGTTCGCGCGCGGTCTGCGCACGGCTTTGGGCTCAGGTCTTGCAATGAAACGCACCTGTACTTCGTACCTGTGCCCTGAACGGGCGCTGAAACACCGGGTGCGCGGTGGCTTCGAACTGACGACTTGTCGTCGTTAACTTTGTTTGTTCAATTTGCCATACAAGTGCTTGCGTCAAGGGCCAAACTCGAATCGCACTGCAGCGCGCTGAGGCGTATTTCTTAAAATACGCATCACTTTTTGAGCCGTATTACCTACAATGCGGCTCATGCCCAAGCCAACGCCCCCACCGACAGCACCCGCGCCACGCTGCATCTGGCAGCACGCTGCCTGGCCCAGGCTGGCGTTTGACGCCTTGGCGCTGGCGCCAGCGCTGGACCAGGCCCGGCTGGAGCAAGGCAGGCTGCTGGGTTTGCTGGAGGCGATTGACCTGGACCAGGCGCAAGAGGTGCAGCGCGAGTTGTGGGTGCAAGAGGCGCTGGCCACGGCGGCCCTTGAGGGGGAGCAGCTCAACCTGGCATCGGTACGCGCATCGGTGGCGCACCGGCTGGGCCTGGCCGAAGCGCCCGGCCATGACTGCCCTGCGGAGGGACTGGTGCAGGTGATGCAGGATGCGCTGGCCAACCACCGCGATGTGCTGACCTTGGACCGCCTGTGCCGTTGGCAGTCGGCCTTGTTTCCGGGTGGCACCTCCGGCATTGCGCGCATTGCCGTGGGGCGCTTGCGCGACCCTGCCGACGCCATGCAGAGCGTCAGCGGCGCGCTCGGGCGCGAGCGGGTGCATTACGAAGCGCCACCCTCGCGCCAGGTGCCGACGGAAATGGCGCAGCTTCTGGCGTGGTTCGAGGCCACCAGGCCCACCGCTCACGCGCCTGGGCTGCATGGCATCGCGCGGGCGGCGCTGCTGCATGTGTGGTTTGAGTCGATTCACCCGTTTGAAGATGGCAATGGCCGGCTGGGGCGCGCCCTGGTGGATAGGGCGCTGGCGCAAGACATGCAGGCGCACGATCCGGCGAGCCATGCCGCCCTGGTTCGCGTGTTTGGCATGGCCCGCCAGATGCTGAAAACCCGCACCGCGTATTACGACGGACTCAACCAGGCGCAGTGCTTGCACGGCGTCAGGCTTGATGCCGCAGCCATTGACGTGACACCTTGGGTGCACTGGTTTGTGCAGGCATTTACACAGGGCTGCATGGCCTGCCAGACGGTCGTGCGGCAGGCGACAGAAAAGGCGGTTTTCCGCATGAAGGCGGGCCAATGCGGCTTGAATGCGCGGCAGCACAAGGTGCTCGAACGTTTGCTGGACGCAGGGCACGTGGCGCTGGGCGGCGGTTTCCTGGGCGGCATGACCAACGAGAAGTACGCCAAGATCACCGGCACATCCAAAGCCACTGCGACGCGGGATTTGACGGACCTGCTGGCCAAGGGCTTGCTGCGCGTGGAGGGCGTTGGCAAGGCGACGCGCTACGCGGTGAACGTGACGGGGTGGCACTAACCTGCAATCAAGCCATAGCGCCAGGCGTTCGTACAGGCTGCTGTCAAACGGGCGCTTGAGTTCGCGCACGGTCCAGTTCTGGCTGGTGGCCTCGATTTCGTAGAAGTCGCGTTCATCACGCCTTCTTGATACCGAGCAGAAAAACCATAGTGCGACCAGCTCAGGCTGAAGGGGCGTTGTTCAGGCGCGGCCAATAGGTCAGACGCCGCCTGACCTATGCGGCTTTTGGAGGTGTCGAATAAGTCAGACGCTGTTTGACTTATTCGGTGGGCGTTGAGTAGATAAAACTGACGCATCAACTTGAGATTGGTCACCGAAAAGCCGCTGCCAAACTCGGCCGTCAGGCGTTCAGCCAGCCGCTTCGGCACTTCCTTGCCGTACTCCGCGCGACTTTCACCCTGCTGTTCATGCGCCACGACATGCCGGCCGATCTCGAAGTTGGTACGCACCTGCTACCCGCTCAACGCCACGCGCAACGGTGTTGCGGGCGGACAGGACCAGCGCGTGGATGCTGGCATAGAGGGCCGATTCCGCATCGGGTGCCGCAGACGCCGTGCGAGACACTTTTTTCATGGCTGATCCTGACTTAATTTGATAGCTGCTTGCGCAGACAGGGCGTGCGCTACAGGCCTTTTTTACTTAAATCGTAGCCTGAAAATCAAGTGCTGCGCAGCAGTATGCGGCAGTGGCCGCCTGTTTGGCCTCCGGCCTGTCCGGGTTGCGGCCCAACCGATGTCAGCGCCAGATGTAATGACCCTTCACCAGGTGGCCGTGTGATCGGTGGGCAGGCACCCACACCTTGTGCTTGTGGTTCTTTTTGTGATTTGTCACCTGGACGCTGTGCACTTTGGCGCTGCCTGAATCGAAATTGACCGTGCCCGCCTGGGCGGCTGACGCGGCGAAGGAAACGACCAGCGCGGCCAGCGAAAGAAATACTTTGTTGTTCATGTCAATGTCTTGGTGAAGTGTTGTGAAACCGTTGCGAAGCCTCTGAAGTATCAAGGGCCGGTGTAAAGACTTGAACAAGCAGAAAAATTAATATTGATAGCAGCCTGCGTAGTTAGGGCGTGTGCAAGCGACCGATTTAACATGAAAGCAGCCTCTGCCAGCCGATGGCGTGTGCCGCTTTGAAAGCCGCGCCCGGTGGCTCGGGCCAGCCAGGCATTGACCCGTTATCCATTACCATTCCCCCGGCCCTACTTCGCCCGCCACCGGGCACCCAACGGAGAAAACAATGTTCAGTCACGTCATGCTTGGTGTCAACGATCTGGAGGTTTCAAAGAAGTTTTACGATGCGCTGCTGGGCACGCTGGGCATCGGCCCGGGGGTTGCCAACAAGAACCGGTATTTCTACCGGGGCACTGCGGGCACGTTCGCCATCACCACGCCCATCAATGGCGAGCCTGCGACGCACGGCAATGGCAGCACCATCGGGTTTGACGTGGCGTCGCCAGAGCAAGGTGATGCATTCCATGCAGCCGGCATTGCCAATGGCGGCACGGACTGCGAAGAACCCCCCGGTTTTCGGGACGGCGCGGTCGGCAAGATCTACCTGGCGTATGTGCGCGATCCTGACGGCAACAAGATCTGCGCGCTGCACCGCCCGGCCAAATAGGCCACGCGGCGGCCCTGGTCGTGCGGAGCCGGCAAGCATGGCCTGCCACGGGCGACTACTTCTTGCGGCAGTCAAACGTCCCTTCGTCGCGCACGGCGTTGTCCACGTCAAGGAATCGCCACTTGGCGTTGCCGGCCGACAGCGACAAGCGCATCACGCCCAAGGCGACCGCCTGTTTCTCGCTGCCCGCACGGACCGTGGCGTGCGCATAAGTCTTTGCGCCGCCGGTGCCCACCACGAACGAGCGCATGCCGCCCGTGGCAGACAGCGTGCCGTCGGCGGTCATGGGGGCAAAGCGCTCGTACTGGTGCTCGTGGGCTTGCAGCACCACATCGGCCTTGGCCTGGTCCAGGATGTCCCACACGGCGGCCATGGTGGCGTTGTCGCCGTCGGGGGCCGAGGTGAACCGGGCATGGTGCCAGGCCGCCGCCACACAGGGGTTGGCGGTGGCCAGCTCTTTCTTCAGCCACTGTGCCTGCACTGAAGCGGCTGACGCATCGATGTTGCTGTTCAGTGCAAACACGGTCCAGCCGCTTTGGTCGATGCGGTAGTAGCCTGTGCGCTGTCCATCGGGGCTGGCCTTGGCACCAAAGTAATCAAAGTAATTACTGTTGCCATTTTCGTAGTCGTGGTTGCCTGCAATGGCGAAGGTTTTGTTGATAAACCGGCCCCAGGTTTTTTCATAGCAATCGGTGAAGCCCAGGCTGGCACCGAGCAAATAGGCATTGTCTCCAAGGGTCAGCACGTTGGAATTGCCGCCGGCACCGGCCAGTTGGCGCTCGATCAGTTGGGCTGTTTTTTCAGCACCCGAGTCGGATGCAGGTCGAAGAAAGCACTGTGCGATGTCGCCTGCCGTCATCAACTCCCAAGGCGTCGTGGGGTTGGCCTGCAAGACCGGAGGCACGGTGCCGCCGCCGTCGCCGCCCCCACACCCCACCACCGCCGCGCCTGCCAGCGTGGCCAGGAAACCGACCCGAACGGCCCGCATGATGCCCGGCCAAAAGTTATCGTGCATAGCGTGTTCTTTCTAAAGGATGACCTTGTGTGACGAGTTGCATGGTAACTGCCGGTTGCCATCAGGAAAAAGGCCGGTCCAAACGGGTCACGAATCCTGGCCAGCATGCCGTTGCCGATGCTGATGCCAACCAGCGCTTCCAGGCGCTGCGGCAGGGCCACAGGCAAATACACGCTGCCACCAATTTCCGCAGCCTTGCGGCGAATGCGGCCGCTGGCGATGGGATTCGCCATGAAGCCATCGGGAAAAGGGCATGCAGGGCAATAGGGGGGTGCGTGATCAGGCGCTCGGTAGCCAGGCGGCTGCAGATGTTGCCTTCTAGTTGCGCCGAGGACCTGAACAGGTGGATCAGCAAGCGGGGACTTTCCCGGAACTGCTCAGTTCTTGGTGCCCCAGACTTCGGCGACGCGGCTGTCCCTGCCGCACGTCAGGCGGTAATAGTTGTAGCGCAGCGGGTTCTTTGTGTAGTAGCTCTGGTGGTAGTCCTCGGCCAGGTAAAAGGCCGATTCCGGTGCGATCTCGGTATGGATTTCCTTCAGCACGCCGGACTTCAAGATGGCCGCCTTGCTGGCTTCAACCAGGGCTTTTTGTGCCGGGCTGTTGTAGTAGATGGCGCTGCGGTATTGGTTGCCAACATCGCAAAATTGCCGGTCCTTCACGGTCGGGTCAATGTGGCGCCAGAAGAAGTCGAGCAACACCGGGTAGCTGACGACGCCGGGGTCGTAGGTCAGCCGAACCGCCTCGGTGTGGCCGGTGCCGCCGGCGCTCACCGTCTGGTAAGTGGGGTTGGCAGTTTTGCCGCCCGTGTAGCCCGACTCGGCGGCAATGACACCCGGTAGTTTTTCAAAGTCGGCTTCCACGCACCAGAAGCAGCCGCCGGCAAAGATCGCCGTGGCTCTCTGGCCTGCTGAAGCTGGCACCGAGGGCGACTGCGCGCCGGCCTGGCCGACCAGCACGGACAGGGCCAGGGCGGCCAGGGATTGAAGCCAGTTTTTCATGTGCGCAACTCCGGTAGTTTTTCGCCTGCGGGAATGAATTGAAGCGCAACGCCGTTGTTGCAGTAACGCAAACCGGTGGGTTGCGGGCCGTCCTTGAACAGGTGGCCCTGATGGCCGTTGCAGCGGGCGCAGTGGTATTCGGTGCGGGGCCAGATCATGCTGAAATCAAGGCGCGTCTCGACCGCGTCGGGGATCACATTGAAAAAGCTGGGCCAGCCGGTGCCGCTGTCGAACTTGAGTTCGCTCTTGAACAAGGGCAAATTGCAGGCAAAGCAGACATAGCTTCCGGCACGCTTTTCGTCGTTCAGGGGGCTGCTGCCGGCGCGCTCGGTGCTGTCCTTGAACAGCACCGCGTAGTTGGCGGCGGGCAACTGCTGCTGCCACTCGGACTTGGATTTCATGAGTTTGGTCATTGCCATGGCAAGTTCACTGAAGGGGAGCACGGCCAAACCCAGGCTGGCCTGGGCAAAGCCTTGCAGGATTTTGCGACGCTTCATGTTGGCTCCTGTGACGGGGTTACGGGAATATCTTAAAAAACAGACCTGTCACTTCAGTCTGCCTTGTAGGGTTGTCCTGCTGGTGCGGGGATGCACGTGGCATACAACTCAAACCACCGGCCAGCACGCATCTGCAGTGGCCTGCCAGTTTAGACAACAAGGCCGCGCGGCGGCTTGGTAAATGGCAACAACCCGTTCGACAGCAGAGCCATTTCCAGCCAAAGCAGCGTTGGAGCCGAAGCGCGTCAGCGGGCCGGGGTGCGCAGGTGGCGGCGCGGCTTGCCGGCCGCCCCGCTGCGCTAGACTCCCGCCCATGCCCCATGCCCATGCCGTTTCCCGCCTGCGCACCGCGCGATTGGCGCGCAGCTCCAAACCCTTTCTGGCCCGTGGCGGGCCGCGCGGCGAGCGCTGCGCCGGTTGCCGACTGATTCCCAGCCACTGCCTGTGCGCGCTGCGTCCGGCCGTGCCGGTGCGTGCGGGGGTGTGCCTCGTCATGGCCGACATCGAGCCGCTCAAGCCGAGCAACACGGGCTGGCTGATTGCCGATGTGGTGGCCGACACGTTTGCCTTTGGCTGGGCGCGCACCGAGGTGGACCCCGCGCTGCTGGCCCTGCTGGCCGATCCGCAGTGGCAGCCCTACCTGGTGTTTCCGGGTGAATTCGTGGCGCAGGGGCGGGTCGTGTCACGGGTGCAGTCCGCCAATCCGCTCACGGGCAAGCGGCCGCTGTTCGTGCTGCTGGATGCCACCTGGCCCGAGGCGCGCAAGATGTTTCGCAAAAGCCCCTACCTGGACCATTTGCCGGTGCTCAGCCTGCAGGGCGAGCAGCTTTCGCGCTACCGGCTGCGCCGGGCCAAACGCGCCGACCATTTCTGCACCTCGGAGGTCGCCGCGTTGTGTATGGAACTGGCCGGCGAGCCGCATGCGGCGCAAACGCTGGAGGCTTACCTGGATGTGTTCACCAGCCACTACCTGAATGCCCGGCAGCAGCTGCCCGTGGAGGGGGACGACGCGGCGCACCAGCGCCTGCGCGGCCTGCGCTTGCCGGGCGGCAAAGGCGCTGGCGCCTGACGGCAAGTTGGCGTCAGCGACAATCGGCCCCACCTCCAAGCCAACCTCGCCCCACCAGAAAAGCAGCCACACCATGACCGAAGACCTGAACCGAAAGAACGAATTGAAGAAGATGGCGCTGTGCGACTCGTGCGCCGGCATCCAGCGCAACTGGCGCAAGGCGCCGGGACATCCCGAGCTCGTGCAGGGCGGCAACCGCCAGGAAAAGCGCGGCGCCAGCCTGGTCACCCTCACCAGCTACCGCTGCGACCGCTGCGGCACCGCGTGGGAATACGAGAACAACAAGGCCAACCAGCAGGCTGGCTGGTCGGTGGTGGGACGCTAGGCGGCCTGCGCTTTCAAAAGAACAACGGGCGGCGCCTTGGCAGCGCCGGGCGGGCTGTTTTTTTTCTGGGTGCCGACACCTGCGTCGCCTGCGCCACCAGGGTGGACTTGCGATGCACGGCTGCAGGCCAACGGCCTTCGGGCCAGAATGCGTGCTTTCGTGGGGCCTTCATCCCGCCTTCATCCCGCCTTCATCCCGCCTTCATTCCCAGGAACCCGAATGAACGATCTTGCCGCCTTTCCCGTGACCCGGAAATGGCCCGCCCGCCACCCTGACCGGCTTCAGCTGTATTCGCTGTCCACGCCCAACGGCGTGAAGGTGTCAATCCTGCTGGAAGAAACCCGGCTGCCGTACGAGGTGCACCTGGTCAGCTTTGAAACCCAGGACCAGATGACGCCGGAATTCCTGTCGCTTAGCCCGAACAACAAGATTCCGGCCATCCTGGACCCGCACGGGCCGGGCGGCAAGCCGCTGGCGCTGTTCGAGTCGGGCGCCATCCTGCTCTACCTGGCCGACAAGACCGGCCTGTTCATGGCACAGGACGCGGCCGGCCGCTACGAGACGATCCAGTGGCTGATGTTCCAGATGGGCGGCATCGGCCCGATGTTCGGCCAGCTGGGATTTTTCATTACGTTCGCCGGCAAGGACTGCGAGGACAAGCGCCCGCTGGGCCGCTACGTGGCCGAAGCGCGGCGCCTGCTTGGCGTGCTGGACCGGCGCCTGGAAGGCCGCGACTGGATCATGGGGCAGCACTACGGCATTGCCGACATTGCGACCTTTCCATGGGTGCGCAACCTGGTGGGCTTCTATGAGGCCGGTGAACTGGTGGGATTCGACGATTTCGCACAGGTCAAGCGGGTGCTGGCGGCTTTCGTGGAACGGCCGGCGGTGGTCAAGGGACTGGCCATACCGAAGCGGCCCTGACATTGAAGCTGAAAGGCGGGGCTCCGGCCCTGCCGGGCTTAATTCGCGGGCTTGACCCAGGTGAACACGCGCACCGGCGGCACGTTGACGACTTCCCACTTCTTGTCGGGCGTGCCAAGGTAAGGCGACATGAAACCTGAAACATGCGCGCGCACCTGGTAGGCGACAAAGCGCCCGCCTGGCCGCAGCGCACGGGCCACGCTGGACGCCACCCGGTCCGAGACGTCGGGCGGCATGGTGGAAAACGGAATGCCCGAGATGATCACATCCGGCGCGGGCAGCCAGCGCGCTCTCAGGAACTCGGCCAGGCGCTCTGCGCTGCCCAGTTCGACGTTGAAGCGCGGGTCGAGGATCGACGCATGCAGGCGCTGGTGAAATTCGGTGTCCAGCTCGATGGCCAGCAGCTGGGCGGTGGACGCCATGGCGCGCAAGAACGCCGAGGTCGTTCCGCCGGTCCCCGGCCCCAGCTCCACCACCATGCGCGCGTCGCCGATGCGCGCACTGCGCACCAGCCGCTGCTCGAGCTGGCGCGAACTCGGGATGATCGAGCCGACCTGCGCCGGGTTGCGCACAAAGCCGCGAAGGAACTGGAAGCTGTCCCGCCACTGGGCAAAGGCCGGACTGTCGGAAGGTGCGGCGACATGGCCTGCCTGCCCTTCAACGCGTTGCTGGTTCATGGTGCGAGTCCTGTCCTGGCGGTTGTGTTTTTGGTCGGCGCTGCGTTGTCGGCGCCAAGCCGTCTGCCTGAAGCTTCGCGGCAGCGCTGCCATGGGTTTTTATTCTGAAGCCCCCGTGTCCTGGCATTTGTCAGACGTTGCCTTGTCAGCATGGGGACATTCACGCCACCGAACCGGTTGGGGCGCAGCAGGCCGGAAAGGAAGCCGGAATTGGCGGGATTTTTGTTTGCTGTTTTTTTCATAGCAAAAAACCAATGCAGTCATGCGCAAACGCCTGTTTTCATCGATTTTTCAACTGCCAGCCATGCTGGTGGTGGCTGAAACAGAGCGCACCTGCACTGCAGACGGGTTTCAGCCTACAAGCCGGACAGGGCGGGCAGGCTAAGCTAGCGCTTTTAGCGCCTTTCCTGCCGTTCTTTTTTACCTTTTTCCCCATGAAGCTTAAAGCTGCCTGTTCCATCAGCATGACCGCTGCCTCGGATTGCCCCATGGTGGCGATGCTGCGCCCGCGCAGCGGCCAGACGCAGTGGGTGATCAGCGAACGCTACGACCTGCACCCCTGGGCGCCGGTGGACGAGTTTGCCGATGGCTACGGCAACCTGTGCCAGCGCCTGGTCGTGCCGCAAGGGCAGATGCAGATCAACGTCGAAGTGGTCATGGAGGTCGAAGACCACATCGCGGTGGCACACGACGCGCCCAAGACGCCCATCACCGAACTGCCGGCCGACGTGCTGCACTACCTGCTGCAAAGCCGCTACTGCCCGTCGGACATGATGCAGGACCAGGCGCTGACGGTGGTCGCCCGGGCGGCGCCCGGCTATGCGCAGGTTGAACAGATACGCGCCTGGATTCACGACAACCTGGAATACCGCTACGGCGTCAGCACCCCCAGCACCGACGCGCTCGACACGCTGGCGCATGGCGCGGGCGTGTGCCGCGACTTTGCGCATGTGGGCATCGGCCTGTGCCGCAGCCTGCAGATTCCGGCGCGCATGGTGGTGGGCTACCTGCACGGGCTCAAGCCGATGGACCTGCATGCCTGGTTTGAAGCCTTCGTCGGCGGGCGCTGGTACACCTTTGACGCCACGCAGGACGCGCCGCGCGGCGGCCGCATCGTGCTGGCCTATGGCCATGACGCGGCCGACGTGGCGTTTATCTCGGACTATGGCCTGCAGCCGCTGCAGCTCGACGACATGCAGGTCGAGGTGACGGCGACCGACAGCATCCTGCCGCCGGACTTCGCCCAGGACGACCCCGGCGGCGACTAGGGCGCAAGCACCCTGGCTGGCAATAGCCGCAATGGCGAATGCAGCGCTCGCATTCGCTGGCGCCAAACAGGTCCAGCAAGGAGCCGACAGCGCTCCAGCCAATGCGACACCACCTATTTCTTCAGGTAAATCTGGTCGAACGAGCCGCCATCTGCAAAGTGGTCCTTGTCTGCCTTGGTCCAGCCGCCAAAAGCTTGTTCAATGGTGAACAAATTGAGCTTGGGGAATTGCCTGGCGTACTTGGCCTGGGCTTTTTCGGAGATCGGGCGGTAAAAGTTTTTACCTGCGATGTCCTGTCCCACATCGGAGTACAGGTACTCCAGATAGGCCTGCGCCACGGCACGGGTGCCCTTGCGGTCCACGTTCTTGTCCACCACGGCCACTGGTGGCTCGGCCAGAATGCTCAGGGACGGGTAAACAATGTCCACTTTGCTGCCAAATTCTTTCTCCAGCAGGTGGGCCTCGTTCTCCCAGGAAATGAACACATCGCCCTGGTTGCGCTGCGCGAAGGTGATGGACGAGCCGCGTGCACCGGTGTCGAGCACTGGCACATTCTTGTACAGGGCCTGCACGAATTCCTTGGCCTTGGCGTCGTTACCACCGTTTTTGCGTTTGGCGAATTCCCATCCGGCCAGATAGTTCCAGCGGGCGCCACCCGAGGTTTTGGGGTTGGGTGTGATGACGCTCACGCCGGGCTTGATCAGGTCGTCCCAGTCCTTGATTCCCTTGGGGTTGCCTTGGCGCACCACCAGTACGATGGTCGAGGTATAGGGCGCCGAATTATGTGGCAGGCGTTTTTGCCAGTCCGGGGCAATCCAGCCGCCGTTTTTTTGCAGTGCCTCCACATCACCTCCAAGCGCCAGCGTCACCACGTCCGCCTCCAGCCCGTCAATCACCGAGCGCGCCTGTTTGCCCGAGCCGCCGTGGGATTGCTTGATGGTCACGTCCTGACCGGTTTTTGCTTTCCAGTGCTTGATGAATGCGGCGTTGTACTGCACATAAAGTTCGCGGGTGGGGTCGTACGACACATTGAGCAGGTTGATGGCCTGCTGGGCGCCGGCACCCCATGAAGCCGCAGCCAGTGTGGCGGCCAAGGCCATTCCCAGGAAGGGGCGGCGAAAAATGTGGCGATGCGCCATGGTCAACTCCAGAAAAATGCAAAGAAAAACTGTGACGGAGTGGATTCTGGTGGTTGTTCTATAGAACTGTAAATACTTAATTTTAATTTCCAAATAACTTTTTCATTGTTGGCGTTTGGACTCCATCTTGCTGTTTGATCCTTGTGATGGTGATCAGTTGCCCACACAAGCGGGTTCGCAAAACCTTGCGCCCTGGCAGGAGCGCGTCACAGGGGCAAACAGCCGGTACTCCATCGAGTGGTATTTGGGAATTGATACGGCGGGCAGTGCGCCATCCGAATTTCCAGCCCGTGCCGGTCTGCCTGAACTGCGCGCTGGCGACATCGCGGCAACGGACTTGCCCGGGCCCGCACAAGGTGCGCCGGCATTGAAGCGGCCATCGAGGGCGCGGGCGCCATGCTGCGCGACTTGCCGCCAAACAGCCCGGACGTCAACCCGATCGAGCAAAGCTGCGCACAGCCCAGGCCCGCACGCGGGAAGGGCTCTGGAGCGCTGCATTCGCCATGGCGGACAGTGCCCGTCAGGGTGATTGCGCTTTGGCAAAGCGGGCGCGCCGCAGGGTTGCCGCCAAGTTTTCAATCCCCATGAAAAAAGCCCGTGGCGCACAGGCGGCGCCACGGGCGTTGCAAGGGCCGGAAAAACGATCAGTCGGCGATGGTCAGCACGTTGTTGGCAAACGTGATCCGGTCAGCAGCGGCCGGCGTCGTCTGGATCGGCGGCACGTTGGCAGCGGTGATCGGATTGGCAGTGGCGCCGTTCAGGCCGCGCGGCACGGTGCGCACCACCTGGCTGGCCGGCAGGGCAGCGCCGGATTTCAGGTTGGCGTACATCATGTCCATCGCCTGGATGAAGTAGCGGTGCAACGGCACCAGGCGCTCGGCATAGCCCGGAAAGCCAAGGAAGGCGTCGAAATGCTGCGCATTGGCCACCTCGATGTACGACAGCCGGCTAGCCGTGCCTTCGACGATCTGGTTCATGCCGTAGTAAGGCCGGCCCGTGAAGGCCACCGGCAACAGTGTGTCGGCCCGGCCTTGCACGATCAGCGCCGGCTTGCCGCGCAGGTTGGCACTGCGCGCCACTTCCTTGATGCCCTGCTGCACGCGCACCGCATTGGCGCTGGTGCCGGTGAACAGCTCGCGCATGCACAGCGCGCCGGCGATGTTGTAGTCCTGCACATTGCCGGCCGACAGCGAGAACCCATCTTGCAACGGCCCGCCCAGGCTGAGGTTGTTGACGATGCTGATGCCAATGGTCGGCGGCACGCCGTTGGAGGCGCCGAATGAGGTCGCCAGCGAAGCCGCATTGACCGCCGTTAGTGCACCGGTGGTTGCGTTAGTGGCGGCAAAGCTGTAGCCGCACAGGTTGTCCTTGGCGCTGAAACGGCCATAGGTGTTGGCATACGTCAGCCCGACCGACAAGGTCGCGAACGAGTAGTGCGACGCCTGCAGCACATTGCTTTCGGGCTGCCAGCCGGCCGCCACCAGTGCGGCCATGGCGCTGGCGGCCTGCTCGGCGGTCGTGCTGCCGGTGACCAGGCCATTGGCCTGCAGGGCGCTGCAGCGGTTGGCAGCAACCGTTGCGTTGACGGTATTGAAGGCGTTCGTGGTGGGCGACACCAGCGCCGCGCAGGGCTGCAGCAGGTTGGCCAGCGTGAAATAGTCGTACAGCGGCTTGCCGGTGCCGACCAGCGTGGTCGCGCCGCGCTTGACGCTCAGCCGGCTGTCGGGCGCGAGCTGGACTTCGGGCTCGGCCACGGCCACGCCGCTGATCAGGCCCTGCGTGTCCTGCTCGGCCGCCGCCAATGCCGAGCCAGCGCCGTTGGACACGCTGGAGGCGATCACGATGGTGTTGGACGGGGTGAGCTTTTTCAGGTGCGTGACGCCGTCGCGGGCCAGGTCGCCGTATTTTTCATTCAGCACGAAATAGGCGAATTCGACCGACTGCAGCGTCCACTTGCCCCAGTCCTTTTCCGGATTTTGCTGCGAATGCGCGTGCTTGACGGCAAAGCGGTTCGGCGTGGCCACATTGAAGGCGGCGAGTTCGGCGGCGCTCAGGTCGGCAGTGAAGATCGAGTTCTTGCCGGCCGTGGCAGCGTCGGTGCGAACGCCGTTCTGCCCATTGACCGTATTGTTCTGCAGGTCGTGGATGCCGGTGCCGGTGCCCTTGTCGGTGTAGGCCACGGCGCAACCGTTCTTCAGGCCCCACTCGCCGGACGAGCCGATGGCGCCATACACGCCGCGCGAGCCGCTGGAGGTGCCGGTGACGATGCAGGCATTGGCCGGGTTGAAGGTCGCGGGCACCTGCACCAGCAGGGTGATGTTCTGCTTGCCGGTGCCGTCGTCCGAATAGGCGATGTACTCGGTGCCGGCGATCTTGCCTTCGCTGGTGCTGATGACGCCCTTGGCATCGACGTTCGGCCCGTACAGCGTGCCGTAGCCGCCGGTCGGCGTGATGTCGAGGATGGCGCGGTAGTTGTTGAAGATGGCGAGCCTGCGCAGTTCGGCGGCCGTGGGCTTCAACGGGTCGGCTGGCTTCAGTGCCGCCTGTGCGGGAACGTCGCCCAGTCCGGTCTTGCCCAGGCCGGCGGTCAGCAGGTCGTCGCTGTTGCCGTCATAGCTGGCGGTGACGATGGCGCCCAGATAGCTTGGCTTGAGGTTGGTGCTCTCGAACGGGTTGCTGCTGCCGCCGCAGGCGCTCAGCGCCAGCAGGGCAGCGGCCAGCGTGGTCAGTTTCAAAGGGATGTTCTTGCGTGGGATGCTCATGTCTCGCCTTCTTGTGTTGATTTGTTCGTTCATCGACGGTTCACGCACACCCGTTCCAGGCCATCTGACGCCTGGTGCCAGCTTGGTTCCTCAGGGATGCGAAGGCTCAGCAGCCCGAGGCGTCTCGGAGTCACATGCTGAGGCCAGTTGCATGATGGTCTGCAACACCGGGCGTTTCAATTCCGTATGACTACTTACCGGGGTAAGCGAGCTTGACGGCTCGGTAAAAAACACGCGACGCCATCTGGCTTGATTTCCGCAAAGTCGCCAAGGCCGGCGCCGGACCCGCCCAGCGGCGGCGGCCTGTGCAGCCCGGCCGGAGGACGGCGCATTGCCGCAAGCGGTCATCGGATTGAATGCCCTTGCCTGGCGTGGCTTTTGAAGTTCAGGCAAATTTCGCCCATGCCCCATGCCCCATGCCCCTTGCCCCATGCCCCTTGCGCCACCCCGCCCACCGGCGCCACTGCAGGCCATGCCCATGACACCGCCGATCGACACCCGCCCGATTCCCTCGACCGGCGAAGCGCTGCCGGTGATTGGCTGCGGCACCTACATCGGCTTTGACCTGGCGCCGCAAGCGCCCGGCCATGCCGAACTGCCGGGCGTGCTGGCGGCGCTGTTTGCCGCCGGCGGCTCGGTGCTCGACAGCTCGCCGATGTACGGCCGCGCCGAGAGCACCAGCGGCGAGCTGCTGGCCGCCGCCGGCAGCCGCGAACGGGCCTTCATCGCGACCAAGGTCTGGACCCCCGGGCGTGACGCCGGCCTGGCGCAAATGGCGCAGTCGTTTGCCCGACTGCGCACAGAACGCATCGACCTGATGCGGGTGCACAACCTGGTGGACTGGCGCGTGCAGCTGGCTTCGGCACGCGCCTTGCAGGACGCCGGCCGCGTGCGCTATGTTGGCATCACCCACTACACCGCGTCGGCCCATGCCGAAGTCGAGGCGGTTCTACGTGCAGAAAAGCTCGATTTCCTGCAGATCAACTATGCGCTGGACGACCGCGCCGCGGCCCAACGCCTGCTGCCGCTGGCGCAGGCGCGCGGCGTGGCGGTGCTGGTCAACCAGCCTTTTGGCGGCGGCGGCCTGCTGCGGCGCCTGGCCGGCAAGCCGCTGCCCGGCCGTGACCTGCGCGATTCCCGGCACCGGCCGGCCAGAGCACATGCAGGACAACCTGGCAGCGGGCCGGGGCGGCGTGCCCGATGCGGCGTTCTGGCGCCGGCATGGGGATTCGCTGGGGGCGTGAAGGCCGGCGACGGGGTTACAGCTACCAAATAGATAGCTGCTTGCGCTTACCCTGCTTGCGCTAAGGGCTGGTTTCGCTGTTCTCCAGGCGTCTTGCTCCAGCGGGTGGCGGGTGTCCAGTCAAAAAATGCCGGCCGCTCCAGGCACACACCATCCGCCGCCCGACACCGGCAGGCACCTTCGCCGATTGACAGCCGGGTTTTTGCACCGGACGATTCAACACATCAACCACCCCTTACTTCCAGGCCTGCTCCATGCTCAACACCTACCTCGACCATTTCCTGGCGCCCGTCGTCGTCCTGACCGGCGCCTCCAGCGGCATCGGCCATGCCACCGCCCTGGCCTTTGCGCGTGCGGGCGCGCACCTGGTGCTGGCCGCGCGCGGTCCCGAGGCGCTCGACAAGGTGGCGGCCGAATGCGTGCTGCTCGATGCCCAGGCGCTGGCCGTGCCGACCGACGTGACCGATGCCGACGCCATGCAGGCGCTGGCCCACGCGGCCATCGGGCGCTTTAGCCGCATCGACGTCTGGATCAACAACGTCGGCATCGGGGCGGTCGGCGCGTTCGATGCCACGCCGATGGAGGCCCACGCGCGCGTGATCGCGGCCAACCTGCTGGGCCACATGAACGGCGCGCATGCAGTGCTGCCGCATTTTCGCCAGCGCGGGCGCGGCACGCTGATCAACATGATCTCGTCGGGCGGCTGGGTTCCCGCGCCCTATGCCGCCGCCTACACCGCCAGCAAGTTCGGGCTGCGCGGTTTTTCAGAGGCGCTGCGGGCCGAGCTGGGCAGCCTGCCCGACGTGCATGTCTGTGAGGTCTACCCGACCTTTGTCGACACGCCGGGCCTGTTCCACGGCGCCAACTACACCGGCAAGCGCCTGCGCCCGCCGCCGCCGGTGCTGGACCCGCGCACGGTGGCCCATGCCCTGGTGGCGCTGAGCCGGGCGCCGCGCGACGTCACCGCCATTGGCAGCGTGGCGATTCCGGGGCGGCTGGCGCATGCCGTCGCACCCGGCCTGACCGCCCGCGCCACCCGCTGGCTGATGGACCAGGCGCTGGCGCGCGCTGACCCGGCGCCGGTCACCAATGGCAATCTGTTTGAACCGTCACGCGTGCACACCATCGATGGCGGCTACCGGACGCTGGCGGTCCGCGCCATGCCGGTGGCGGCGGTCGCGCTGGCCGGCGCGGTCGGGCTGGGGATACTCTGGGCCATGCGCCCGCGCCCGCGCCGGCCGCAGGACACGCGGCGGATGGCCGCACGGCCCAGGCGAGCGCGCTGACCCGCCGCCAGGATCACGCCCGGTTTGGTCCGCCGGCTGCCGGCCGCTCACCGTTCACCAGCCGCCTGAACCGGGTCCGCCCTTGAACGGCCCGACCACCTCGGGCGTGATCCAGCCGGCATAAAAACCGCCCGGCTGCGGTTGCACCGGGAGCCCGTCCACAAAGCAGTCCAGGTGCTGCGGATAAAACCCGAAATGGCCGGCCAGCGCTTCGTAGGGCGCCAGCGGATGCGCATACGACCAGGCCACGCGGCCCAGCAGGCCGCCGCCGGCCAGCGGCACCGACCAGTAGGCCGCCTCGCCTTTCCATTCACAGTGCGACGAGCCGCCCGCCGGCACCAGCCGGTCGGTGCGCACGTCCTGCGCCGGCAGGTAAAAGCCCGGCGGGCTGGCGGTTTCCAGCAGGCGCAGCGCCCGCTGGCTGCGGGCAATCTCCAGGGGGCCGGCCATCACGACCACTTCCCGGCCGTCAGCCACCAGCCGGGGCGGACGCGGATAGTCCCAGACCGACTCCTGGCCCGGACCGGCCGGCAGCGCAAAGGCCGGGCGTTCGCGGCCGACGTGCGGCCACAGGGCGGTGGCGCGGGCCAGGCGGTCGGCGTTGCTGGGGTTCATGCGGTTCATGCGTCGCTCCTGAAAAATGGGAAGTCATTGAATGAAAGCAGGCTATTTTTTCAGTGATTGACGCTCTGTGCTGTCCGCTTCGAGCAGCAGCCGCATGCCGACCAGGGTATAGCGGGTCTGCGCCGAATTCCAGTTGCGGTAGCTGCAGCGCGAATACAGCGCCCAGGTGTGCCAGGAGCCGCCGCGGCGCACGCGCACCGTGCCGTCGGCCGGGCCGGGCGGATCGGTCGCCGGCGAGGCGGCGTAATAGGCGTCGGCATGCCAGTCGGCGGTCCATTCCCAGGCATTGCCCAGCATGTCGTGCAGGCCGAAGGCGTTCGGCCGGAAACTGCCGACCGGCGCGGTGAAGGCATGGCCGTCAGAGCCCGGCTGCGCCTGGGCGCGCAGGGCCGGCCAGTAAGGGGCGGCATCGGCGTCGAAGGTGTTGGCGATCTGCAACAGCGACCCGGGCAGGTTGCCGCCCTGGTAGCGCGACGTCGATCCGGCGCGGCAGGCGTATTCCCACTCGGCTTCGGTTGGCAGGCGGTAGCGGCGGCCCTCTTTCTGGCTCAGCCAGCGGCTCATGGCCACGGCGTCGTTCCAGGTGACGTTGAGCACCGGGTGCGTGTCGTCCTGCGCAAAACCCGGGTGGCGCCACGAATACTTCGGGTCGCGGCCTTCAAACAGGTCGCCACGCCCCGAGGCGTCCAGGCCATGCGCCGGGTTGTAGCCATAGCCGCCGGTGCCGTCGGCGACCGATTCGGGCGCATGGCCCGAGGCCTCGACGAACTGGCGGAACTGGCCGACCGTGACCTCGTGCTGGCCCAGGAAAAAAGGCCGGCTGATGCGCACCCGGTGCACCGGCGCCTCGTCCGCCAGCTCGGCGAAGCGCCACGCAGCGTACTGCGGATAGTCGCGCGCCAGCGCTTGCGGGGTTTCGTCGCTGCCCATCAGGAATTTCCCGGCGGGCACCCGGACAAACTTCATGCCCAGCGAGTTTTCGATCATTTCGGGAACGGGCGGTGCAGGCCATGAGGCGCAGGACGCCAGCAGCAGCGGGCTGGCCAGCAAAAAAAGCAGGGTGGGTGGGTTCATCGTGTTTCAACATGTCAACGTGGGAGCACCACTCTAGGGCATCTGGCGGATGCCTGCCCTCACGAAGGTGCAGCGGGCGCAGTGCACGGTTCCGGAGGCGCACCGGCTGGAAAATTCAAGCATGCGAAAGCTGCGGCTCCAGCAGTGTCTGGCAGGTGTGGGAATTGCGCCTTTCCAGCTCAACACGTGTCCTAACGATTTCGCCAGGAATGTCTCTGGCCCATGGATTACTTCAGGCCTATGCTCCGGCCTGAAGGCCAGTTTTTGCACTGAATGCACACCATGACTGTCGAGCGGCGCCATCACGTTCAGGTCGCCGGAAGCGGTCCGGCTACCATTTTCTTTGCCCACGGCTTGGGCTGTGACCAGACCATGTGGCGGCTGGTGCAGCCAGCCTACGCCGGACGCTTTCACACCGTGACCTTCGACCTGGTCGGCGCCGGCCGATCCGACCTGTCGGCGTATGACCCCCAAAAATACAGCTCCCTTCAGGGCCATGCCGATGACGTGCTGGAACTCGTCAGGCAATTCGGCCAGGGTCCGGTGATTTTCATCGGCCATTCGGTCAGCGCCATGATCGGCCTGCTGGCCGACCTGACGGCGCCTGGCCGCATCGCGGCCCAGGTCATGGTCGGCCCCTCGCCGTGCTACCTCAACGATGGGGATTACACCGGCGGTTTTGAGCGCGCGGACATCGATGCCTTGCTCAGCAGCATGGACAGCAACTACCTTGTCTGGTCGAGCACGATGGCACCCGTCATCATGGGCGCGCCCGACCGGCCGGAACTCGGCGCGGAACTCGCCAGCAGCTTTTGCCGCACCGACCCGGACATTGCCAGGCAGTTCGCCCGCGTCGCCTTTTTGTCCGACCACCGCGCGCAACTGCCCCGGCTGACGACGCCCACGCTGATCCTGCAATGCAGTGACGATGTGATCGTCCCGGTCCCGGTGGGCCACTACATGCGCCAGGCGATGCCGCACGGCACGCTGGAGATCATCCAGAACGTTGGCCATTGCCCGCACCTGAGCGAACCGGGCGCCATCACCGAGGCCATCGATGCCTTCCTGGCCCGCCAGGGGCTGGCATCTCCAAACGCCGGCCCTTCGACACTGGCCAGCGAAGCGCAGGAACTGCTTGACCAGGCCCCCTGCGGGCTGGTGCAGACCGATGCGCAGGGTTTGCTGCGCCGGGTCAACCTGGCGTTTTGCCAATGGCTGGGCTACTCCCCGGGCGAGCTGGTCGGCCAGCGCAAGTTCCAGGACCTGCTGACCACGGGCTGCCGCATTTTTCACCACACGCATTCGCTGCGCCTGTTGCAGCTGCAGGGCTCTGTCTCGGAAGTGCGGGTGCAGATGCTGCGCAAGGACGGCCAGCTGCTGCCCATGCTGCTCAATGCGCGCCGGCATGCGCCGCATGGCGAGAAGGTGGATGAATATGCCTTGTTTGTCGCCCAGGACCGCGACAAGTATGAAAAGGAACTGGTGAAGGCGCGCACCAAGCTCGAAGCGATGGTCGCGCATGCCCACGAGCTTCAGGCGCAAGCCAGCGACCGGGCGATGTTTGCCGAGCAGATGGTCGGCATCGTCAGCCATGACCTGCGCAACCCGATCATGGCGGTGCTGATGAGCGCTGAACTGCTGGGCAAGGGCAGCCTCACTCCCGACCAGTCGGAGGTGCTGGCCTACATCCTGAGGGCTGGCGACCGGGCCAGCCGCCTGATTGCCAATCTGCTGGACCTCACCCAGGCGCGGCTGGGCAGTGGCCTGTCGGTGTCGCCGGCGTCCATGGACCTGCACAGCGCGGTGGCCGGGGCAGTGCAGGAGCTGTCGCAGGTCTATCCCGACCGTGTGCTGCGCCATGTGCAGCAGGGGCACGGCCGGTGCACCGCCGATGCCGACCGGCTGGCGCAACTGGTCGGCAACCTGGTGTCCAACGCCATGGCCTATGGCGAGCCCGGCGCGCCGGTGGTCGTCACCTCGACCCGGGAAGATGCGTTTTTTTCGCTTTCGGTGCAGAACCGGGGCCTGCCCATTCCCGCAGACATCATGGACGGACTGTTCGAACGCATGGTGCGCAGCTGCGATCAGGTGAGCAACGCCCGCAGCGTGGGCCTGGGCCTGTTCATCGTGAGCGAGATCGCCAAGGCCCACGGGGGCACGGTGTCGGTTGCCTCGACGCTGGAGGAGGGAACAGTGTTTACCGTGGTGATTCCGCAGGCACCGAAGACCTGAAAACCTTAAACGCTATTTTTTTGATAGCTGCTGGTGCTTGATGCGTAAGCGCAAACCCCGGTTTTGATGAAAAACGCTGGCTTTCAGCAGCCTGCGCCAGGACCGCCGGTGTTGATCCGGTGCATCCGGTGAATCCAGGCCGATCGCCTGCACCGGCTTCGTGTCCAATAGGCACGATGAACGCACCGCACGGCACCGAGCCCCTTCCCGCCCTGGACATGCTGGGGCAACTGCGCGCCGGCACGCTGGCTGGCAGCCGCCGACTGAGCCTGTCCTGCGGGCTGGAAACCTTTCCGCCCGAGATTTTCACGCTGGCCGACACGCTGGAAATCCTCGACCTCTCTGGCAATGCGCTGAGCGCCCTGCCCCACGACCTGGCGCGGCTGCACCGGCTGCGCATCATTTTTTGCTCGAACAACCGCTTCACCGAACTGCCGGCGGTGCTGGGGCAATGCGCGCAGCTGGAGATGATCGGCTTTCGGGCCAACCAGATTCGCCAGGTGCCGGCCGCCGCGCTGCCGCCGCGTCTGCGCGCGCTGGTGCTGACCGACAACCAGCTGGCCGAACTGCCGGCCGCCCTGGGGCGCTGCACGCGGCTGCAAAAACTCATGCTGGCCGGCAACCGGCTGCACAGCCTGCCGCCGGAAATGGCCGCCTGCACCCGGCTGGAGCTGCTGCGCATCCCCGCCAACCGGTTCACCGCCCTGCCCGGCTGGCTGCTGGCGCTGCCGCGCCTGGCCTGGCTGGCGTTTGCCGGCAACCCGCTGGCCGACGCCGGCGAGGTGGCCGCGCAGGCCGATGCGCCGCTGGCCCGCATCGACTGGGCCAGGCTGCAGCCTGGCGCGCTGCTGGGCGAAGGCGCATCGGGCGTGATCCGCCAGGCGCTCTGGCAGCGTGGCGACACGGCGCTGCCGGTGGCCGTCAAGCTGTTCAAGGGCGCGCTGACCAGCGACGGCCTGCCCCGGCATGAAATGGCGGCCTGCATCGGCGCCGGCGCGCATCCCGGGCTGATTGCGGTGCATGGCCGCGTCACCGGCCATCCGGCTGGCAGTGACGGCCTGGTGATGGCGCTGGTGGCGCCGCACTTGGGCAACCTGGCCGCACCGCCCAGCCTGGACTCGTGCACCCGCGACGTGTACCACGCCAGGGCGCGTTTCACGCCGGACACGGCGCTGCGGCTGGCGCTGGGGGTGGCGTCGGCCGCCCGCCATCTGCATGCGCGCGGCCTCCTGCATGGCGACCTGTATGCGCACAATATTTTGTGCGCGGCCGACGGCCAGGCGCTGCTCGGCGACTTTGGCGCGGCCTCGTTTTTTCCGCCGGACGACGCGCCGCTGGCGCTGGCCCTGCAGCGCATCGAGGCGCGGGCTTTTTCCTGCCTGCTGGAAGAACTGCTGGCCTGCTGCCCGTCACCGGCCGGATGGCACGCGGCGCTGAACCCGCTGGCCGCCCTGCAGGCCGACTGCGCACAGCCAGACACCGCCCGGCGCCCCTTGTTTGCCGACATCGTGCAGCGGTTGGCGCGGCAGCAGGCTGGCTGAAGTGAAAAAAGGGGCGCAATTACGCTTGGATCAATAGCTTCCCGTCTGGATGGCGCATGCGCAAACGGCTTTTTTGATGCCTTTTTGGCACGTGCAAGCCGGCATAAAAAAACGCAAGTGGAAATCCACCTGCGTTTTTAAGGGACCGAAGCAAAAAAATTATTTTTGCGGGACGACGATGACGGTGTCGCCACCGGTTTTGCCGGTGTCGCCCTTGCTGCCGTCGGCACCAGTTGCGCCCGTGGCGCCGGTGTAACCGGTCGAGCCTGTTGAACCCGTGGCGCCGTCATTGCCGGTCGCGCCCGTGGCGCCGGTGGCGCCCGTTGCACCGGGAACGGCAACCGTTGAACCGGTCGAGCCGGTAGCGCCCGTCGCGCCGGCCGGACCGGCCGGGCCGGGAACCACGACGACCGGTGCGCTGGCAGCAGGCGGCGCCGCGACCGTGGTTTTTTCGCAGGCAGTCAGGCCAAGCATCGCAACCAGAGCGGCAAGCAGTAAAGAATGTTTCATGGGAAGACCTCTGAGGTGAAGAATAAGCCGCACATCAAATTCAGCGTGTGCGTTCACAGTTTTATCTTGCCGCGACATTTAACAGTCACTGACAAGCTGTAACGGTAATTTACCAAGTTAGTTCCTTATGCGGTGTAGGACGGTTTCACAAACGGCTGTCGCCTTTGAGCCGGTGGTGTTTTGTGGCATCCGGCGGCCACAGCCGGCTCGTCCCGCAGGGCAAGGCCTGAAAGCGTCTGTAGGTATCGGCTGACGGCATCTACGACCAAGTTCTTTCAACCAGCGCGCGTCAGAACTGCAAGATGGAGATTCATCCGGTCAACAACACAGCATGAACTCCTTCACGCCCGAAACCCCGCAGTTTTCCAGCGCGCCCGACCCTGCAGGCGCAGGCCAGCGCATCGTCATTCCGGTGCTGGCCGAACAGGCGCACGTCCACCTGCAGCGCGAACACACCGGCACCGTGCGGGTGCGCAAGGTGGTGCACCAGGTCACCGAGCCGGTGGCGGCCACGGGCTACCGCGAAGTCGTCGAGACGACGCGCGTTCCCGTCAACCAGGTGGTCGAGGCGGTCGAGGCGCCCAGGACACTGGGCGACCGGCTGGTGATTCCGGTGTACGAGGAGCGGCTGGTCAGGCAGCTGGTGCTGGTCGAGGAAATTCATGTGCACCGCCGGCGCGAATCCTTCGAGCACAGCGTGGCAACTTCCCTGCGGCGTGAAGAGGTGGTGGTGGAGCGCCTGGACCCGGTCACCCGGCAATGGGTGGCGCAGAGGCCTTGAAAACCGGTTTTTTGTCAGCTACGCGATCAATCCTGATCAATTTTTAGGAGTCAAGCCATGCAAACAGTAGTAGGTGTTTTTGATACCGTCAATGAAGCCCAGGACGCGCGCGACGCCCTTCTGGACAGCGGTTTCGATGCCAGCGAGATGCGCCTGCAGTCCAACCCGGCAGAGCAGCCGAGCGACACACTGACCACCACCGACCGCACCATCACCGGCACGACCCCGCGCACCGAGGACGAAGGCTTCATGGCAGGCATTGGCCGTTTTTTTGGCGACCTTTTCGGCAGCGATGACAAGGAACAAGCCGGCCACTATTCCGAAGCCGTTCGCCGGGGCAGCACGGTCCTGGCGGTGACGGTGGCGGAGCCGGACCGGGTCGAGCAAGCCCGCTCAATCCTGTCCACCGCCGGCGCGGTGGACATCGACAAGCGCAGCGAAAGCTGGCGCGAGGAAGGCTACTCGGGCTTCGATCCGTCGGCCGAGCCCTACCATCCCGACCAGATCGCCGCCGAGCGCAGCCGCTACCAAAGCAACAGCCTGCAGTCGTCCGATGACCTCATGACACCGGACGGCAGCCGCCAGGTCGACCAGGGCACGGTGCTGCCGGTGGTGCGCGAGGACCTGGAGGTCGGCAAGCGCGAAGTTGACCTGGGCACGGTCCGGGTGTTCTCGCGCACCGAAACACGGCCGGTCGAGGAACAGGTGCAGCTGCATGAGGAACGCGCGGACATCGAGCGCCGGACCGTTGACCGGCCCGCCACTGAAGCGGACCTGAAGGCGTTCGAAGGCGGTTCGATTGAAATCCATGAAACCTCCGAACGGCCCGTGGTCAGCAAGACGGCCCGCGTGGTGGAAGAAGTGGTCGTCGGCACCGAGGCCAGCACCCGGACCGAAACGGTCAAGGAGCAGCTGCGCAACACCGTGGTCAATGTGGACAAGGGCGACGCCGAAACCACCGGCATGGCCGAGCCGGACTACCGCAGCCATTACCAGGCCAACCAGGCGTCACTGGGCGGCACCTACGAGGAATACGAGCCGGCTTACCGCTACGGCTCGACATTGCGATCCGACCCCCGCTATGCCAACCGTTCCTGGGACGAGGTCGAGGCCGATGCCCACAACGACTGGACCAGCCGCAATCCCACGGGCGGCAGCCCCTGGGAGAAGACCAAACAGGCTGTCCGGCAAGGCTGGGAAAGCATGACTGGCAGGCGCTGAGCCTGTTCGGGCCAGTGGGCCTGAAGCCCGGCGAACAGGTGATTCGAGCACCGTCCTGCCGGGCTTGCTTGCTTGAAACGGAGCGCCTCCGCCTCACCTGCGTTTCTTTCAACAAAGCCGTCTTCATGTCCTCCTTGCCCGTTGTCGCTCAAGCCCCGGCAGGCTCGCCCGTTCTTCGCACCGAGCCGCTGGGCTTTCCATGGCCAACGGTCGATCCCTTCCTGTTTTGCGTCTACCACGACGACGCCTACCCGGCCGCCAATGCACACAACGGCCCGGCGACGTCGCTTGCCGGGCGCGACATCGGCCAGGACTTCAGCCGCAAGGACGGCTGGAGCATGTACCACGGCCGCACGGTGCCGGGCTTTCCGGCGCATCCCCACCGGGGTTTTGAGACCGTGACCATCGTGCGCCAGGGGCTGATCGACCATGCCGACTCGCTTGGCGCGGCGGCGCGTTTCGGGCGCGGCGACGTGCAGTGGCTGACCGCCGGCCAGGGCGTGGTGCATTCGGAAATGTTTCCGCTGCTCGCGCCGGACGGGCCGAACCCGCTCGAGCTGTTCCAGATCTGGCTGAACCTGCCGGCGGCAGCCAAAATGGCCGCGCCGCACTTCACCATGTTCTGGGTGCAGGACATTGCGAAGTTCACGGCCACCGATGCCGAAGGCCGCACCACCGACGTGGCGCTCATCACCGGCCAGCTGAACGACCCATACGCCCGTGTGGACGCGCCCTTGCCGCCGCCGCCCGATTCCTGGGCCGCGCAGCCTGACGCCGACGTGGCCATCTGGACGCTGCGCATGGCACCCGGCGCGCGCTGGACGCTGCCCGCCGCCATGGGCGAAAGGACCCGGCGCCAGCTTTATTTCTTCAAGGGCGAATCCGTCAGCGTGGCCGGCCAGGCGGTGCGCCAGGCCAGCGCCATCGGGTTGCGTGCCGATGCCGCCGTCGACCTGGTCAACGGTCCGCAAGCCTCCGAATTCCTGCTGCTGCAGGGGCGGCCGATTGGCGAGCCGGTGGTGCAGCATGGCCCGTTCGTGATGAACACCCAGGCCGAGATCCGGCAGGCCTTCGCCGACTACCAGCGCACCCGGTTTGGCGGCTGGCCGTGGCCTGACGCAGCGCCAGTGCATGGGCGCGCGCCCGACCGGTTCGCGCGGCATCCGGACGGCGCCGAAGAGCGGCCTGGAGCTGATGCGAGCGACCCGGCCTTGCCGTCGCCCGACTGAAGGGCATCAAGCCGTGACCCGGCCCGAGCCGGACGCGTGCCTTGTCCTACCCTGGCTGGCGTCATCGGATGGCTGCACCTGTTACACCCGAGTGTTTTTATAGCTCGGGGAGATAGCCTGATGGGCAGCCAAAGCTGTCAGCCAAACACACAGGTGCTCTATGCAAACACTGATTGCCTACCTGGTTGAAGACAACCCCACCGTTCGCACCAACCTGATCGAAACCCTGGGCGAAATAGCGCAGCTGAAAATTACCGCGCATTCGGCCACCCAGCAGGAAGCCAGCCAATGGCTTGGCCGCCATTCGGAATGGCATCTGGCCATCATTGACCTGTTCCTGAAGCAGGGCAGCGGCTTGGGAGTGCTGGCCGCGTGCCGCCAGCGGGCATCTTTCCAGAAGGTGGTGATCCTGACCAACTACGCCACGCCGGAAATCCGGATGCGGTCGGCGGCGCTGGGGGCCGATGCGGTTTTCGACAAGTCCACCGAACTCGACGGCCTGATGGATTACTGCATCGAGCAGACCCGCAAGCTGGCCGGAAGACGGCATGACGCGTCTGGCCACGGCAGTCTCCCGACCTAGTGTCGCGTCATGCTGTAGTTGTCGGGTAAAGCCTTTTGAGCTTGGTGCGGGCATCCTTGGTCGTGAACTGCCAGTTGACTTTGGCCTGAAGGTTGTCGCGGCGGCTCT
>NZ_JADOVE010000030.1:0-27221 GCF_015752225.1 Polaromonas sp. CG_9.11
GTTCGATAAATGCTTCGGAATATTTTTGCTTCATTGTTGTCGGTGCGTCTAAAAGAGTATTTTTTAGAGGCGACAACTAGTCTGACACAGGGGGCCCCTGGGCGAGCGGCCCCAAGTGAGCGTCATGTTGGTCGTGGCCCACGTCTCATCGAGAAAGATCAGCCGCCCGTGCCCGAGTCTGGGCTGCTCTGCGGCCCAGGCCGCGCGGGCATGCGCTACGTCGCTTCGCTTTTGCTCGGCAGCGTGCAGCGTTTTTTTCGCGTCAGCCCCAGCCGGGTCAGCGTTTTTCCCATGGTCGTGAGCCCGACCTGCAGGCCGTGCTCGACCTTGACCCACTGGCACAGCTGCGCCAGCGTCTGCTCGGGCGCCAAGGCCACTTGCCCCAGGAGTAGCGTCTTCAGTCCTCCCAGGCGTAGCGGCACATGGTTGTGCTTCGCCCCCGCGCTGGCCTGGCCCATCCGCTCATGGCGCGAATGCACCCGCGACACATAGGCCTGGCTGACATCAAAGCGCGCCGCCACTTCCCGAAGCGTTCCCTTTGCCGCCAGAACCCGATCCCGGAAATCCTGCGCATAAGCCTTGCCGCGTCGCCAAGGCATGATCGTTACCTCCAAATCGGCCTTTGACCATTCGTTCCTCGACCTCGTTCCCTTGTTTTCTTTGCCGGTTAGGGCGGAGCCGCTCTAGAAAACGTGTGGCTGCTGAAAACGTGCGACTGCTATCGAATAGATAGCTGATTACGACCGTGGACTAAGCGCGATTGTCCTCAACGGCTCAAATTTTAGAACTTCAAGCCTGTTGCCGGGCCCGTTGACAGCCCCAACGCAATGTCCGGATCTCCCGGCTGCCATGGCGGGTATTTTTCCATGACCTGCTGAAACAGCGGCCCGCTCTCCCAGTCCAGCAGCCACGCTTTCAGGTGCGGCCAAGGCTGGGCATTAAACCAGGCTAGGTCGGTGTGCGCAAACTGGCGGACAAAGGGCAGTATGGCCATGTCGGCCAGGCTTGCTGCATCGCCCAACAGCCAGGGGTGGCGGTTTAATCGGCTTTGAAGCTCTCTCAGCCAACTGCCCGCGTCCGCCCGGTGCGCCTTGGCAAAGGCCTGCTCGTCGTCCGTGTGTTCATGCTGGTAGCGGTTCGGGTACTTGTAGCGGTCCAGGTGCTGCTTGAAATTGCCGTCGTTGCTGCCAATCAGCGCCTGCATGGCGGTCCGCGTTTCGCGATTCGCCGCAAGCCAGTCGTGCGGGTCATTGAGTGACAGCGCCCAGAGCATGATCTCCAGGCTCTGCTCGATCACCCGGCCGCCGGGCAGTACCAGCACAGGCACTGTCGCCTTGGAAGAGGCGGCCACCAGGTCGGCGGGTTTGCTGCGCAGCACGACTTCACGCACTATGCAGCGCAGGCCGCTGGCCGCAATGGCCAGCCGCGCCCGCATCGCATAGGGGCAGCGGCGAAAGGAATACAGCACCGGAAGGGGTTGAGGCGCTTGGAAAAAAGCGGGCAAGGCCGCTGCCGTGTTCATGTCACTCGCTGCCGTGCTGGCGAACGCCTATGTGCGCTTGGTGGCGCCCTGCAGCCAGCTCGACCTGGCGCTGGCGTTCGCGATAGCCCTGCTTTTGCGCGTCGGTGGTGCGGGCTTGGCAATGCGCGCAACTCACGCCGAGTTCATACAGTGGCGATTTTCGGTCCGCAGCGCTCAGCGGGTCGCGGCAGGACCGGCACAGCGTGAAGTCGCCCGGCTGGAGCCCATGGCCGACCGAGACCCGCTCGTCGAACACAAAGCATTCGCCCTGCCAGCGGCTTTGCGCCTCGGGCATGGTTTCAAGGTACTTGAGGATGCCGCCTTCCAGGTGGTAGACCTCCTCGAATCCCTGCGCCCGCATGTAGGCGGTGGACTTTTCGCAGCGGATGCCACCGGTGCAGAACATGGCCACCCGGGGTTTCTTGCCATCGACCGGCGCCAGCGTGCCGCCTTCTGCCATTTGCTTCTCGACCCAGGCGGGCAGCTCGGAAAAGCTGTGCGTGGCCGGGTTGATGGCGCCCTGGAAGGTGCCGATATTCACCTCGTAGTCATTTCGGGTATCGACCAGCACAACGCCAGGCTCTGCTATCAGGGCATCCCAGTCCTGCGGTTTGACATACTGGCCGGCCATCAGCCCGGGGTGCACGTCCGGCACGCCCAGTGTGACGATCTCCTTTTTCAGCCTCACCTTCATGCGATAGAACGGCATCTGCGCAGCATGCGCTTCCTTGTGTTCCAGCGTGGCCAAGCGCGGATCGCTGCGCAGGAAGCCGAGCACCGCTCGCACCCCTTCAGGCGATCCGGCAATTGTGCCGTTGACGCCTTCCGGTGCCAGCAGCAATGTTCCCTTGACGCCCTGCGCTTCGCAGCAGGCCAGCAGCGGTGCCTGCAGCGTGGAAAAGTCAGGCAGCTCGACAAATTTGTACAGGGCAGCGGTCAGGAAGTCAGGCATGGTCATAAGGGAAATCCAGACGAAAAAAAAGTGGGCGTTGTCGTGCCCCGGTCGGCCAATTATCCCGCTCGCGGTGTTTTGTAACGCCAAGCCCTGTTTCTGGGGAAAAGTGCTTACAGATAATTATGCTGCATTGCAGCAAAATACATCGAACGGTTGAGGCATCAGGAGCCGGCGCATGGCGTTTGCGGCATCGGCCCCATTTCAGACCCCCTAACACCTCACAACGCCAAAGACCCCCATGACAAAAAGTCTGACCAGCCTCTGGCTCAACAATCTGCGCCGTGTCGGCAAGGCACAGCAGGCGCAGGGCCGCAAACTCTTCAAAAGCCTGTTGACGACGGCGGCCAGGACACCGCTGGCCAAAAGCGTCAAGCCTGCCAAGGTCGCCAAGACCCTTCGTACCGCCACCCTGAAAACCGTCAAGGCGGTGATGCCTCCGGGGATAAAAACAGCCAAGCAACGCCGCAAGGCGGCCGCTGCGCCTGCCCGGCCCGCGGCCACGCTGCTGCCGGCACTGCCAGGAAGCTGGAAGAAATCCTTCTTCAGCCAGCCGGGGACGGGGCTGGCGCCGGCGCGTCGGATGATGTACTGGCTTTACCTGCCATCGGGCGTTTGCAAGGCGCCGCTTCCATTGGTCGTGATGCTGCATGGGTGCAAGCAAACCGCAACTGATTTTGCCGCCTCCACCCGTATGAATCAGCTGGCCGAGCGCAAGGGCTTCGCGGTGCTGTATCCGCAGCAATCGGCCGCTGCCGACGCTAACCGCTGCTGGCACTGGTACCGGCGCACCACCCAGCAAGGCCATGGCGATGTCTCGCTGATCGCCGAAATGATCAAACAGGTGGGCGCCCGGAACCGGCTGGACACGACGCGAACCTATGTTGCCGGCCTGTCCGCCGGCGCCGGTCTTGCGACCATTCTGGCTTTGCGCCATCCGCAGCTGATTGCCGCCGCCGGCCTGCATTCGGCGCCGGTCTTTGGCACCAGCGACTCGCCCATGAGCGGCTTCCAGGCGATGCAGCAGGGCGCTGGCGTGCACCACCGGGATGCGGTGAGCGAGTTCACCGACAGCAAGCTGCATTTTCCCGGCATGCCGGTCATGCTGATCCAGGGCAAAAGCGATTCGGTGGTGCGCCGTGTCAATGCAGACCACCTGAGTGCGCAATTTTCAATCGTTGATGCGCCCTGGATCACCAGCACCCACCCGGTGGTGCGCAGCTATGCCGGTCGCAGCAGCGGTCGCAGCCCGCGCCACGCGTACAAGACGACGACCTATTACGCCGGCCGAAAGCCGATGCTGGTCAAGTGCGAGATTGACGGGCTGGGCCATGCGTGGAGCGGCGGCGAAGGCAGCCTGGACTACAGCGCGCCTGAAGGACCGGATGCCACGCTGTTGCTGTGGGCCTTTTTCTCGGGCCAGCAGCGCCAGCAATCAGCGCCTGTGGTGATGTGAGCGTGCTGGCCTGAAGACATTGCCTTTTTCAAGCTGGAAAGGTCTCTTGCGCAATATAGTCGGCCATTGATTGCTATTGTTTTTGATCATTGAAGCACACGGGTCTATTTGTGCTCTTCGGGCGCTGTTTGCCTGACAGCATTCCAGAGACGAACCCGCGCGGCTTTTGTCATATGCTTCATGCGCCTTCCCAAACGCCAGGGCCATGAAACGCGGACCTGCCGCAGCATCCGGTCTTTCCATGCCTTCCACGGCGGGTACGCGCGCGAGAACCAGCCCATTTGCATGAGGGCCGGCTCAGTCAACTGGAACAGGCGCGCGGCCAGCGCAGTGCCTGCGATTTTTGCCGACACCACCAAGCCGAGGCCAATGCCAATGTGACCCTTGCCCAACAGGAACAGCGCCAGCAGCTTGACCGGAATGAGCAATAGCACCGGAACGCAAAACGCCAACAGTGCTGCCCAGGGCGGCAGACGAATGATCAGCCGCTCGATCTGCCGCCACACTGGCAGCCGGCCCAACGCCGCGAAGCATGCCGCCAGCGGTTCCCAGCCCCATTCCTCGAACAGCAGGAACACCGCCAGCGGTGCAAACAGGATGCCTTTGAGAATCCGTTGGAGGAGGGCGATCAAGTTACTTCAGCCATGTCTTGCATGGCCGAAGCTTATCTGAAGGTAGTGTTGCTGTCGTGCGGCAGGTTGATGGTTGAAGCGCGCTGCCCCAGGCGTTGTTCCAGTTCGCCCATGTAGGCGGCCAAGGTGTTGTCCATCTGCTCCATGCGGGCCAGCAGGACCTGTTGCTGCTGGGCAAAACGGTCGGCCATGACGGTTCCCAAAGCCGTTTCGCGATGTTGCTCGGTCACTGCCTGTGCTTCAAGGTATGAGCGCAATTCGGTGAAGCGGGACGCTTCGGCCTTGTCGGCAAGTTCGCGCTGGGCATTGAGTTCTCGGGTATGCGTGCGTCCTTCGAGCACATGCCGGCTTTGCATGTAGATGGTGCTGCCCAGGAAAACGATAAGGGTCGCCAGCAACAGGCCCAGCATCACCAGTCCGAGAGGCACATTGATTGTGGTAAAGCCCAGGCTCAAGGGATTGGGCTGGGTAAATACGTCGACGTTCAAGGCCACGAAGCCGGCCAGCAGCAAGATGGCGACGACCAGAAGAATGGTGCGAAAACGCATGGAGAACTCCCTTTTTGATTGGTATGAATGGCGCGGACGCTGGCCGGTATTGTCGTTGCGCAAGCCGGTTTTCACTGTGGGACAATTCCGCCCTTTGGCGTCAGCAGGCACGGGAGCTGCCGCTGGCGGCAGGCAGAAAATCCTCAATCAGAGAACACATGCATAAAATCATTCGCCAGATCGCGGCCGAAATCAGGGTCCATGAACACCAGATCCGGGCCGCCGTGGAACTGCTTGACGGCGGTGCCACCGTGCCTTTCATTGCGCGCTACCGCAAGGAAGCCACCGGAGGACTGGACGACATCCAGCTGCGCGAACTCGAACAGCGGCTGTCGTACTTGCGCGAGCTGCAAGAGCGCCGTGAAACGGTGCTCAAAAACATTGAAGATCAGGGCAAACTTACGCCTGCGCTGCGCCTGTCGATCGAAGCGGCCACCACCAAGCAGGACCTGGAAGACATCTACCTGCCCTTCAAGACCAAGCGCCGCACCAAGGGCCAGATGGCGCGCGAAGCCGGGATCGAACCGCTGGCCGACCGGCTGTTTGCCGACCCGTCGCGCCAACCCCTGGAAGAAGCGCTGGCCTTCGTGAAGGCCGAAAAGAACGAAAGCGGCGACGACTTCACCACCGTGCAGGCGGTGCTCGACGGCGTGCGCGACATCTTGAGCGAACGCTGGGCCGAAGACGCGCTCCTGGTGCAGTCGTTGCGCCAGTGGCTCTGGGGCGAAGGCCTGTTGTCGTCCAAGCTGGTCAGTGGCAAGGACGAGCACCATGCCGACAGCGCCAAGTTCCGCGATTACTTTGATTACGACGAGCCGATCGGGCGTGTGCCTTCGCACCGCGCGTTGGCCGTGTTCCGCGGCCGGGGGCTGGAAATCCTGGATGCCAAGCTGGTGTTACCGGTGCCGCCTGAAGCCGGCAAGCCAAGCATTGCCGAAGGCAAGATTGCCCTGCACCTGGGCTGGAGCCACAAGGCGCGGCCGGCCGATGACCTGCTGCGCAAATGCGTCGCCTGGACCTGGCGTGTCAAGCTGAGTTTGTCGCTGGAGCGTGACCTGTTCACCCGCCTGCGTGAAGACGCCGAGAAGGTCGCCATCAAGGTGTTTGCCGACAACCTGCGCGACCTGCTGCTGGCCGCACCCGCCGGACCGCGCGTCGTGATGGGGCTGGACCCGGGCATTCGCACCGGCGTGAAGGTGGCGGTGGTCGATGCGACCGGCAAGCTGGTCGAAACCGCCACGGTGTTTCCGCACGAGCCGCGCAAGGACTGGGACGGCTCGCTGCACGCGCTGGCCAGGCTGTGCGAAAAGCACGGCGTCAACCTGATTGCGATCGGCAACGGAACGGCCAGCCGCGAAACCGACAGGCTGGCTGGCGATTTGATGAAAATCATGGAAAAACAGGCTCCGGCGCATGCTGGACAAGCACCAGCAGCTATCGAAAAGGTAGTGGTCAGCGAAGCCGGTGCCTCGGTCTATTCGGCCAGCGAATTTGCCAGCCAGGAAATGCCCGATGTCGATGTGAGCCTGCGCGGCGCCGCCAGCATTGCGCGGCGCCTGCAGGACCCGCTGGCCGAGCTGGTCAAGATCGACCCGAAATCGATTGGCGTCGGCCAGTACCAGCACGACGTGAACCAGAGCGACCTAGCGCGCAGCCTGAGCGCGGTGGTCGAGGACTGCGTGAACAGCGTCGGCGTGGACCTGAACACCGCCAGCGTGCCATTGCTGGCACGGGTGTCGGGGCTGAGCCAGACGGTGGCCAAGTCGGTGGTGCGCTGGCGCGATGCGAACGGCGCGTTTGCCAGCCGCGCCGACCTGCTGAAGGTGACGGGGCTGGGCGCCAAGACCTTCGAGCAGAGCGCGGGTTTCTTGCGGCTGCGCGGTGGTTCCAACCCGCTGGACATGACCGGCGTGCACCCTGAAACCTATTCAGTGGTCGAAAAAATCATGACGCATACCGGCAAGCCGGTGGCCGAGTTGATGGGCCGCGCCGAGATGCTCAAGATGCTGAAACCCGAGCTGTTCGCCAACGAGAAATTCGGCGTCATCACGGTGAAAGACATCCTGGCCGAGCTCGAAAAGCCGGCCCGCGACCCGCGCCCGGACTTCAAGGTGGCGCGCTTCAACGACGGTGTGGAGGATATCAAGGACCTGCAGGAAGGCATGCTGCTGGAAGGCACGGTCAGCAACGTGGCGGCCTTCGGCGCCTTCATCGACATTGGCGTGCACCAGGATGGTCTGGTGCATGTCAGCCAGCTGTCCAACAAGTTCGTGACCGACGCGCGCGAAGTCGTCAAGACTGGCGACATCGTCAAGGTGCGCGTCACCGAGGTCGATGTGGCGCGCAAGCGCATCGCCCTGACCATGAAGCTGGACGCTGCCCCTGTGCGACGCGACGCCCCGCGCGACAACCGGTTTGAAAGCGCCAAGCCTGGCAGCGGAGGACGGCAAGGGCAGGGCGTGCTGCAACCGGCATCGACCGCCATGCAATCGGCTTTCAGCAAACTGGCGGGGCTGAAGAAGTAGCCGGTTCAACCCGGCCCCCGGCAACCACGTTTTTTAACGCTTAAATAGGTCGTTTACGCAATAAGTACGTGCATTGCCAGCTATCTATTCAATAGCGGCAGACGGCGGCCCATTGGGATCTCACATTGAATCTTCAAGCATGGCCTCGTAGTCCTGCGCGCTGGCCAGGCGCGGATTGGTCTGGTGGCAATGGTCGGCCAGTGCGCCTTCGATGATCTGGCCGAACTGTTCGCGTCGCACGCCCATTTCAGCCAGGCCGCCCGCTAGCCCGAGGCGCGTGTTCATGGCTTGAATGGCATCCGGAATCTCGCTGCCCGATGACAGCCCCATGACGCGGGCCATGCGCACCAGTCGCAGTTCCTTCTGCATCGACTCAGCGCCGGCATTGAAGCGCACAACGGCCGGCAGGAACACCGCATTGAGCGAGCCGTGGTGCAGGCGCGGGTCGACGCCGCCCAGGCTGTGGCTCAGCGAATGCACGCAGCCCAGCCCCTTCTGGAAGGCCATGGCGCCCTGCATCGACGCGCTCATCATGTTCAGCCGCGCTTCGCGGTCGCTGCCGTCGCGCGTGGCGCGCTCGATGTGCGCCCAGCCGCGAGCCAATCCGTCCAGGGCGATGCCGTCGGCCGGCGGATTGAAGGCCGCCGACATGAAGGTTTCCATGCAATGCGCAATCGCATCCATGCCGGTCGCGGCGGTCAGTCTGGCGGGCAGGCCGAGCGTCAATTCGGGGTCGCAAATTGCGGATTTCGGCACCAGATGCCACGAATGAAAACCGAGCTTGCGGTGGTCGCCGACGATGATGATGGCGCCGCGCGCCACCTCGCTGCCGGTGCCGCTGGTGGTGGGTACGGCGATCAGCGGGGCGACACGTGCGGTGATTTTGGAAGAGCCGCCTTCAATGGTGGCGTAGCTGGTCAATGGACCTTCGTGGGTCGCAGCTATCGCCACACCCTTGGCGCAGTCAATCGCCGAGCCGCCGCCAACGGCTATCAGGCCGTCGCAGCCGTTGATCTTGTAGAGCTCGGCCGCAGCAATCACCGCTGTTTCCGTTGGATTGGAAGGCGTCTGGTCAAACACCGCCACCGTCAGGCCGGGCAGGGCGTCCAGCGCTTTTTGCAGGATGCCCGCCGCCTTGACGCCCGGGTCGGTCACGACCAGTGGACGGGTAATGCCGACACGTTCGCACTCCTGCTTGAGCAGTTTGAGGGCGCCAAATTCAAACTGGACCTGGGTGACGTAGTAGATGAGGGCCATGGCTGGAGGTCTTTCTGCGATGTACGATTCGAAGCTGTTGACGTGAACCTTACTTTAAAGGCTGTAGGCTATCTTGAATCACAAGCAAACCCTGATGGAGGTCACTTTGGCGATAGGTATTTCGGTGGCGTCGGCCATCCCCTCATTTTCTTCCGCGTTGTTCAGCTAAATGCATTTCCGTCCCCCCGAAAGCCTGCTGACGCCGGCCATGCGCGATGTCCTGAGGCGAATGGCAAGGGCCCATCGCCCGCCTTTTCACACGCTCTCGCCAGGCCAGGCCCGCGCGGCCTATGAAGCCGGCTCGGGCGTGCTGGAACTTCCCAAGCCGGTGCTGGCGCGGGTCTGCGACTTCGGCATTCCTGTGCGTGACGGTCATGTGGTGGCTGCGCGGCTGTATGCGCCATCAACGGAAAAATTGCCGATACTGCTGTACTTTCACGGTGGCGGCTTCACCATTGGCAGCATCACCACCCATGATGGACTGTGCCGACAACTCAGCCACCTGGCCGGCTGCGCCGTGGTGTCGGTAGATTACCGGCTGGCGCCCGAGCACAAGTTTCCCGTGGCAACGCATGACGCCTGGGACACGCTGCAATGGCTCGCCGGTCACGCTGCTGAACTCGGGCTTGACGCCCGGCATCTGGCCGTTGGCGGCGACAGCGCGGGCGGCACGCTGGCCGCGATGTGCGCGTTGCTGGCCCGGGATAGCGGCTTGCCGCTGGCGCTGCAATTGCTGTTCTATCCCGGTTGTGCATCGCATCAGGACACGGCTTCGCACCGCAGGTTTGCCAAGGGTTTTGTGCTTGAGGACATAGACATCGGCTGGTTTTTTAACCATTATTTGCGCGACCCGGCTGACCGCGAAGACTGGCGCTTTGCGCCGCTCAACGCCAGTCATGTGGGTGACACGGCGCCGACCTGGTTCGGGCTGGCCGAATGCGATCCACTGGTCGACGAAGGGCTGCTGTATGCAGACAGGCTGCGCGCCGCCGGTGTACCTGTTGATTTGGAGATCTACCGGGGCGTTACCCATGAATTCATCAAAATGGGCCGCATTATTCCCGAGGCGCGCCATGCCCATGCCGACGCCGCCCGCGCATTGCGCCATGCCTTTCACCTGAAACATCGACCATGAAGCCAAATGATTTCCAGCTTTTTCATCGCTTGCGCGTTCGATGGGCCGAAGTGGATATGCAAAAGATCGTGTTCAACGCGCACTACCTGATGTACTTCGACACCGCCATCACCGACTACTGGCGCGCGCTGGCACTTCCTTATGAGGAGGCCATGACTCAGCTGGGTGGCGAGTTGTATGTCAAAAAGGCCAGCGTCGAATACCACGGATCGGCACGCTTTGACGACCGACTTGCCGTGGCGCTGAAGTGCGAACGGATCGGTAACTCATCGATGGTTTTTACCGGCGCGATCTTCAGGGGTGATGAATTGCTTGTTACTTGTGAACTCGTGTATGTATTTGCCGATCCGGCGTCGCAAACCTCACGTCCCGTGCCGCCTGGCTTGCGCAGCCTGGTCGAGCGTTTCGAAGCCGGTGAATCCATTCTCGAGATAAAAATTGGTGAATGGACAGAATTGCAACTGGATGTTGCAAGTATCCGAAGGGCTGTATTTGTGCAGGACCAGTGCAGTGCACTTGAAGCCGAATGGGATGAATATGACGGTTCAGCCTTGCATGCCGTGGCTTTTAATGCGTTGGGGCAGGGTATCGCGAGTGGCCGGCTGGTCAGGCAACACAACGCTTCAGGCAAGATAAGCCGTCTGGCAGTGCATCGCGCATTGCGGGGTGGAGGGATCGGTCGGGCCATTCTGGGTGCGCTGGTCATTGCGTCCCAGAAACGCGGTGATCACGAAATCATGCTGCATGCGCCGGGCCGTGCGGAAGATTTTTATTTGCGGGAAGGCTTTATGACGCGTGGAGAGCCTTTTATTGAGGCGGGAACCTTGTGCATGGAAATGTTCAAGCCAATCTGAATCAGCGGGCAGCATGGATATTCAAGATTTTTGCACCTGAGCAGTCGCAGCGTTTACGCAGAAACCCCGGTTCGAAATACAAATATCAAAGGAAGTAGATTTTCTCTATGAATGTAATCTACAAGTTTTTTGGTACTATTAAAAATTCATATAAAGAAATCAAAGCTGGAGATAGAAGAAAGTTCATCAACAAGTGAACGCTTGTGTGTCTGTTCTGTCATGTCGATCCTCAAGAATTTCCCTGGAATCGTTTCTAAAACTTTGCTGGCCACCAACACCGTACTGCTGCGCGTGCCGTAGCCATGTTCAGGAGAATCCACGAACACGCTGGACAAAGCCACTTCCATGGCATGGCTCAACCCAGTTGTCGGCGAACTGTGAAATGGAGCCGGTGCGCGATTGCCAAGCGCCGTCCAGAGCAGTCCTTGCCATGAATCATCCTGCGAATTGGACTGCGCTTTCTTTTGCAACGACGCCATCAACGCATTTTTCAGTGCGAGTGACTTGGGCCATGGCGCATCAAGTGCTGCATTCGACAGTCCGTAGACACCAGGGACGAGCGTTTTGGAATGTAGGCCTGACAAAGGCGCAACCGGTCGGTTCGTCATCCACGTCCAGGTATTTTTCTGCACATCACCCAGCACCAGGTTAAATCCACCGTACCGTTGACTGTCCTTTTCAAGCAGGGCTCCAAATGAAGCGGTATCGCCGTGGCTTTCAAGCCAGCGTATTACCAAATCACCCCGTGAAAGCGCGGCCAATTCAGCCTTGGGTTCGCGGACATTCGTGAGAAATGCCACCCGCCCGGCTGGTGTGATTCCCAGCCATGTTCCACCTGCGCGCAGATCGCGTCCGGAAATGATTTCTTGCCCGCAAGCCGTTTGCCATCGATCAAGCGGCAGCGTCGGGCGATCAAGGAATTCGTCACGATTGGAGGCTATTACCAAGGGGCAGCCCGGCGAAGCGCCGATAGCAAACGCAATCAGGCACATACCTGAATTTCCGTTGTCCTCATGGCATCAGATATCTTCAAGCAATGGGTAAGGCAGTGGCAGCAGTGTCAGAGCCGGTCCAGCAGCGTTAGCCAGGCTCAAGCGCTTTACCCCGGATTGCGCAGCTGCATCTGCCGCTGCGGCGGTCTGAATCGACACGATCGCATCGAAGCCGCCCGCTGGATGCGCAGCAGATGCAGCCACCAGACCGCAAGGCTGGTCACTGTCTTGCGCATGAAAGACCTCTTGGCCTGGTGCAGGCGCAGAATCGGTATCGGCATGAACCAGATACGCACGGCGCTTGAGCGTGCCGCGAAACTGGCTGCGGGCAACAATTTCCTGTCCGGGGTAGCAGCCTTTCTTGAAATTCACGCCGCCGACCGACTCATAGTTGAGCATTTGCGGCACAAACGACTCAAAAATAGACTGGCTGATTGTTGCAATTCCCGATTGCACTTCAAGCCAGTTCCACAGTTCCAATCCAATACGCTCGCCCTTGGGCACAGGGGACGCGCTCGGACCACACCACATCGCCCGCGCCTGGCCGGCGCCTGGATAGAGAAAAATCAGGTTTGCCTCATCAATATCGACCTTGGTCCAGACTGGCTGGGCGCTGGATGCAATAGAGTCAATAGCATTGCCCGTCAGGCCATACAGCAGAAAATCGTCTGTGGCATCGCTGAGTTTTGCCTTTGCACGCATCACAAACATCGACAGCCGCTTGAGCGTGGCGGCTAGAAGGTCCCGGCTGCACACCAGCAGGATATCTTCCGGGCTGCGCTTGAACAAAACAAAGCTGGCCTGCATCCGCCCCTTGGCATTGCAGAATGCCGCGAGCCGGGCTTGCGTCGGTTCCAGCAAAGCCACATCCTGTGTCAACTGGCCCTGCAGGAACTTGACAGCTTCTTCGCCGACGGCACGGATGATCCCGAGATGCGCCAGCTTGACGACGCCCGAGATTGGAGAGACTGAACTGGTCATGGTCATGAGGAATTCGCTGTAAAAGTGAAGATGGCCTGAATTATCATTGCCCCGTGTCTCGTGGTGTTGATGTTGAAAAGGTGGCTGGGTCGTGCGTCGTGCTTTTACAAGTTTACTGATCTTGCTGTTTACCGCAGCGCTGCTGTTTTTTGGCGCGGCCTTGTGGTGGCTTCACGAACCCATGGCCCTCCGGCTGCAGCCGGGAGGCCAGGTCGTTGATCTGGAAATCGAGCATGGCACCCCAGCCAACGGCGTCGCTGATGCCGTGGTCGCCAGCGGCGCAGATGTGCCGGTGTGGCTGCTCCAGGCGTGGTTTCGTTTTTCAGGACAGGCCCGGCTGATCAAGGCGGGCAGCTATGAAATGGTTCCCGGCATCTCGCCACGAAGACTGCTGAGCATGCTGGTTCGCGGTGAGGAAACGCTGAAAAGCGTCACACTGGTTGAAGGCTGGACTTTCAGCCAGGTTCTGCAGGCACTACAAAAAGCAGAGCAGCTAACGCCCGACACGCTTGCGATGAACGCTGAAACGATCATGCAAAAGCTTGGAAAACCAGGCGTTCATCCGGAAGGTCGGTTTTTTCCCGATACGTATACCTACTCCAAAGGCTCCAGCGACCTGGCGGTGCTCAAGCGCGCAACTCGGGCCATGGACCGACGACTCGAAGCCGCCTGGGGTTTGCGCAGTCTTGAGACACCACTCAAGTCTTCCGACGAGGCACTCATCCTGGCCAGCATTGTTGAAAAGGAAACCGGCAAGCCCTCGGACCGTGGACAGATTGGCGGGGTTTTCACCAACCGTCTTCGCATTGGCATGCCGCTGCAGACAGACCCGACCGTGATCTATGGACTGGGCGCCCGGTTTGATGGCAATCTGCGCAAACGCGATCTCCAGCAGGACACGCCTTACAACACCTACACCCGAAAGGGTCTGCCGCCCACGCCGATTGCCATGCCGGGCAAGGCTGCCTTGCTGGCGGCGATACAGCCGACACCGACAAAGGCGCTATATTTTGTCTCTCGCGGTGACGGCACCAGCGAGTTCAGTGAGAACCTTGATGGACACAACCGCGCCGTCAACAAATACATTCGAGGCCGCTAAAGCATCATGTCCCATCACGGCTTATTCATCAGTTTTGAAGGTATCGACGGCGCCGGAAAATCAACCCACATCGACAGCCTGGCCAATGCCTTCCGGTTAGAAGGTCAAGTGGTCACGCTCACGCGCGAACCGGGCGGCACCTTCCTTGCTGAAAAGCTGCGCAGCCTTGTGCTCGAACAGGCGATGGACCCGCTGACCGAGTCGCTGTTGATCTTTGCAGCCCGCCGCGACCATGTGGTGCGCGTGATTGCGCCCGCGCTGCTGCGTGGCGAGGTGGTGCTGTGCGACCGCTTCAGCGACGCAACATTTGCCTACCAGGGGGCCGGGCGCGGTTTTGATCTGGATGTGTTGGCAACGCTGGAACGCTGGGTGCAGGCCGATGAAGGTCTGCTGGGCGACCCGGCGGGCAATCAGCCGATGAAACCCGAGGTTGAAACGGTGATCGAGCCCGACCTGACGATCTGGTTTGATCTGCCACCAGAGGATGCTGCATTGCGCCTGGCGGGTTCGCGCATTCCCGACAGGTTCGAATCGCAGCCTGTGGAATTTTTTCGCCGTGTGGCGCAAGGCTACGCGGAACGCCAGCGCGACCATGTTGAACGCATCGCGCAGATTGATGCTTCACAGGCGCGTGATGTTGTCTGGCAGTGCGTTCTGCAAACAGTGGTGGAAAAGGGATGGCTGCAAGCCACAGCGCAGTCATGAACATCCAAAATACATTGACCACTCCACGACGGCCCTTGGCCCCATGGCTACAAACCCAGCTAGAGAGCTTGCTGTCCCAGCGAGGCCATGCGTGGCTGCTGGACGGGCCTTCCGGGCTAGGACAGTTCGAACTGGCATTGGCGCTGTCCTCAGCCTGGTTGTGCGAGCAGCCAACTGCGCAGGGCGCCTGCGGCCACTGCGGCAGTTGCCATGCGGTCGCGGTTCATACGCATGCAGATCTATGCATGCTCCTGCCTGAAACCCTGTCGCTGTCGCTGGGCTGGCCGCTTGGCGAAAAAACACAGGACGATCTGGACGGAAAAAAACGCAAGCCCAGCAAGGAAATCAAGGTGGATGCGGCGCGTGAAGCCGTGTCGTTTACCCAATTCACGCGATCACGAGGAACAACCAAGGTCATCGTGGTGTTTCCTGCCGAACGCATGAATCACATCACGGCAAACACGTTATTGAAGACTCTAGAGGAGCCGCCAGGGGCGGTCAAGTTCATTCTTGCAACCGAAGCTGCGCACCAACTTTTGCCAACGATCCGCAGCCGCTGCATTGGCCACATCATGCTGTGGCCTGATTTTGAGCAGGCCTTAAACTGGCTTGGCAGTCAAACGGCTCGCCTGGGCAGCATAGACAACAAACCACAAAAATTGATTCGTACGGTAGACGCCACTGACCTGAAGACGCTTTTGCTTAGAGCGGGCGGGCGGCCGGCAGACGTGTTCAACTGGGGACAAGGCAGTCCAGTTCCAGAGATGGCGCAGCAATGGAAGGATTTTCCAAAAGCGATGCTTCGCGGCGATGTCGCAGCGCTGGCGGATTGGCCACCGGCTATGGCGGTCGATGCCTTGCAAAAGCTTTGCCATGACCTATGCGCTGTCCGGGTAGGTGCGGATCCCCGGTTTTTCAGTGCTACCGACTTACCGGGAATACACCAAAGACCTTCTGGTAAAACGGGCCATGCAGCTCATGAACTGGTTGCAATGGGGTTGCATGCACTCACAAGCTGGTTTGCGGACCTGAACGCTATTGCACGCACCGTGGAGCATCCTTACAACCCCGGGCTGCTGATTGAATCGCTGGTCAGCCGTGCAAAGACAGCGCTGACTACCGTATAAGTTGACGCCCTGCATGCTCAGAACGGCTGCAAACGATTGGCAGTAATCCAACCTTCATAGAAATTTCAATGAGTATAAAACCTATTCCACGTCCTGTAGCTACAGCATCCCGGCCCAGCATTGTTCAGTTGGTCCTCAAGGAAAGGGCAGACCTCTATGTTGCCTACATTCCTTTATTCAAAGAGGGAGGAATCTTTATTTCCACTAACCGCGACTACAAGCTTGGCGAAGATGTCTATATGCTCCTGACTCTTCCAGAGGAAACGCAACGCCATCCGGTCACAGGCAAAGTGGCATGGATCACTCCTGCACATGCTGCTGCCAACCAAACGCAGGGAATAGGGGTTAAGTTTCCAGCAGATGAGAAATCTCAAATGCTTAAAGCCAGGATCGAAGAAATACTTGGCGCTAATTTAGTTTCAAGTCGTCCTACGAATACTATTTGAATATCGTCTACATATCCAATTAAAAATGTTCACTGACTCACACTGTCATTTGAATTTTCCAGAGCTAAAAGAAAAGATCCCGGAAATAAGACAATCCATGCGTGAAGCCCAAGTGACCCGTGCTTTGTGTATTTGCACCACGCTTGAAGAATTCGACGATGTTCACAAGCTTGCCACTAGCTATCACAATTTCTGGTGTACGGTTGGAGTACACCCAGACAGTGAAGACGTCCAAGAACCATGCATTGAAGATCTTGTCAAGCGGGCCAGTCTTGAAAAAGTAGTGGGCATTGGCGAAACAGGACTTGATTATTACCGGCTGCGAGAGAGAACGCTTGCCAACATGGAATGGCAGCGCGAACGTTTTAGAGTGCATATCAGGGCCGCTTGCATTACAGGAAAACCACTTGTTGTTCACACACGAAGCGCTTCTAACGATACGATTGCCATTCTTAAGGAGGAAAGTGCCAATGCTGCTAAACAGCACGGACAGGTACGCGGAGTTTTTCATTGCTTTACTGAAACCCAGGCGGTTGCTAAAGCCGCGCTGGACCTTGGTTTCTACATCTCTTTTTCAGGCGTGATCACATTTAAAAATGCGGGAGACATTCGTGAGGTAGCTCGCTTTGTGCCCCTTGACCGACTCTTAATCGAAACCGACAGTCCCTATCTTGCCCCAATGCCTTACCGGGGTAAGACCAATAGTCCGTCCTATGTGCCTTTTGTGGCAAAACAGCTTGCTGAAATCAAACAAGAATCTCTCGAGACGATTGCAAAGGCGACCAGCCAGAATTTCGAACGACTTTTCACGGGTATAAATGCATGACTGGGACGCTTTCCAAATATGCAAAAAAATGTTTCCTTGCCTTTCTTTTTGCTGGCAACAGCCTAGCATATGCCGGTTCTTTCGAGGACTTCTTTGATGCCATAAAGCACGATAACGCGGTAAGAGTCAGTGAACTGCTTGCTAGGGGATTCGATGCCAATACGACTGATCCAAAAGGACAAACCGGCTTGTATATTGCCTTGCGTGAACCGTCGCCCGAATCTGCGCACGTTTTGATAGATTGGCCAAAAACCGATGCCAACCAGCTCAATGCGCAAGGGGAAAGTATTTTGATGCTAGCAGTGCTCAAGGGACAACTGGAGTTGGCGGTCAAGCTAATCAAAAAGGGAGCCGATGTAAATAAAACTGGCTGGACGCCGCTTCATTACGCAGCCAGCAGTGGACATACTGAGCTCATTGGGCTGCTGCTTGAGAACAGCGCCTACATCGACGCTGAGTCGCCCAATGGTTCCACGCCATTGATGATGGCCTCCATGTATGGCTCAGTAGCATCTGTCAATCTGCTGTTGCAAGAAGGCGCTGATCCGAATCTCAAAAATCAGCAAGGACTTACTGCACTGGATTTTGCACAGCGTGGAAAAAGGCCGGATTCAATAGAAGCAATCGCTGCAGCGATTAGAAACAAACGACCAATTGGACGATGGTAAGAGTTCTCACTACATTCCACGATGTATATTATGTTAACCTAACTCAATGCGTTGCTAATACTGAGGTTTAGCGGCTCTCGGTGTTTTGTGACAGTGTTCGTAGGACAAAATGCATTGTTGCTAGCTGTCTGCCCATTTCCGGGCAAACTTGATAAATGGAAAAGTTACCGCACAACAGAATTGAGAAAAAATTTTTTCTGGTACTTGGAGCAACTGTAGTTCTTACATTTATCAGCATTGGAAATGTATTTCCCCAGGTGCCTGCACTCACCAGCACTGATTCAGGTGCTGTGGTTCTGCTTAAAAAGCATGCGTTACTAAAATCTGAGCTGACTAAAAATACTTATCACCGCCCTGTGGTATTTGAATCACAAGAGAATGCCGGAAAAGTTAGCAGCGCTGTATATGCTATTTTAGATTCGCCATTTACTACGGTAAGCACCACTTTCAGAAATTCTTATCTTTGGTGTGAAGTACTCATACTGCATCTGAATACCAAATATTGTCATGCGAGTTCCGAAACAGCTAGTCCCGCCAGACTTGCAGTTAATGTAGGAAAAAAAACACCCCAGGAACTCGCCGATACCTTCTTGCTCGAATTCTCCCATCGTGTCACGGCGGAAACACCGGAGTATTTTTCAATAGAACTGCATGCAAATAATGGTCCTTTGAATACTACTGACTACCGGCTTCAATTGCGTGCTATTCCTTTACTTGAAGGTAAAACCTTTATTCATCTTCACTATTCGTATGGATATGGGTTTGCTGGCCAACTGGCGATGCAGACTTATCTGTCCACTTTAGGTCGGGGTAAAGTTGGGTTCACTAAGATAACGTCCAATGAACAGTCCGATTATGTGGGAGGAATGCGCGGTGCTATTGAGCGAAATACGATGCGTTATTACCTTGCAATAGAGGCTTACCTCGCATCTCTTCAGCGTACTGATATGCAGACACCGGAAGCCAGATTTCAATATTGGTTTGATGCGACCCAAGAGTATGCGTTACAGCTACATGAAATAGACCGCTCTAGTTATCTAGACATGAAAAAGAGCGAATACAAGCGTCAGAAAAGTACTTCTCTCAATTTGCGTTAATACATGATGTGTCCCTCATGATTACTCGAAGAAGCTTTGGGGGCAGATTTAAAATCGGGCTCCCGAACTTGTAAGAGAGGCTTTGATCGTGGAGGTTTCTTGATTTCCATCTGCAACGAAGTCTATGCTGGAGTGATGACGGGATCTTTTTTGCTGTGTACTGGAGTCAGATGATTTATATTTTATTAGTTAAGTTCGAACCACTCTTACTCAGATTTGGCCTAAAAATAACCGCTCTGATGTCTTTCCCATGTCAGCGATATCAACCTACGCAAGATCATTTGCGGAAAACATATTATCAGCATTCTTACTGTTTGCAATTTATCTGATATTTCGAGCAGTCATGCCTTTTTAAAGCCAGATCATCAAGGAAATTCAATGTCGTTGCTTGCAAAACGTAATGTGTCTAACTCGCGCAGCACTGCTGGCCAAGAAAATCCAGCCTTTCAAAAGGTGGCGCAACTAGATACATTCACTGTTGAGGCAGGTCTTGGACTGACGAGTAACCAAGGCGTACAACTTGCAGACAATCACAATTCGCTTAAAGCCAATGATAACGGCCCTACCCTAGTGGAAGACTTTATTCTACGAGAGAAGATATCTCACTTCAGCCATGAACGCATTCCTGAACGCGTTGTGAATGCCCGAGGCTGTGGGGCGCATGGGTTCTTCAAACTCTATGCATCCATGGTGCAATACACAAGTGCTGCCTTTTTACAAGATCCAGACGTTGAAACGCCTGTTTTCGTACGGTTTTCGGGTGCATCAGGCGCTCAAGGTTCGGCAGACACTGTTCGGGATGTGCGAGGATTTGCCGTCAAGTTCTATACACAAGAGGGAAACTATGACCTCGTCGGCAATAGCATGCCGGTGTTCTACGTTCAGGATGCGATCAAATTCCCGGATCTGATGCATGCTTTAAAGCCTGAACCCCACAATGAAATGCCACAAGCGAGTAGCGCACACGATACATTTTGGGATTTTGCCTCTCTGGTGCCTGAAGTTACCCATATGCTGATGTGGACTATGTCGGATCGGGGCTTGCCACGAAGCTTTCGCATGATGGAAGGATTTGGTGTTCACGCATTTCGTTTTATCAATGCACGGAAAGACGATTTTTTTGTCAAATTCCACTGGAAACCGAGGCTGGGCGTGCATTCACTTGACTGGGATGAAGCTCAGAAAATTGCAGGCAAGGATCCAGACTTTCTTCGTCGCGATCTTTGGGAAAGTATTGAAGCAGGAAATTTTCCAGAATGGGAGTTGGGAGTGCAGATCATTGATGCGGGCCGAGAGGATGAGTTGGGCTTTGACATTCTTGATCCTACGAAGCTCATTCCAGAATCTCTGATACCAGTGCAAATTGTTGGAAAAATAGTACTGAACCGCAATGTCGGGAATTTTTTCTCGGAAACCGAGCAAGTTGCTTTTCACCCCGGAAATCTTGTACCGGGTATTGATTTCTCCAATGACCCTCTTTTGCAAGGCCGCCTTTTTTCTTACACAGACTCACAGCTAACCCGGCTTGGTGGCCCCAATTTTCATGAAATTCCAATCAACCGCAGCGTTTGCCCTATTCATAATTATCAGCGCGGAGGCTTTCATCGACAGTCCATCAATAAAGGCCGGGTCGCGTATGAACCCAATACGCTTGCCAATGGCATAGAACTCCGTCTAGATGGTGCCGTCAATGAATATCAATCCCAATCCAATGTGCTCGGAACGTCCAAGTCGCGGCGACGAATGCACTCTTTTGACGATCATTTTTCGCAAGCGACATTGTTTTGGAACAGCCAGAGTGTCAGCGAGAAGGATCATATCGTTGAAGCTTTCAAATTCGAGTTGTCCAAGGTAGACGTGCCTGAAATTCGCCAGAGGATGGTAGATAACCTCGCGCATGTCGACTACAAATTGGCAGCCAGAGTAGCCTCGGCATTAGGAATCAATTCACCTGATTCCAAAGCAGCGGCTGGTCGAATCGGCTTTAGAGATCATCGTATTGCTTTGAAAGTTACTGAAGATGCAGCTTTGAGTATGGCGTCACGTGCTGGTGCCAGTAGCATTAAAACCAGAAAGATTGCGGTGTTGGTAGCCGACGGAGTTGATGCACCAGCAATGCGACGACTTGTTCTGGATATGACTGCATCAGGAGCTATTTGCAAGGTTATAGGGTGGCAACTGGGAAATGTTGCCACGCTGACAGGCAAGCAACTTACTGTAGACCATACCTTTTCCACCATGCCTTCTGTTATGTTCGACGCAGTCTTGATTCCAGGAGGCGAGAAAAGCACTGCAACTTTATGTCGGCTTGGTGACGCCGTTCATTTTGTCCTTGAAGCCTATAAACATGGCAAAACTATTTGTGCCTTGAATGAAGGCCATGAGTTGCTGGTGACTTTAGGTTTCAGCATTGAAAAGAACCCGGAGTTGATTAGTGTACCGACGCCAGGCGTGATATTGGCTGACGCGCGGAAGGTGCTAGATGGGCAGGTTTCAGAGAAGTTTCAGGCAGCAATTGCTCTTCATCGTCACTGGAATAGGCTTAATTCAGATGCAGTTCCAGCTTAAGGATTCAAACGTCACAAACTTCTTTAACTCTAAAAGCAACAGTAGGCACGGAAAAATCTTCAAACGAAGCCCCAAGGGCCATTTCACCATCGAGCAGCAGCACACAATCCTGCCGGCGTAGGGGAATGGTGGATTCACCGTCGGAAAAACGTACCCAAGTACCGTAGCTGCTAATATCTTTCAAATAGAATTTTCCTGTTCGCCATTCGATCACGGCATGTCTTCGCGACACCCTGGGATCCTGAATCGTAAATTGGGCTTCAATATCACGGCCAAGATAGACAGGAAGCTCAGCAGCGGTAAATTTCACTTTTAGATCAATCCAAGACAACTCAATGCAAGCCGGTCGATTATTTGGCTCATCAAAAGATGTTGGCATTAATCGGGCAGGCATAGTGAAAACTTCAGAAAGCATCTCGTCCTGCCATTCGACACGATGTACAGTGCAGGTCTCTGTACGACCTCTAATTATCATGGGGCCCAGGCAACGGGAGCGCACTGCAAAAGAATCTGGTAGCTGCCGGATAACGCTTTCACTTACGAGTATCTGTTCGGATCCCGAGAGATCGCTGAGCCGCGAAGCTACGTTGACTGCATCGCCATAGCAATCGCCATCTTGCTCGACAACATCGCCACGTGCCATGCCTACCTGAAGCCTCATTTTGAGGGGTAACGGCGAATGGCGGATCCGGTCATAATGAATTTTCTGAAGCTCGCTTGCGGACACGATAGCATCTTGGCTTTCCTTGAACAGAATGAGAACGCCATCTCCCAGGTATTTCACGACATGTCCGCCGTGGTTCTCACAAACTTGACCGATCCACTGTGTCAGGCTGGTAATTACCTGAACAGCTTTGACATTGCCAAGCTTTTCGAAAACACCAGTGCTTCCAGTGAGGTCTGCAAAAACGACGGTGAATTCTGCCATGGGCTGTAGATGCTACTTGTTGACGGAGGCTTCATTACAGCATGACTGACGTGTCATTCAATGCTGGTGTCCCCAAAGCAAAAATGCATCTCGGCCCTCTACATCAAGTGTCACACGCAGTCCCACCGGCAGTATCACCTTGGTAGCGACATGTCCAAAGGGAAGTCCGGTAAGGACCTGCGCAGTTACTTGACTTTTTAGCCAGTCGATCACACTGCCAATCTTGTAGCCGTTGTCATGAGGTACCAGTTTGTAATCGCTGAAATGGCCAAATACGATTGCTTTTTGGTGTGCTAAAGCGCCTGCTTGGATCAGTTGTGCGAGCATTCGTTCGACACGGTATGGATGTTCTCCGACATCTTCAATAAATAAAATGCCATTTTTTACAACAGGAAAATATGGCGTTCCGACCAGCGAGGTCAACATGGCCAGATTCCCTCCCCACAGCACTGAATCATGAATACTATATATATCGTTCGTAGCCTTTGCGCATGACGGATCCATGACTTCAGTTATTTTTTTATTGGGTGTTTTTTTTGGCAACCTCCAGCCACTTCCCTCCCCCTGCCCAGTTATCAGATCATCAAAACAGGCCTCCATAATGTCGTCAGCCCCTTCTTTAGCGCCAAAGTCTTCGCCAAGTGCTGGTCCAGCCCAACTTATGGCGCCTGTTTGGGCCAATAGCGCCATTTGGAATGCTGTGAAGTCGCTAAATCCGACAAACCGTGTTCCTCGATCCACCGCATTTGTAACAGCCTTGTAATCAATGCCAGGAAGAATACGTGTAATGCCATAGCCTCCACGCGATATCAACGCCACATCGGCGCGGCTGGCTGATGCACGGTGAATGGCCGCAAGGCGAGTTTCATCATTCCCTGCAAATCGCCCATGGCTTCTCAAGGCTGCTTCGTCAACCTCAACCTCATATCCCAATGCTGTCAGGCGCTTGACTCCTCGCTTAAAGGCAAACTTGTCGCGCACTGCACTGGAGGGGGAGTAAATATAGATATGTTTGTTCACCGGACCAAGTATCCCACCGTCAAGATGCGACTCCACAATGAGGGCGCTTTAGATTTGCTGTCGCACAGTTGTTTTATCTATTAAAATTTTAACGAAATCAATGTAGATTACATTTGTTAAAATTAACGGTCTATTCTTGGCGTCATGGCGACATCACGCATCAGCTAAAAAAGTCCAGAAATGTTCAGTTTGTCGGTAAATATTCAGATATCCAGCTTCATCGAATGCCGTCAACACCTCGGCCAGTGCAAGTACTCCTGTCCGATAGCTTTCTCTGGGAAAAGGTGCATCGCATCCTGGATCGATTCGAAGGATTGGCCCATTTGCTTTCAATTCTCCTGAATTCATCAAATAAGCGTGATCTCGTCGACTGCTTGCTTGTTTCCACAGCAAAAGCCCCCCGCTCATGGCTTGCCCAGCTTCGGTAAAACTACCCTCCACACTGATGCGTTGCAGGCTTCGAAAACGCAGCGGTGCCGCGACCGGTAGCGTCAGTGCCAGCAAGCTTTGGCGTTCTGGAAACACCAGCACAATATTTCGCAATTCTAGAGCGTCAACCAGTTCAACCAGAATCTGGCGATGCCTGGCGAACGTATGAAATGTAGCCTTCTTGGGTTTGTCGCTTTTGCCGAAACCGATCAAATCCGGTACGACGACCCTGTAGCCGGATTCAATCAAAGAGGGAATCACTTTTCGAAACCCATAACTCCAGCCCGGGAGATCATGTAGGCACAGGTAGGTGATCGGCTCATGCTTGGCGTCTTTTACAGACGAAACCAGCTGCTCGTCAAGATAATGCAATCGCAAACGATCCAAGGCGGGCAAATCGCTGCGGTAGTTCGCAATCCAGGGATAGTCAGGCAAACCATCATAGGCGGCGTCTGGCGTGCGCAGCGCGTCATCGCGCAAGGGATGGCGCCGTTGTGCCGACACACGCTTTTCAACCCGACGCTGACGGAAAAAATCCTGCATCAGCGCGCGGCTCGCTTCGGCCAGCATCCCGCCCTGACACTCGGTTTGGTGGTTGAGCGAGGTTTTTGCAAACAGGTTAATGACAGAACCGGCTGCACCGGTCTTGGGCTCAGGTGCTCCAAACACCACACGTTTGAGCCGAGCGTTCAAGATGGCGCCACTGCACATAGCGCACGGCTCCAGCGTCACAAACAGTTCGCATTCGTCCAGCCGATAGTTTCCAAGAACCTTTGCTGCCGCACGCAAGGCAGCGATCTCAGCATGGGCTGTTGGATCATGGCTACTCACCACGGCGTTGTAGCCAGTGGCAATCACCTGGCCTTGCCGGACCACCACAGCACCGACGGGAACCTCCCCACACGAAGCGGCCGATTTTGCCTGCTCAAGGGCCAGCGCCATAAAGTCAACATCAGTCATTTGCTACTCAAAGTATAGCTACTAACCCAATAAGATATTGCGCAAATGCCATTTTTCACTCTCCATCGACAGTTCTTGGGCGTTGCATTGCTGCTTCGAGCGACTGCCTTAGCTGTTCGTGAATCTGCTGAGGATGCAACTCAGGATTTTTTGCGCCAAACGATCCGGCCGGCCCGGCAGCAGTCTGTTGGACAAACGCCGGGATTTGCGCTCCCTTCATGGCCTCGGTCTGCTTTTTTGCCAGCAGCCCAATGCCGGCCAGCAAGATCAACAAACTTGTCATTGCAATAACCAGACGCATTTCATCCTTTCAGCCTGTTTACTGAACCCTTGGCGATGCGTTTCATCCAGCGCCCAAGGTCCTGATCGGCATCATTGCCGTTTTCATAAATGGCCTGCATGGTCACAAAGGCTTCGGGCCGGTGCTGATTGAGTTTTAACTTGCATTGAAGGTCCATCACCAGTAACTCGAATGCCACAATGCCCGACAGCATCTTCCGGGCATACGCATTTTCCATTCCACGCCACTGTTCAGCATAAGCAGGCTCGTGATCGCCAATGAGTTTTTTCAGGAGGCTGTCCTTGGCCGCAGCATCTTCGACCAGTCTCGCCTGTACGGTGCAATGCACCGCCAGGTAATTCCAGGTTGGAACCCGGGCAAGGTCGGGATAAACCTTGGGAGACAGATAAGCATGCGGCCCGAGAAAAGTCACGACCGCCTGCGGACGGTCCCGCAAATAGCGCCAGTGGGGATTACCTCTGGCGACATGTCCCAGCAGGGTAAACGCCTGTGGCCCGTCAGGATCGCCAGCCATTTCCAGATGCAGCGGCAAATGGGTAATGAAAGGCAAACCCGACGCGTCGACGCTGATGAGGCTGGCGAAAGGATGCTGACGGATCAGGTCAGCAGCCTGTGCGTGGTCACCTTCGAATTGGGGAGGCAGGTACATGGCCGTAAGCTTAGTCCAAGATCACATCCAAGCCGTGACGAATCCTGGTGGAATATGGTGCTGTTGTCATGGTAAAGCCATGCTTTGCAACACGTACAGGCTAGCAAAATCGCCAGTTAATGGATTGTCAGGCTATATTATTCCACTCAATATGACCTTGCCCCTGGATTGTGTATCCCATAACCGAGCTCATGAGTTGGCTTGCCTTGCAAGCCATTCGCTTTCGAACTGCATCGGACTGACATAAGCCAGCGTCGAATGTAGCCGGGCTTTGTTGTACCAGAGCAGCCAGGCGATGGCCTCGTCCTTGGCCTGGCGCCGGGTCGCGAAGCGTTGCCCGTGCAAGCGCTCGACCTTCAACGAGCCGAACAGCGTCTCGCTGCAGGCATTATCCCAACAGTTGCCACACCGGCTCATCGAGCTCGTGATGCTGTACTCCTTAAGCACCTCCTTGAAGGCGCCACTGGCGTACTGGCTGCCCCGGTCGCTGTGAAACATCAAGCCGGCGTGCGTGTCCGGGTGGCGCCTGAACCAGGCCATGCGCAGCGCGTCGATGACGATGGCTGAGGTCATGTCGCCCCGCAGTGACCAGCCCACCACCTGGCGGCTGAACAGGTCAATCACCACGGCCAGGAACAGCCAGCCCTCATCGGTCGCGATATATGTGATGTCGCCGACCCAGACTTTGTCGGGTTCGGCCACGCTGAACTCGCGGTTCAGCAGGTTTGGCGAGATTGGCAACTTGTGATTGCTGTCGGTCGTCACCTTGAAGCGCCGTTTTCCCTTGGCCCGGATGCCGTGCAACTGCATGAGCTTTTGCACCCGCTTCTTGCCCACCGGGACGCCGCGTGTCACCAGTTCGCGCCAGATGCGTGGCCAGCCGTAGGCGCCACGAGTCTCGGCGTGCAGGGCCTTGATATGCACCAGCAGCGCCTCGTCGCTCAGGTGGCGCCGCTGCGCATTGCTGGCACGGCGCACCAAGTGCGCGTGGTAGCCGGCCGCGCTGACCTGCAATACGCGGCACTGCACCGAAACCGGCCAGGAATGCCGGTGCTGCTGGATGAAGGCGTACTTCAAATCAACCCTCTTGCGAAGTACGCCGTCGCTTTTCCCAGGATATCGCGCTCCATCTTCACGCGTGCCAGCTCGGCCCTGAGTCGGCTGATTTCCATCTGCTCGGCACTTACAGGCGCTTTGCTGTCCGCTCCCGTGAGCTTGCCCTGCCGATGGGCCTTGACCCAGTTAAATAGCGTTTGGTCAACGACGCCCAAAGTCCGCGCCACCGCCGCGATGCTTTGGCCGTTGTCCACCAGCCGGACTGCTTCTTGTTTGAATTCGAGCGTGTAGCGCGCCCTTGAGGTTTTCGTCATTTCCGTTTTCCTTGTCTGAATTGAACCACTCAGCAAGGGATACGTTTTTCAGGGGCAAGGTCAATAATCGATAAATCTTAGTGCGTGTTTTAAAAGTCCCCGAGTCAATGGTGATGACATCGCTTCGGGTAAATTTGGCGATTTTTTGGTATGGCAAAGAAACGAAGCACTAAA
>NZ_JADOVE010000031.1:0-26666 GCF_015752225.1 Polaromonas sp. CG_9.11
TGCGCTGCCCCACAAGGGGGCTGGCCTTGCTTGGGGCGGCCCGGCGCTGGCGGCCGTTGCCCCCACGCTTGTCGCAACGCGATCTGCGCTGCCCCACAAGGGGGCTGGCCTTGCTTGGGGCGGCCCGGCGCTGGCGGCCGTTGCCCCCACGCTTGTCGCAACGCGATCTGCGCTGCCCCCCGAGGGGGCTGGCGCTGCCCTGGCCTCTTCGGAGTCTTGCGGCGCATCGTCAATCACCACCAACTGCCGGTCCAGCCCTCGGCTGTCAAAGCCCATGCTGCGCATCGCGGGCCGCGAGGTGCGGTACAGAAATGACATCAGCGACAGCAGCATGCCCAGCAAGATTGCCATTTCCAGCCGGATCGTGACGGTGGCCACCATCGTGGCCAGCGCCACGCCAAAATCGGTGCGGCTCAGGCTGAACAGCTGGCGCCAGCGCGCAAAGTCCAGCAGGCTCAGCGCCACCAGCAGCAGCAGCGCCGACAGCGCGGCCATGGGAATCTGCGCCAGCAACTGCGAGCTGATCGCCACCAGCCCCAGCAGCAGCAGCGCCGAGAACACCGACGCCAGCGGCGTTCGGGCACCGGCCTGGAGATTCGGCATGGAACGGTTCATCGAACCGCAGGACACATAGCTGGAGAAAAACCCGCCGATGATGTTCGACAGGCCTTGTCCCCGGAACTCGCGGTTGGCGTCGATGCGCTGGCCCGAGCGCAGCGCCACGGTCTTGGCAATCGAAATTGCCTGGCCCAGCGCCACGATGGTCAGTGCAAATGCCAGGCCCACCAGGTCCGACGCCTGCGCCCAGCTGATGTGCGGCAGCTCGAAACGCGGCCACGGCGTGGCGATGTGTCCGATCAGGCGCAGTGACGAAGCCGGCGTTGCGCCGCCCCCGAGGAAGCGGCTCCACACCCACGCCAGCAGCGTCGCCACCACCAGCCCGATCAGCATGTAAGGCCAGCGGCGGCGGTAACGGCGCAGCCCCAGCGCGACGGCCAGCGTGATGGCGGCCACGGCCAGGGCGGCGGGTTTCGCCGACGGCAGTTGCGTGAACACATGCGCCAGCACCGCACCCGCGCCGTGTTCGGGGGCGGCGGCAATCCCCAGAAAATCGGGCAAGGCATGCACGGCAATCAGCAGCGCCGCGCCCGAGGTAAAGCCGAACAGCACCGCCGGCGAAATGAAATTGGCCAGCATGCCCAGGCGCAGCGCGCCAATCAGCCACTGCAGCACGCCAACCATCACGGTCACGGCCAGCGCCAGCTGGATGTAGGCCGGGCTGAAAGCCAGGGCCAGCGGCGACAGCATGGCAAACAGCGCCAGCGAATTGGCGTTGGTCGGCCCCGACATGACATGCCAGCTGGAGCCGAACAGCGCGGCGATGATGCACGGAACAATCGCCGTGTACAGCCCGTACTCAGGCGGCAGCCCGGCCAGCGTGGCAAAGGCAATGCCTTGTGGCAGGACCAGCACCGCACCCAGCAGGCCAGCCATGGCATCGGCGCGCAGTGTGGCCGGCGTGACCCAGCGCACCCAATTACCAAACAGCCGTTCCAGCAGACGGCGTGCCAGCCGGTGCGCCGAAGTGGCGCGGGGACTTTCAGGGGAGGCGTGCATGGGCCAGAGCATACCGCTGGCTGAGGGCGTCGGCAGCGCGCGGCAGGCCCGACATCTGTGCGAGAGCGATCAGGCCCAACCAGCCAGCCGCAGCGCAAGGCCGGCAACCGCTGAAGCGGCAATCACCGAAATCACCCCCCACTTGAGCCGCCACAAGGCCAGCGCCGCCAGCATGACCAGGGTAAGCGCCATCCAGTCGGGTTTTGTATCAAAATTCCATCCTGCGCCGGCTGGATAAGCGACAGCAGCTATGAAAAACAGAGCAAGATTGGCAATCACACCGACCACGGCCGCCGTCACGGCCGCCAGCGGCGCGGTCAGCTTGAGGTTGCCACGCGTTGATTCGACCCACGGCCCGCCCGCCAGGATAAAGATGAAGGACGGCAAAAAGGTGAACCAGGTCGCCACGCAGGCCGCCAGCGCGGCGCCCAGGAACAGCGCATCGGGCCCCAGCACCTGTTGGCCCCAGCCGGCCAGAAAGCCGACAAACGCCACCACCATGATGAGCGGGCCCGGCGTGGTTTCGCCCAGCGCCAGGCCGTCCATCATCTGCGCGGTGCTGAGCCACTGGTAATGCTCGACCGCCATCTGGTTCACGTAAGGCAGCACGGCGTAGGCCCCGCCAAACGTCAGCAGCGCCGCCTTGGTGAAAAACCAGCCGGTTTGCGTCAGCGTGGCTGACCAGCCGTTGGCCGCGACCAGCGCCGCCATCGGCAGCAGCCAGAGCGCGGCGCCCACGGCCAGCACGGCGGCCAGCCGCGACGACTTGAACCGCGCGTGCGCTGGCGTGGGCGTGTCGTCGTCGATCAAAGCCGGGGCATTCGTGACGCGGATTGCCGATGAATGCCTGCCGCGGCCCGCCAGCGCACCCGGCGCGAAACGCGCCAGCAGCGCGCCCGTCAGCAAAGCACTCAGCACGACCACCGGGAAAGGCAGCTTCAAGACTGCAACCGCTATGAAACTAATAGCTGCTATCGCCCACGGAACCGGCGCCAGCATCGGATTGCCCAATGATTTGCTGGCAATGCGGTGCAAGGCATGCAAAACAATCGCCGCCACGGCCGGCTTGATACCGTAGAAGATGCCCGCCACCAGCGGCAGCTGGCCAAAGGCCAGGTAGATCCAGCTCAGAAAAATCAGCAGCGCCAGCGAGGGCAGCACGAACAGCGTGCCGGCCACCACGCCGCCCCGGGTTTTATGCATCAGCCAGCCGAGGTAAGTCGCCAGCTGCTGCGCTTCGGGGCCGGGCAAGAGCATGCAGAAGTTCAGTGCATGCAGGAAGCGTTTTTCCGACACCCAGCGGCGCTTTTCCACCAGTTCGCGGTGCATGATGGCAATCTGCCCGGCCGGCCCGCCAAAGCTGATGAAGCCCAACTGCAGCCAGAAGCGCAAGGCCTCGCGCAAAGAAATGCGGGTGGGCGCCTCAGAGGAGGAAGACGAAATGTCCATGGTTCGTGACTTCGCGCTCAAGCCCGCTGCAGCTTGAACACCGCCCGGCTGGCGCGGGCATTGGGCCAGAAACGGATTTCACGGCCATCCTGCAAACCGAATGAATCGAGAATCTGCAGCCGGTTTTGATGGGCCAGCGCGGCAAAGTCCTGCAGCGTGCCGACGCGGATGTTCGGCGTGTCATACCACTGGTAGGGCAGCACCCTGGTCACCGGCATGCGGCCGCGCAACACGGCCAGCCGGTTCGGCCAGTGGCCGAAATTGGGGAAGGCGACGATGCCGATGCGGCCCACGCGCGCCGTTTCGCGCAGCATGACTTCGGCATTGCGCAAGTGCTGCAGCGTGTCGATCTGCAGCACCACGTCGAACGAAGCGTCGCCAAACAGCGCCAGCCCGTCTTCGAGGTTGAACTGGATCACATTGACACCGCGCGCCACGCAGGCCTGCACGTTCGCGTCATCAATCTCGACGCCGTAGCCCGAGCAACCGCGCGCCCGGATCAGGTGGTCGAGCAGCGCGCCATTGCCGCAGCCCAGATCGAGCACGCGGGAACCCTTGGGCACCAGCCGGGCAATCGACAGCTGGTCCGGAGACGGCGGCAGGTTGGTTTGCGTCGTTCCATTCATAGCATCACCTTGCTCTCGAAATAGGAGCGCACTATGCCCATGTAGCGTGCGTCATCGAGCAAAAAGGCATCATGACCGTGCGGCGCGTCGATTTCGGCGTAACTCACATCAACCTGGTTGTCGAGCAAGGCCTTGACGATTTCCCGGCTACGTGCCGGGGAAAAGCGCCAGTCGGTGGTGAAGCTCACGATTAAAAATTTGGCGCTGGCCTGCGCCAGCGCGCGGCTCAGGTCGCCGCCGAATTCAGCCGCCGGGTCGAAGTAATCGAGGGCCCGGGTGATCAGCAGATAAGTGTTGGCGTCGAAGTACTCGGCGAACTTGTCGCCCTGGTAGCGCAGGTAGCTTTCGATCTGGAACTCGACGTCCTGAGTGGTGTAGCGGTAAGGCGCAACGTTGGCCAGGGCAGCACCCATTCCGTCCAAGCCAGGGCCGCGGATCCGGCTTTCCCGGTCCGCAGGCGCAGCGGCCCCCTCGGGGGGCAGCGAACCACGCGAAGCGGGGAGCGTGGGGGCCACCACCTGGCGGCCAAATTTTTCGTTCATCACGTCGTCGCTCAAATAGGTGATGTGGCCAATCATGCGGGCGATGCGCAGGCCGCGTTTGGGCAGCACGCCGTGGCGGTAGAAGTGGCCGCCATGAAAATCCGGGTCGGTCACGATGGCGCGACGCGCGACTTCGTTGAAGGCGATGTTTTCGGCCGTCAGGTTGGGGGCGCTGGCCACCACCACGGCGTGGCGCACCCGCTGCGGGTATTGCAGCGTCCAGGCCAATGCCTGCATGCCGCCGAGACTGCCGCCCATGACGGCGGCCAGCGTCTCGATGCCCAGCGCATCGAGCAGCCGGGCTTGGGCGTTGACCCAGTCCTGCACCGTGACGACCGGAAAATCGGCACCATACACCTCACCCGTGTCCGGGTGGGTCTGCATCGGCCCGGTGGAACCGAAGCACGAGCCCAGGTTGTTCACGCCAATGACAAAAAACCGGTTGGTATCGAGCGGCTTGGCCGGCCCGATCATGGTGTCCCACCAGCCCTCGGACTTGTCCCTGACCTGACCGGCGTCGTCCAGATAAACGCCCGCCACATGGTGCGAGGCGTTGAGCGCATGGCAGACCAGCACCGCGTTGGACTTGTCGGCATTGAGCTGGCCGTAGGTTTCATAACTCAGGTTGTAGGCACGGATCGAGGCGCCACTGCGCAGCGGCAGCAGCTCGGCAAAGTGCATCGATTCGGGCGTGGCGACAAGGACGGAGGCAGTTGGCACTGTTGATGGATCCACGATAAGACAGACTCAAGATCAGGACAGGAAAACAGCAAGGCGAAGCGCAAAAAAGAAAACCCGGCATCGCCAAGGCGAGTCCGGGTTCATGGGGAGAATCGTCTTTAGCCGTACTTTTTACGCGCCCGCAAGCTGAGCAAATCAGCGCATTGCCAGTATAGCAATCCGGCCAGCGCCTACGCTGGCACCAGCAGCGCCAACACGCCCAGCACGGCAAAAACCAGTGCCGACACGATATGCACCACGCGCAGCGGAATCAGGTGCATGAAACGGCTGCCGAGCCAGACCACCGGCGCATTGGCCAGCATCATGCCCAGCGTGGTGCCGGCCACCACCCAGAAATAGGCGTCATAACGCGCGGCCAGCATGACGGTGGCAATCTGAGTTTTGTCGCCCATTTCAACCAGGAAAAACACGAAGACCGTGGTGCCGAACACCCCGAAACGCAGTGGCTTGCCGGCGTTGTTGTCGTCATCGAGTTGGTCCGGAATCAGCATCCACACGGCCATCGCAATAAAGGAGACGCCCAGTATCCAGCGCAGGGTTTGCGGTCCCAGGAGAGTCGTCACCCACGCGCCCAATGCGCCTGCCATGGCATGGTTTGCCACAGTGGCCACCAGGATGCCCAGAACAATGGGCCAGGGTTTTCTGAATTTTGCCGCCAGCACCAACGCAAGAAGCTGGGTTTTGTCGCCCATTTCAGCGAGGCCGACGATACCGGTGGAGACGAGGAAAGCTTCCATGCAACAAACAGCTCAGGCCGGATCAAAAAAACCAATGACTGCACGACATCCCCGGCCCGAAGCTTTTTACAAGTTCTGGAGGCTGTGCAGTCAAAGGTCTCGCCAGGCTAACTGCTGTTTGCGCCATGTCGGCCTTTTTTAGCAAGGCCAGACAAGTCTGTTGACGCAAACCCCTTTCAGTAAAGAAGGGCGGCTACTCCCCAATGACAGCGGGCATTGTATCGGCGGCTTCCAATGCCGCTGGCATGGACCATCGGCGTTGCACCAAGAAAAGCCTTTTTCACGGCGCGTTTCTTGCTTTGTTTTGGTGCAATTTTCGGCATTCGCCAGAAAATGCACCAAACAATCACATATCACTTTCGAAAGCGCGTTATGGAAGCACTAAAACAGGGCAATGACGCTTTGTTCATCTTATTGGGCGGCATCATGGTGTTGGCGATGCATGCCGGTTTTGCATTTCTGGAACTTGGCACGGTGCGCAAAAAGAACCAGGTCAATGCGCTGGTCAAAATCCTGGTGGATTTTTCAGTCTCCACCGTGGTTTATTTTGCCGTGGGCTACGGCGTGGCGTATGGCACCCATTTTTTTGTTGGCGCCGAGGAGTTGGCGGCGAAAAACGGCTACGAACTGGTCAGGTTCTTCTTTTTACTGACGTTCGCAGCAGCCATTCCGGCGATCATTTCAGGCGGCATTGCAGAGCGTGCGCGCTTTTATCCCCAGTTGATTGCAACAGCCGTCATTGTGGGATTTGTTTACCCGGTTTTTGAAGGCATCGCCTGGAACCACCATTTTGGCGTGCAGGCCTGGATTCTGTCGGTCACCGGTGCCGAATTTCATGATTTCGCCGGCTCGATCGTGGTTCACGCCATGGGCGGCTGGCTGGCACTTCCGGCAGTCCTGTTGCTCGGCGCCCGCAGCAATCGTTATCGCAAGGATGGCGCGATGTCGGCACATCCCCCGTCGAACATTCCTTTTCTGGCATTGGGCGCATGGATATTGATCGTCGGCTGGTTTGGTTTCAACGTGATGAGTGCACAAACGCTCGACAAGATTTCCGGACTGGTTGCGGTGAATTCACTGATGGCCATGGTGGGCGGCACATTGGCTGCGCTGGCATTTGGCAAAAACGACCCGGGTTTTGTACACAACGGCCCATTGGCAGGACTGGTTGCAGTGTGCGCAGGTTCTGACGTGATGCATCCGCTGGGGGCGCTGGCCGTGGGCGCTGTCGCAGGCGCCGTGTTTGTCGTGATGTTCACATTGACCCAGAACAAATGGAAGATTGACGATGTACTGGGGGTCTGGCCGCTGCACGGCGTCTGCGGCACTTGGGGTGGACTGGCCGCCGGGATTTTTGGCAGCAAAGCATTGGGGGGTTTGGGCGGCGTCAGCTTTGGCGCGCAATTGATCGGCACCACCTTGGGCGTCATGTGGGCGGTGTTGATGAGCTGCGTGGTGTATGGCACGCTCAAGTGGACGCTGGGGCTGCGCCTGACCCAGGAAGAAGAGTTTGAAGGCGCCGACCGGTCGATTCACCGCATTGGTGCAACGCCCGAACACGAAGTCAATTGGTAACTTTATGCAACTAGTGCAATTACACGCAATCCGAGCGATTTTGGCTTCTCAACAACGGCGATCAATTCAGAACAAATTTGGCTCCAAAATAACTTTCAGAAACTCAGTGTTTCTACCTACCAAATCTTGGTGGCATGGTGTTCCATGCGGAAATTCCACTGCGGTTCTTTTGACGAACTGAAGCATAATATGTGGGTACAAATTCAAAATTTGTACTTGTTAGGTGATCGGTCAGTTTCGCGCGCTACAGCGGTACGTTCAAGATTTGTTGTGCTTTCGGGACCCCATCGCTTTTATTTATGTGTTTTAGAGGAGTCCCTTCATGGGCAACAAACTATACGTCGGCAACCTGCCTTACTCGGTGCGTGACGAAGACCTGCAGCAATCTTTTGGTCAATTCGGCGCTGTTACCAGCGCCAAAGTCATGATGGAACGCGACACCGGTCGCTCCAAGGGCTTTGGTTTTGTCGAAATGGCCAGCGATGCGGAAGCACAAGCAGCCATCAACGGCATGAACGGTCAGCCTCTGGGCGGCCGCAGCGTTGTTGTGAACGAAGCCCGTCCGATGGAGGCACGTCCTCCACGCACCGGCGGCTTCGGTGGTGGCGGTGGCGGCTACGGCGGTGGCGGTGGCGGTGGCGGCGGCGGATACGGCGGCGGCGGTGGCGGTCGTTCTTCCGGCGGCGGCAGCGACGGTGGTTTTCGCAGCCCGTACGGTGGCGGCGGCTCTGGCGGCGGACGTTCCGGTGGCGGTGGCGGCGGCGGTGGACGCGGCGGCTACTAAGCCCTGCGCTATTTACCGGCAGGCCAATTGGGCTGCAAAAACAGCTTCTTCAGTCTCTGATTAAAGACAGCTTGAAACGGCTTCAAGACTTCGGTTTTGAAGCCGTTCGGCATTCCAGTTCACTTTTTTCGATGGCAAGTAAACACCCTTAGTGGTTCTGCCGGTGCCGGGAATATGGATGCAATTCGCATATTTTTCCTCACTCCCCCTGCACCAAGTACGCCCTGTGTTCAGGACAGAAAACTCCTGCATGCGAACTTTGAGTGCATCAGGTCTGCTCGACGGCTTTGCAAGCATTACTTTCACGCTACATTGCGCAGTTTGCGCCCGCTAGGGTTTGGGGTCAGGGGGCCGGTTTGCTGAATTCGGCATCAAGACCCCGCGAACCCGGCCTGTGAGAACGGCCACCTGGTCCAGGTTGTTGTAGGTAAAAACATTGCCGGTGAACTGGTCCGCGCCCCGGATCAGGAGCACAGGCAAATGAGACTGGACGCGCTCTTCATTCAAGAAAGCATGAAGAAATTCACCGCGAAATTCCAGCCTGGGCGCTTCCTTTCCTTGTGCGTCGCGACTTGCTTCGCGCACGACACGTGCATTGCCAGTCAACTGGACCTCTGACCCGTCGCCGTTTGAATAAGCCCGATTGGCGATGGCCGTGGTGAGTTGCCTGTTGATATTGATGCTGTGAATCCGGGCCTGGTCAATTTCCAGAATGTCGGTGTCAGCGAAATGCCGGGCCTCCGTTCCGGCAATCTCACTCTTGAGCTTGCCTTCCTCATCAAACGTCTTGATGGTGAAATCCTGCATGAAATAATCGACCTCATGCCTGACCTCCGTGACCACCTCCGGAGCGTTGAAAGTTGGCGTATTACGCACCAGCCAATAGGTTCCCAAGGCCAGCGTCGCCATCATGAGGAGCGGCATGTACATAGCCGTCTGGTCCCAGAGGGAGAGAAATTTTCGCCATCCACTTTTACGTGGCACCGTAAAGTTGCCGGTGTTTATGCGGCGGGTCAAGGATTGCGTCATGCAAAGTACTCACGCAGCAGCCGGGCATAGTGGCCACCGGCGACAAGTAGCAAATCACAAAATTCACGGGCAGCGCCCTCGCCTCCCCCGGCCTGTGTGACGTGATGGGCGCGTGACCTGACTTCCAGATGGGCATTGGCAGGCGCACAACTTAATGCCGAGCAACTCATGACGGGCAGGTCCGGCCAGTCGTCGCCCATCGCTGCGGCTGTATTCCAGTCCAGTCCAAGGGTCTTCAAGGTCTGCTCGGCAGCCGGGCGCTTGTCTTCGGTTCCGAAGTGGCAATGCTGGATTCCCAGCGCCTTCAGACGCCCTCGCAGCACAGAACTGTCGCGGCCGGTGATGATGACAGGCGTGATGCCTGCTTTTTGCAGCAGCTTGAGCCCATGACCGTCCAGTGTGTTGAAGCGTTTGATGATTTCGCCGGACGATCTGAACCCCTCCACCTCGCGGGCGTGTTCATGTCCGTCCGGATATTCCGAAAAATACAAGCCGCCATCGGTCAGGACCCCGTCCACATCGAAAAACGCGACCTTGATGCCTTGACACCTCAGCAGAAGTTCCGGTGAAAAATTCAGGAACGGCTCAGTCGTTGCAAGATCAGGGAATGGCATATCAGATCACCTTTGCACGCATCAGGTCGTTGGTGCTGAGAGCGCCGCAAAGCCTTCCAGTTTCATCAACCACCAGCACGCTATTGATGCGGTGCTGTTCCATCAGCGCCACGGCTTCCACCGCAAGCGCGCTTCTGCCTACGGTACGCGGGTCGACATGCATCACGTCAGCGGCTGTAAGGCTTCTCAAATCCACGCCTTTTTCAACCAGCCGGCGCAAGTCGCCATCTGTAAAAATTCCATGAACCTGCTGGCGGCTGTCCACGACAGCCGCAGCGCCCAATCCCTTTGCGCTCATCTCGCGCATGAGTTCGGTAAATGAGGCTTCGGCAAAGACCTTCGGAACAGCGTTGCCACTGCGCATCACGTCGCTCACATGGGTGAGCAACTTGCGGCCCAGCGCACCGCCAGGGTGTGAACGGGCAAAATCTTCTTCCCGAAAACCTCGCGCGTCGAGCAGCGCCACGGCCAGTGCATCGCCCATGGCGAGCTGCGCCGTGGTGCTGGCCGTAGGCGCAAGATTCAGGGGGCACGCTTCCCTGGCAACGCTGGTGTCGAGCGTGATGCGGGCCTGTCTGGCCAGCGTGGATTCCGGGCCGCCAGTAATGGCAACAAGCGCCACGCCCAAGCGGCCCAACACGGGAAGAATCGCGACCAGTTCCTCGCTTTCGCCGCTGTTGGAAATGGCCAGCACCACGTCGCTTGCCTGGATCATCCCGAGATCGCCATGGCTGGCTTCAGCCGGATGCACGAACAAGGCCGCTGTACCGGTCGAAGCCAACGTCGCAGCAATCTTTCGCCCAATGTGCCCGCTTTTTCCCATGCCCATGACGACCACGCGACCCCGGCAGGCCGCCATCAGCCCGACCGCCTGAACAAACTCATCTCCGATGCGGCTGACCAGGTCCAGCACGGCCGCTGCTTCGATTTCGAACGTTTTCCGGGCCAGGCTCAAAACCTGCTCCGCATTAATAGTCGCAGCATCAAAATTCATGGCTGCATTCTATCGATCCCTGTTACCAACAGCATGCCCAAACGCCCACCAGACTGGCCAGCCACGCAATACCCTTCAGCTACCATCAGCGAATGAGTGCGCTTGAACTGACCCTTTTGTACCTGCTGGCCGCCGTGCTGGGGGTGGTCATTTGCCGGTCGTTCAAATTGCCCCCCATGCTGGGCTACCTGGCCGTCGGCGTGGTGATTGGCCCGCATGCGCTGGCCTTGTCGCAGAACTCCGAAGGGGTGCGCCATCTGGGCGAATTCGGCGTCGTGTTTTTGATGTTCGTGATCGGACTGGAGTTCAACCTGCCCAAGCTGCGATCGATGCGCCGCCATGTGTTCGGCCTGGGCCTTCTCCAGGTGGCACTCACCATGCTGCTGGTCACCGTGGGCTCGCTGTTTTTGGCGGTCATGGCGCCGACGCTCTGGACCATGCAGTGGCAAACCGCGTTGTCGCTGTCGGGTGCCATGGCCATGAGCAGCACCGCCATCGTGGTCAAGCTCCTGGCCGAGCGGCTGGAAATGGCGTCCGAGCATGGCAAGCGGGTAATGGGCGTCCTGCTTTTCCAGGATCTGGCCGTGGTACCGCTGCTGGTGCTGATTCCGGCACTCGGTTCGCCTGCCGACGAGCTGTTCATAAGCCTGGGCATTGCCGCGCTGAAGGCTGCGCTACTGCTGGGCCTGCTGCTGACGGGCGGGCAGCGCCTCATGCGCTGGTGGCTCACGATCGTGGCGCGGCGCAAGAGCGAGGAGTTGTTTGTACTGAATCTGCTGCTGGTGACGCTGGCGCTGGCATGGCTGACCGAACTCGCTGGACTGAGCCTGGCACTGGGCGCCTTTATCGCGGGCATGCTGATTTCCGAAACCCAGTACAAGCACCAGGTCGAAACCGATATTCGGCCTTTTCACGATGTACTGTTGGGCCTTTTTTTTATCAGCGTCGGCATGATGCTGGACTGGCACGAGGTCATTGACCATTGGGCATTGGTGCTGCTGCTGTTGACGCTGCCGGTAGTGTTCAAGTTGATCCTGGTCACGGTGCTGGCACGCGTTCTGGGGGCGACCGAGGGCGTATCGCTGCGCACCGGCCTGTATCTGGCGCAAGCCGGCGAATTTGGCTTTGTGCTGCTGTCGCTGGCGCAAGGCAGCAAGCTCATTCCGCCTGCCTTGATGAATCCCATCCTGGCCAGCATGGTGTTGTCCATGCTGGCCACGCCCTTCATCATCCTCTACGCCAACCGCATCGTGATGAAGCTGGTGTCCAGCGAGTGGCTGCAGCAGTCGCTTCAGATGACCACGATTGCCAGCAAATCCATGAGTGCCAACAGGCATGTGATCATTTGCGGCTACGGGCGCTGTGGCCAGAACCTGGGTCGCATGCTGGAGCGTGAAGGGATTCCGTATATTGCGCTGGACCTGGACCCTGACCGGGTCCAGCAAGCTGCCGCCGCAGGCAGTTCGGTCGTGTTTGGCGATGCGGTGCGCTTGCAGGCGTTGATCGCGGCCGGGCTGGTGCGGGCCAGCGCCGTGGTGGTAACCTATCTGGACACAGCCAGCGCATTGAAAGTGCTGGCCAACGCACGCACGCATGCGCCCACGGTGCCGATCATTGTGCGTACCGTGGATGACCGTGACCTGGAAAAGCTCAAGGCAGGCGGGGCAACGGAAGTCGTTCCGGAGGCGATTGAAGGCAGCCTGATGCTGGCCAGCCACGCGCTGGCGCTGGTGGGCGTGCCCATGCGCCGCGTGATCCGCGTGGTGCAGGACCAGCGTGACGAACGCTACAACCTGCTGCGTGGTTATTTTCGGGGTGCTGACGACGACACGGCAGATGAGCTGGAGCAGGAACGTTTGTCTACGGTGACGCTGGTTCCAGGCCTCAGTTCCGTCGGCCAGACACTCGGCGATATGGCACTGCAGATGCTCGACGTGCGCGTGGTCAGCCTGCGGCGCAGCAACGGCAAAACGCTCAGGGCAAATGACGACCTCAGACTGGAGGGAGGCGACACTCTGGTCCTGTCCGGCAAGCCGGAAGCGTTGGCGCTGGCCGAACAGAAACTTTTGAACGGCTAAAAGCTAACACCGGCATGCATAGACGGCAATTTACCGGCGCATTGCTGGCGGCTCCCTGGCTGGCGCAGGCGCAACCCGATGCGCTGGGCGCGCAGTTGCGCGCTGGCGCCTGCGTGGTACTTCTGCGCCATGCGCCAACCGATCCGGGCATTGGCGACCCCCCGGGCTTTCGACTGGACCAGTGCAGCACCCAGCGCAATCTCAGCCCGGATGGACGTGCCCAAGCCGAACGCATCGGGCAATGGTTCAAATCGCGAGGTTTGGAGCCCAGCGCAGTGCAGTCCAGCGCCTGGTGCCGTTGCAAGGACACTGCCGACCTGGCGTTTGGCCGTCACAGGGTCTGGCCGGCGCTGAATTCCTTTTTTGGCGAATACCGCACCAGAGATGCCCAGACAGCGCGCTTGCGCGCTGCGTTGAAGGGCATGCCCGCAGGCGCATTTGAGGTGTGGGTCACGCATCAGGTCAACATGACCGCACTGACTGGCGAAGGCATGGTGATGGGTGAAGCGCTGGTGCTTGACGTCACGGGAACTGTCGTTGCCCGAAGTACTTTTGCTTAAAACCGCTCTCGTCGAGCCCCCAATAAACTGCGGAAACCGTGATCTGGTGCGCTATTTTCCAATGCAAAACTTGGAAAAAATTTCGCCTAGCAAATCGTCGGCGCTGAATGCGCCAGTGATCGAACTCAGATGCAACTGGGCCTGACGCAAATCTTCGGCCAACAGATCGAGAGCGGGCATCACCGCGGTCAACTGGTTTTGGGCCGTAAGCAACTGCAGGTGTACCTTGCGCAAGGCGCTGACATGACGTTCACGCGCCATGAAAGCCCCTTCAGGCGAAGCCTGCCAGCCCACAACCTTCAGCAACTGCTCGCGCAGGGTCTGGAGGCCAGCCCCGGTCTTGGCAGAAATCAACACGCCGCCGTCCACCTGACGCAAGACTTCCGGGCTGGCCATGTCGGATTTGTTCCACACATCGATGACCGGTGTGTTTTTTGGGAGTTTTATAGCCAATACGCTTTCCAGACGGTCGTCTTCAGCTACGTAATTTATAGCATTGTCAATGCTTTCACCGGTATTTTGACGGGTCAGGTCGTGCAGGAACAGCACGGCATCGGCACTTTCGATCTCGGCCCACGCCCGCTGGATGCCGATTTTTTCGACTTCATCGAGCGCCTCGCGCAAACCGGCCGTGTCCACCACATGCAGCGGCACGCCTTCAATCTGGATCAGCTGCGACACCTTGTCGCGGGTGGTGCCGGCTACCGGGGTCACGATCGCCAGTTCGGCGCCCGCCAACGCATTGAGCAGCGAGCTTTTGCCGACGTTGGGCTGGCCGGCAATCACGACCTTGATACCTTCGCGCAGGATAGCGCCCTGGGTCGCACGCTGCATCACATTGGCCAGCGTCGCCTGAAGGCGCAGCAACTGGCCGTGCGCATCAGCTTGCTGCAAAAAATCAATCTCTTCTTCTGGAAAATCCAGCGTCGCCTCGACCAGCATGCGCAGGTGGATCAACTGGTCCAGAAGCGTCTGGACAGCCTGCGAAAACTCGCCCGACATCGAGCGTGCTGCGGACCGCGCGGCTGTTTCGGTGCTCGCATCGATCAGGTCGGCAATCGCCTCGGCCTGCGCCAGGTCAATCTTGTCATTGAGGAAAGCCCGTTCGGAGAATTCGCCAGGCTCGGACACCCGCAACGCCGCCAGCACGGGCTGGCCGGTCTCCGCGTCGGTCGCAGCAGCCGCTTCAAGACATTGCGCCAGCAACAGCTGCAGGACAACCGGGCCGCCATGCGCCTGCAATTCCAGCACGTCTTCCCCCGTAAAGGAATGCGGTGCAGGGAAAAAAATTGCCAATCCCTTGTCAATGACCTGCCCCCCTGCATCCCGGAAAGCCAGGTACGTAGCCTGGCGCGGAGAAAGTGCGCGGCCGCACAAGGCCTTCACCACCGGTGCAATGCGCTGGCCTGAAATACGCACGATTCCGACAGCGCTGCGACCCGGCGCGGTGGCAATTGCAACAATGGGATGGTGGTGGCGGGCCAGCATGACGCCTCAATGGTGAAGGACCGCTGCGCGGCCCTTTTTTTATTTGAACTTCGGCAGGTTGAACTGCGGCGGAACACCCATCCGGGTATTGATGACCCACTGTTGGGCAATCGACAGGATGTTGTTTGTGATCCAGTACAGCACCAGGCCGGCGGGAAAGAAGAAGAACATCACACTGAAGATCAGCGGCATGAACCACATCAGCTTGGCCTGCATCGGATCAGGGGGTGCAGGGTTAAGTGCCGTCTGCAGCATGGTGGTCAAGGCCATGACGACGGGCAAGATGTAGTAAGGGTCTGGCGACGACAGGTCCCTGATCCACAATATCCAGGGTGCACCACGCATCTCGACGCTGGACAGCAGTACCCAGTAGAGCGCGATGAACACTGGAATCTGGACCATGATCGGGAAGCAGCCACCCATCGGATTGACTTTTTCCTCACGGTAGATCTTCATCATTGCCTGCTGCATTTCCTGCGGCTTGTCTTTCAGGCGCTCACGCATCTCGGTGATCTTGGGGTTGATCGCCTTCATCTTGGCCATGCTCGCATAGGCCTTGGCATTGAGCCAGTAAAAAGCGATTTTCAGCAGCAGCACCAGGGCAACGATGGACCAGCCCCAGTTCTGGAGGAAGCTGTGCAGTTTGTCCAGCAGCCAGTAGAGCGGCTTGGCCAGGATCGTGAGCCAGCCGTAATCCTTGACAAGTTCTAGCCCGGGCGACAGGGACTCGAGGACTTTTTCCTCCTGGGGGCCGACAAAAAATTTTGAATCGATGGTCTTCGAAGCACCCGGCGCGATCGGCTCCAGCGGCGTGATCATGCCAGCGGCATACAGGTTGGTGTCGACCTTGCGCAAAAACAGGTCGCGTTTCAGGCCATCAGGCAGTATCCAGGCCGATGCAAAGTAATGCTGCACCATGGCCACGTAGCCGTTCGTTGCCTGTTTCTCGACATCGACCTTGTTGTTTTCAATGTCCTTGAATTCAACTTTCTGGTATTTCTTGGCTTCGGTATATATTGCCGGACCGGTAAAAGTCGAGTAGAACGACGATTCGCCTGGCGGCTTGTTGCCGTCACGCACCAGTTGCAGGTAAAGCTGCGGAGCGACTGCCGAAGTGCCAGTGTTGATGACCTCATGGCGCACCGCGAGGTCATAGGCCCCCCGCCCGATGGTGTAAGTTTTAAGCAGTTTCACCCCGCCCAGGTCAGCGGATTCGAACTGTACCTGCATCTCGTTTTGCCCATCCTTGAATGTGCGCTCGCCCGGCAGCAAGGTCATCGGCGTTTTGTGGGTGGGGAAAGTGCCGCCGTTGCTGCCAGCAATCAGGCCTGTCTGCGCCACATAAACACGGTTCGTGCTTTCATCAAGCAGCACAAACCCCTGGTCTTTCTGGGTCATGTCCTTGTACTTGATGAAGGCCGAATGAACCAGGGTTCCGCCTTCACTGTCGAACGTCAGGGAAAGCACATCGGTGTTGACGACCACGCGCTCCCTCGTGGCAGACGGCGCAGCTGATGACGCGCCGGAAGGCACCGCAGCCAGAGAACCGGACGCTATGCTGGCAGCAGGCGACGGCACGGCAGCGCTGCCGGTAAACGCTGGCGTAGAGGCAACAGGCGATTTAGCGGTCTGGGTACTCGACGGGAAAAAAGTGGCTTTATTGCCATGAAAGACCTGCCACTGGTCCCACAACAAAACCATGGAAAAACCAAAAATCACCCACAAGATGGTGCGGCGGATGTCGTTCATGACGGCGTCTTTTTAGAAGAAATGGAAGCCGCAGGCGTAAACAGGCGGCTGAAAAAAGAAGCAGATTGTGGAGGCGGCACCGGATCAAGCCCCCCATCGCACCAAGGATGGCAGCGCGCCAGCCGGCGCAGTGTCAGGTAGCTGCCCGTTGCCGCACCATGCTGGTCCAATGCCTGCAAAGAGTAAGCTGAACAACTGGGCTGAAAACGGCAGTTCGAGCCCAGCGAAGGGCTGATCAGCAAGCGGTAAGCCGTGACCAGGCCCATCAACGACTTTTGCGGAAGACATTTCAAGATGGTCAAAATACGGCTCATGCTTCCTTGGCTCCGGCTTGCATCAGGGTCTGAATTTCATGGCGGACAGCCTGCCTGAGCTGATCGGAAACGGCACTGACAAATTGCGCGCGGGCAAAGCCGCTGCGCAGGCGAACCACAAACGCAGCCTGCGGATAGAGCTGGGAAAAATCGGCACACACCGTATAAATTTGTCTTTTGATGGCGTTTCGCGTCACAGCCCGTTTTGCCCAGCGTTTGGGAACCATCGCACCGATCCACATGTCCTGATGGCGAAACAGCCCGCCAGGCTCAACCGGTTCGGCTGTCTCTGGAACCGGAATCTTGGTATCAAGCTGGTTCCGGTGCAAGGCAAAGTGCGGTGTTCTTGCAATGATGGTTCCAGCCAGAACAGCTTGGAACTGCGCACGGGTTTTAAGCCGCTGCACTGGTGATTGGCATCAGTTCAAGTGCAGAAAGACTGGATTGCCCGTAAAAAACCAGCTTAGACAGCCAGGCGTTTGCGGCCTTTGGCGCGACGGGCGGCAATAACTGCGCGGCCGCCACGGGTTTTCATGCGTGTCAGGAAACCGTGGGTGCGGGCGCGCTTGACTTTGGAAGGTTGGTATGTGCGTTTCATGATAAATCCTGGTGGCCCTAACGGGCTTGTTACTGGGCTGTCAGCTGTAAAGCTTCATTTGGCGATTCGAATGATCTTGGTGGCTGTACGAAACCACGGCCAATCTGGCAAGTCTCAACAACCGGCAACACATCTGCTTGACCCTGACAGGTGAATTCAGAACGAACCCACACACAAAGCTGCGCAGACAGCCTCAAGCCGCTACGAATCGGGAAAACCCGTGATTATCACAGATTTCTTGAAGCTGGCAACCAGCCAAACAGCTGGGCAGTCAGGGAAGCCTGAAATATAGGCTTTGAATCCTGTGATTCCAGGCTGGAAAAGGGCAAAACAACTCGAGCCTCCAGACCAATTTTCCAGCGCAGGTTTTCCCCCTGTCTTTATCTTCAATTCTTTAATTCAAATTAGTAGCAGTAGTAAGGGCGGCGCTTTTCTGTGGACAGTGCCCTTATTCCTTTTCCAATCAATCACTTGGCGCTTGTTTAACCATGTGGCAAGGACCCAGGCATGTGGGCTGTGCGACATGAACAACTTTTGGTTTTGTCAAATGCCTGTGGATAAGTCATGGGTTACTAAAAAGTTATCCCCAGGGTTTGGCTAGTGCCTGCCGTTGGAGGCTTCGTGCCGGGCGGATAAGGCATACAAATTTCATGAGTCGCGCAAGAAATAAGTTGGCCATGCCGGGTTCAGGAAGCGCGGACACATTTTGAAAATCCCTGGTTTGTGGATAACCGGCCACCCCGACTACAATTGCGGGTGCTCAAAATTAACAATATCCACAAGCAGCGGGCGGCTGCTTTGCACCGGCTTCCAGGAAAAAAAATGCCATGAGCGAAGTGTCCGTGTCGAGCCTCACCGACGATCTATGGCAAATCTGCGTTGACCATCTGGTCCAAGAGTTACCTGAGCAACAGTTCAACACCTGGATACGGCCACTGGTAGTGGTGATCGCCGTCGACTTGTCCAAAGCGACTGTGCAGGTCGGCAACCGGTTTAAGCTCGACTGGGTGCGGGCGCAGTATGCGGCGCGGATTGCGGCGCTGCTTGAACAGGTTTCTGGCCAGCGAATCCCGATCGAGTTGACACTTGCGCCCCGGGAGGCGCCCTCAAAGTTGGAGCCGCTGGTCCGAAAATTCGACAGCACTGCAGGCGTCGCAGAACAGGCCTCCACCGTCGCAGCCGCAGAAGATCTCGCTGGTTCGGCCTTCAAAAATCGACTCAATTCCGCACTCACGTTCGACACGCTGATCGAAGGCACGGCCAATCGCATGGGCCGGGCCGCAGCACTGCATGTCGCGAGCAGCCTGGGTCAGCTCTACAACCCGCTGTTCATCTATGGTGGCGTCGGTTTGGGAAAAACCCATTTGATGCATGCGATCGGCAACAAACTGATGGCCGACAACCCGGCCGCCAAAGTGTTGTACATCCATGCCGAACAGTTTGTCTCGGATGTGGTGAAGGCTTACCAGCGCAAGACGTTCGACGAGTTCAAGGAACGTTACCACTCGCTGGACCTGCTGCTGATCGATGATGTGCAGTTTCTGGCCAACAAAGACCGTACGCAGGAAGAATTTTTCAACGCGTTCGAAGCCTTGCTGACGAAAAAGTCGCACATCGTGATGACCAGCGACACCTACCCCAAAGGGCTGACCGATATCCATGAGCGCCTGGTGTCGCGCTTTGACTCCGGCCTGACCGTGGCGATCGAGCCGCCCGAGCTGGAAATGCGCGTCGCCATCCTGATCCGCAAGGCCGATGTCGAAGGCGCGGTGATGCCCGAGGAAGTGGCGTTTTTCGTTGCCAAGAACGTCCGCTCCAATGTCCGCGAACTGGAAGGTGCGCTGCGCAAGATCCTGGCCTACTCGCGCTTCAACCACAAGGAAATCTCCATCCAGCTGGCACGTGAAGCATTGCGCGACCTGCTGTCGATCCAGAACCGGCAGATTTCGGTCGAAAACATTCAAAAAACGGTGGCCGATTACTACAAGATCAAGGTCGCCGACATGTATTCCAAGAAGCGGCCGGCCAGCATTGCCCGGCCGCGCCAGATCGCCATGTACCTGGCCAAGGAACTGACGCAAAAGAGCCTGCCTGAAATCGGCGAGCTGTTCGGCGGACGCGACCACACCACCGTGCTGCATGCGGTTCGCAAGATGGCGGCTGAACGCCAGCTGATGACCGAACTCAACCAGCAGCTCCATGTGCTGGAGCAAACACTCAAGGGCTGAAAACCAGACATTTTTAAAGCTGTGGACAAGTTTTGAACAAGTTGCCACTTATCCACAGGAGCAGATGACAATCGAAAGTTGTTCATGTTTGACATGCAACCCGCCTAGCACTGCAACACATGGTTAAACAACCGCCAAGTGCTTGATTGGAAAGGGAATAATGGCGCTGTCCACAGAAAAGCGCCGCCCTTACTACTGCTACTAATTTGAATTAAAGAATTAAAGATACAGACAGAGGAAAAGATGATCGTTCTGAAAGCCACCCAAGACAAGTTTTTAGGCGCACTGCAATCGGTTGCCGGCATCGTGGAGCGCAGGCACACCTTGCCTATCCTGGCCAATGTGCTGATCCGCAAGACCGGTGCGCAGCTGCAGCTGACGACCAGCGACCTGGAAATCCAGATTCGCACAAGCGCTGAACTTGGCGGCGATGACGGCGACTTCACCACCACCGTGGGCGCCCGCAAGCTGATTGATGTGCTCCGCTCTATGCCGAGCGACCAGACGGTGTCGCTTGAGTCAAGCCAGAACAAGCTAATTCTCAAAGGCGGAAAAAGCCGCTTCACGCTGCAGACCCTGCCCGCCGAGGACTTTCCGCTGGTGCAGGAAGCGGCCAGCTTTGGGCCGGTGTTCTCGGTGCCGCAAAAGGTGCTCAAGGAACTGCTCAACCAGGTGTCGTTCGCCATGGCGGTGCATGACATTCGTTACTACCTGAACGGCATCCTGTTTGTCGCCGAAGGCAAGCAGCTGAGCCTGGTCGCCACCGATGGCCACCGGCTGGCATTTTCGTCGGCGACGCTCGATGTCGAAGTGCCCAAGCAGGAAGTGATCCTGCCGCGCAAGACGGTGCTGGAAATGCAGCGTCTGCTCAGCGACAAGGAAGGCGCGATCGAGATGCAGTTTGCCGGCAACCAGGCCAAGTTCAGCTTTGAAGGCATGGAATTCGTCACCAAGCTGGTCGAAGGCAAGTTCCCCGACTACAACCGCGTGATTCCGAAGAACCACAAGAACATCATCACGCTGGGCCGTGCGCCCTTGCTGGCCAGCCTGCAACGCACCGCGATCCTGACCAGTGAAAAATTCAAGGGCGTGCGTCTGAACATCGAGCCCGGCACATTGCGCGTGGCCTCGAACAATGCCGAGCAGGAAGAGGCCGTTGATGAACTCGACATCGACTACGGCGGCGACTCGATCGAGATTGGCTTCAACGTGACCTACCTGATCGACGCCCTGAACAACATGAGTCAGGACATGGTGAAAATCGAACTGTCCGACTCCAACAGTTCGGCCCTGCTCACCATTCCGGACAATGCCGCCTTCAAATACGTTGTGATGCCGATGCGGATTTGAGGCAATTTCAAGCGCAACACGCCTGAAGCGAAAGACAGACCCGCGAAGCTCCGCGGGTTTGGTCATTCAAGAGATTGAAGAAATTGGGAACTGCTGGTCATGACTGAAGAAAACAAACTGAACGAAACCGATCAAGTCCACGTCTCGGACGGATTGGCGGGCGAAGGAAGCTCCAATTTCCAGCCCAAGATCGACACCAACCAAGCCGGCGCTTCAGAAGCCTACGGCGAAGGCTCCATCCAGATCCTTGAAGGCCTGGAAGCCGTGCGCAAGCGCCCCGGCATGTACATCGGCGACACCTCGGACGGCACCGGCCTGCACCACCTGGTGTTCGAGGTGGTGGACAACTCGATCGACGAGTCGCTGGCCGGCCATTGTGACGACATTTTGGTGACCATCCACACTGACAACTCGGTCAGCGTGGTGGACAACGGCCGTGGCATCCCGACCGGCATCAAGATGGACGACAAGCACGAGCCCAAGCGTTCGGCGGCCGAAATTTCGCTGACCGAACTGCACGCCGGCGGCAAGTTCAACCAGAACAGCTACAAGGTGTCGGGCGGCCTGCACGGCGTGGGCGTCAGCTGCGTGAACGCGCTGTCGAAAATGCTGCGGCTGACGATTCGCCGCGATGGCAAGGTGCATGTCATGGAGTTTTCCAGGGGCTTTGTGCAAAACCGCATCCTGGAATCGGTCAACGGCGTCGAGGTGTCGCCGATGAAGGTGATGGGGCCAACCGACAAGCGCGGCACCGAAGTCCACTTCCTGCCCGACACCGACATCTTCAAGGAAAACAACGATTTTCATTACGAGATTTTGAGCAAACGCCTGCGTGAACTGAGCTTTTTGAACAACGGCGTGCGCATTCGCCTCAAGGACGAACGCACCGGCAAGGAAGACGATTTTGCCGGCGCCAACGGCGTCAAGGGCTTTGTGGCCTTCATCAACAAGGGTAAAACCATCCTGCACCCCAACGTGTTTGCCGCCATGGGCGACCGCCAGAGCGACCAGGGCACCAACATCGGCGTTGAAGTGGCGATGCAGTGGAACAGCGGCTACAGCGAGCAGGTGCTGTGTTTCACCAACAACATTCCGCAGCGTGACGGCGGCACCCACCTGACCGGCCTGCGCGCCGCGATGACGCGCGTCATCAACAAGTACATCGATGACAGCGAGCTGGCGAAAAAAGCCAAGGTTGAGGTCACCGGCGACGACATGCGCGAAGGTCTGTGCTGCGTGCTCAGCGTCAAGGTGCCCGAGCCGAAGTTCTCCAGCCAGACCAAGGACAAGCTGGTGTCCAGCGAAGTGCGCGGCCCGGTCGAGGACATCGTCAGCAAGCTGCTCTACGACTACCTGCAGGAACGCCCGAACGACGCCAAGATCATCGTCGGCAAGATCATCGAAGCCGCCCGGGCTAGAGAAGCCGCCCGCAAGGCCCGCGACATGACGCGCCGCAAGGGCGTACTCGACGGCATGGGCCTGCCCGGCAAGCTCGCCGACTGCCAGGAAAAAGACCCTGCGATGTGCGAGATTTACCTGGTCGAGGGTGACTCTGCCGGCGGTTCGGCCAAGCAGGGCCGTGACCGCAAGTTCCAGGCGATCCTGCCGCTCAAGGGCAAGATCCTGAATGTTGAAAAAGCGCGCTATGAAAAGCTGCTGACCAGCAATGAAATCCTGATTCTGATCACCGCTTTGGGCACCGGCATTGGCAAGGGCGGCGGCGTGGGCGGCACGCCCGGCACCGACGACTTCAATGTCGCCAAGCTGCGTTACCACCGCATCATCATCATGACCGATGCCGACGTGGACGGCGCGCACATCCGCACCCTGCTCCTCACTTTTTTCTACCGCCAGATGCCCGAACTGATCGAGCGCGGCCACATCTACATTGCCCAGCCGCCGCTGTACAAGGTCAAGGCCGGCAAGGAAGAGCAGTACCTGAAAGACACAGCTGCGCTGGACGGCTTCTTGCTGCGGATTGCGCTGAGGGATGCGTCGGTGCAGACCAGCGCCGACGAAAGCGCCGTGCTGACCGGCGAAGCGCTGGCCGAGCTGGCGCGCAAGCACCAGCGCGCCGAGTCGGTCATCAACCGCCTGAGCGGTTTCATGGATGCCGAAGCGCTGCGCGCGGTTGCCGATGGCGTGTCGATCAACCTCGACACGGTGCTGGATGCCGAAGCGTCCGCCGTCGCACTGCAAGCCAAGCTGCGGGAGCTGAACACGACCGGCGCTCCCGCCGACGTGGCGGGCGAGTTCGATGAACGCAGCGACAAGCCGATTTTGCGTATCAGCCGCCGCCACCATGGCAATGCCAAGAGCAGCGTGCTGACGCAGGACTTCGTGATTGGTGCCGACTACGCGACTTTGGCCGAAGCGGCTTCCTCCTTCCTTGGGCTGATCGGCAGCGGCGCCAAGGTCATGCGCGGCGAAGGCGATCGGCGCAAGGAAGAAAAGATCAGCGACTTCCGCCAGGCCATGCGCTGGCTGATCGGACAGGCTGAAAATGGCACGTCACGCCAGCGTTACAAAGGGCTGGGTGAAATGAACCCGTCGCAGCTCTGGGAAACCACACTCGACCCGAAGGTGCGCCGCCTGCTCAAGGTGCAGATCGACGACGCCATTGAAGCCGACCGCGTGTTCACCATGTTGATGGGCGACGAGGTCGAGCCGCGCCGCGAGTTCATTGAACAAAATGCGCTGCGCGCCGGGAATATCGATATTTGACGTTTTTGCAAAGGCGAGAAAAGTCTTGCGGGTCCAGCTGAAACGCCAGAGCGCATGCGTTCTGGCCAGTGAACCAATTTTTGGCATGAAATTGGTCTCCAGCGCATGCTGTTCATGTGTTGGCGGCTATTTTTTCAATAGCAAAAAATGCTGACATATTGCCTGCTGTGATAACCTGTTCCAGCGGATTCGGGTCTAAAAAATTGAACCTGTAAAAAGTCGAAAGTCGTATTTCCCTCGTGCTCTCGAATCAGTAAATTTCTTTATGCCAGCACTTCATTCCATCGTTTACACCAGCACGGCTGTGCATCCCATGAACTCCGGTGATCTGGACGCGCTGCTTGTGGATGCCAGGAATTTCAATCGCCAGAATGCGATCACCGGCGTACTGCTGCACTGTGGCAACAATTTCATGCAGTGCTTTGAAGGACCGGAAGCTGCCGTTCAGCAGGTATACCAGCGCATCCTCGGCAGTCGCAAGCACACCGATGTGCTGGAGTTCATGAACCTTCCGATTCAAAAACGGACCTTCAGCGACTGGGCGATGGGCTCTGCCACGACGACACCGTCGGAACTTCTGGCGCTATCGACCGCGCAGTGGAGCCAATTGACCAGCGAATTGACTTTTTCGCCGTTCACGCCACCGGGCCTGGCAGTTCTTCAGGTTTTCTGGAGCATGCGGCAAAGCAGCCACTGACCCCCCTTGACGCCACGCGTTTCATGACCCGTTTCCCATGACCCTCACCGCCGTCATCGACTTTGAAACCACCGGCATTTCGCCCGCCTGCGGCGACCGTGCCACCGAGGTCGCCATTGTGCTGCTCGAAGGCGGCCAGGTGGTGGACCGTTTCCAGAGCCTGATGAATGCCGGCGTTCGCATTCCGTCCTTCATCACCCAGTTGACCGGCATCAGCAACGCCATGGTGGCCGGCGCGCCCGATGCGGCGCAGGTCATGCTGGACGCCAGCCGGTTTGTCGGCGCGGTGCCGCTGGTGGCCCACAACGCCGCGTTTGACCGCAAGTTCTGGCAGGCCGAACTGACCCGGGCCGGGCTGGACGCGCCGCAACCCTTCATCTGCACCCTGCTGCTGTCGCGCCGGCTGTATCCGCAGGCACCGAATCACAAGCTCGGTTCGCTGGTCGATTACCACCGCTTGCCGCGCACCGGCCAGGCGCACCGGGCTTTGGCCGATGCCGAAATGGCCGCCGGCCTGCTGGGCCAGATCCAGCATGACCTGCGCACCCGCCACGGCGTGGCGCAACCCGACAACGTCCTGCTGATGGCCTTGCAGCGCTGCGCCAAAGCGGCTGTTGGCACCTTCATGGCCAGGCATGCCAAAGACTGAATTTCGCAGTTTGCTACTAAATATATAGCTACTTGTGCCCGTCTGACGTGCGCTAGAGGCCATAAACATCAAAAATCCAGCTTATGAACAACCGTGTCCGCCCTGCTACGCCGCTTTCCACCCACGACACCACCCGGATCGACGACCTGCGCATCGGCGCGGTGCGTCCGCTGATCACGCCGGCGCTTCTGCAGGAGTGGCTGCCTGCGCCCGACAGCGTTCAGGCACAGGTAGCGAGCAGCCGCGCCGCGATTTCGCGCGTGCTGCACGGCGCTGACGACCGGCTGGTGGTGGTGGTCGGGCCGTGCTCCATCCACGACCACGCGCAGGCCATGGACTACGCCCGCCAGCTCAAGGCGCAGGCCGGTGCGCTGCAGGACGACCTGCTGATCGTGATGCGCGTGTATTTTGAAAAGCCGCGCACCACCGTCGGCTGGAAGGGCTACATCAACGACCCGCACCTGGACGGCAGCTTTGCCATCAACGAAGGGTTGGAAATGGCGCGCCAGCTGCTGCTCGACGTGCTGGCGCTGGGCCTGCCCGTAGGCACCGAATTCCTTGACCTGCTGAGCCCGCAGTTCATCAGCGACCTGGTGAGCTGGGGGGCAATTGGCGCTCGCACCACCGAAAGCCAGAGCCACCGCCAGCTCGCCAGCGGCCTGTCCTGCCCGGTCGGCTTCAAGAATGGCACCGATGGCGGCGTGAAGGTCGCGGCCGACGCCATCCAGGCCGCCCAGGCGCCGCATGCCTTCATGGGCATGACCAAGATGGGCCAGGCAGCGATTTTCGAGACGCGCGGCAACGACGACTGCCATGTGATTCTGCGCGGCGGCAAGCAGACCAACTACGCAAAAGCCGATGTCGATGCTACCTGTGCGCAGCTCCAGGCCGCCGGCCTGCGCGAGCAGGTGATGATCGATGTGTCGCACGCCAACAGCAGCAAGCAGCATGCCCGCCAGATTGAGGTCGCCGCCGACGTGGCCGCGCAAGTCGCAGCCGGCGACCACCGCATCATGGGCCTGATGATTGAAAGCCATTTGAACGAAGGCCGGCAGGACATCGTCGCCGGCCAGTCGTTGCAACACGGCGTGTCGGTGACCGATGCCTGCATCAGCTTTGCGCAGACGGTGCCGGTGCTGCAAGGGCTGGCGGCGGCGGTGCGGGCGCGGCGTTTGGCTGGGACATGAACTTTGCGATGGATTCGGCCAGCGCATTTGGCCGGTTTTCTCCGACGTAGCCGACCATTGGGCCAGCTACATGCGCAATCGAGCCGCATTGCACACGCCATCGACAGTCTGCTGGTCTCCACTGCACTGCATCATGACTTGCGACTGGTTACCCGCAACACCGGGGACTCTATGCCGGGCTTTAAGTGATCAACGTGTGGGAATCGACTGCGCGATAACCGTGCCAGGCGTCCAAATTACAAACTGACCTTACGCAGCCGCCTGTCCTGTTAGCCTACGCGCATGAAAAATTCTGAACTGGAGTTGTACACGGATTACCTGCTGAGCAGCTTTGGC
>NZ_JADOVE010000032.1:0-25796 GCF_015752225.1 Polaromonas sp. CG_9.11
TCAGCGTTCACGCGCCCGGAATCGGTCCCCGCGAGCTACTCATTCCAGCGTTCACGTTCACTGGAATGGCTGTTCACGTTCGCCCGGAATACCCAGCCAAGGTAATTGTCGTCAACCATGCTGATTTGTTCTACCTCAGCGCATCGCAGGCGGTTCTCCGCAGGCAGTTCTCTTTTGTTAGCTTTCAAAACAAATCTGCCTGTTTCAAGTTGGGGTAGCTCTAACATTCATGGGTCAATTCGATGCCGCGCCGGCGGCAGCGCTTAGCGTCATACGCCTTGTCGGCGTGCAGCTTGCCCGGGCCTGCCATGCTTGCCTTTGACGGGTGCTACCCCATCGAGCAACTCGGCTAATTGCACGTTGTCATATACATTCGCGCCTGTCAGCACAAAGGCTAGGGGCAGGCTCTGCCGGTCGGTCAGCCGGTGGCGCTTTGTGCCAGCCTTGTCTTGGTCTGTGGGGTTCGGGTCGGTGGCCAAAACCCCTTTTGCCGCAATGGACGCGCTGTTCCTATGCAGGGGTCGCTTCAGGAAACGGAATTTAAAGCACGCTAGCGAAATTCCTCGCCTATGAAAGTCGGTCTTTTACAGCCGTTCGGCATTCTCAAAAGTCATGTTTTTGGAATCTCTGTTTTAAGAATGCTTTTCGAGAAGATTTGGCAGACATTTCTCACTGTAGATGCCTGCTTTCTCAAAAAAGCTGCTCAAAAACCTTCATTTTCGAGAACCCATGGCATCTAAAAATTTTTAGCGTGCTTTAAATTCCGTTTCCTGAAGTGACCCCTTCTCGTTTTATGTTGTTATAAAAATAATGACAAAAAAATGCTACTAATTTTTATAATTACGACATTTTATCTTTGGCTAAACTATCGTAGTTATAACCACTAATGTCCGATTTTAAATAATCATCATTAAGCATTTTAATAAATGTTTTTACGCTCTCTTTTGATGTCAGCTGAATTTTTCCATTCACAACACTCAGTTTAAATCGAGTTTTATTATTTATTACAAAATTTAAAATGCCAATGCCTCCGTTATTGACAATTTCGCTTTTTGCAACTCTGAACATATCTCGCTTTGGCACGATGCCATCAGCTAAGTAATTTAATACGTCGTCCACAATTCCCAATGCTAAGATATTTTTTGATGTTTTTTGCTGAATATCTTTTGCAATTTGAAAAAAATTGAAAGAAGATTCGAATTTCTTCAAACTAGTTATATAAAAATCATTTCCTAACACCATTAAATCAAAGCCACCAGATATTTTTAAAATATCGCTCTCTACAGATTGGAACCGCTCATCGAACTTCATTAAAAGAATCTGATTTTGCTTTACCAGTGACACTGGATATAACTGCTTAAAAAACAAAATTGATGTTTTAGCTGAAGAAATTTTAATTGCCAGAGTTTTTACATCCAAAATACCTTTGTCAGCAAAGTTAAATATTGGTGCATTTTGTTTATCGCATAATTTAAGCAAATGAGGGAATGCAGCCGGTTGCTCATGGAAATCATATTTCAACAATACATCACTACGAGCATCAACCTCCGATAGAGGCAACAACGACAAATCATTATTAGAATAATAACTCTTGATACTCGTCGTATATTCTTTTAAAATTGATTCAGTCGATTTTGCATCTAAATCCGCATGAAAATATTTCAACTCTTTATTATTAATATCTTTATCCTTAACTCCAAGATAAAGATAAAGGTTAAGCTGCTCAGCAAGCGTATTGTTTATTAAATCCCGAACTTCTTTGATAGTTTTCATATATTATAATTTAAACGCCTGCCTAGCAAAGAACACCTTCTTATCCAACGGCATATAGTTTATTGAATCCCCGGCCTCAATTTCTTGAGTTGAAATTAAAATTACTTCTTTATTATCAACTCTTGCGCTAAAAATTTTAAACCCAAGCAAAGATAGCGTTGGATTTGCATAAAATAAATTCGTCTTGATATAAATTACACCTAGAAAAACAAGTATTATTGCCAGAATAATTTCTTTTCGAACTTCATCTAATCCAAATCCAGCCAAGGGAATAATATACGTTGCTAGAAATACTAAATGCTCAGTTCCTTTATCCTCAATAGTCTCTACAATTTTCGGACCATCTTTTGCACCGTCAATAATAAATTTAAATCTATAGTAAAAAAACAAAGATATAAGAAATAGAACTAGACAAATACCAGAAATATAATTATCTTTTGCGATGGTCCAAAAAATATTTGAAGTAGCAAAATCACATGAAAAACAAATATCGACGTTTTTTAAATTAAGCTTACTGGCGATGATCAAAATAAACAGAAGCCAAAGGGATAATAAATACATCCCAATCTTATCAATTCTCCCAATTTTCTCTGTTACGACACTCATGGAGAAAACCTTATTGTTGTTTATACATGCAGTTTATCCTTCTTAAGAAGGTTAATTAGTATATGCTTTCAAGCGTAATAGTATTTAGCTTAAAATCAAAATTCGCTCTACGCAAGAAAAACTGGATTTTAGAGTGATTGCCAGAAATAGATTCGATGCGTTAAATTAAAATCTGCTTTACCTCATCAAGCGAGACCTGGTCATTGCGCCGGTCATAAAGGCCCATCTTACGGACGCTCTCATGGTTAGCCATCTGCTGCGCAATTTCCAACTTGCCGCCATTGCGCAAGTACTCCGTGATGCCGGTGGCCCTGTAGGTATGGCAACCAATCTTAGTCTTAATTCCTGACTGCCCGGCTCTTCAAATCACTGGCAAAATTTTTGGCAAGTGCATGAGCTTTTTTGATGTATTGAAGCTGTTTATTTTTTTGATAATTTCCAGGCGAATAGCATCAAAATCTTTTTGATCATTCAAGCTTAATGCAGCAGCATTGAAATTTAGCAACCCGTTGATCTTCGCCAGCATTTGCCCCAACGCCAAATCAACATCAGAAAGTACGGACCTGTATTCTGCGCCAAAATAATTCAGGAGCGGCTTTGCCTTAACTCCCTTGACCGAAGCACCAAAAATCAGGGATTTGACCTCCTGGAATGCCTGCGCCTGCATCAGAGGTGACCCCTCGAAGCGGGCCGGATGTCGAATCGCATCGCGGTTGAGATGGCGGAAAACAATTTCCCAGCAGTGCTCGTCATGCAGCGGATGGAGCCGGGAGAAATCGTATGACGCCCTCAGCTGCGTCACGATAATGTCAAGTTTCTGCAGCGACAGGCTAGGCAATTTCTCCAGATAACTGCTGAATCCTTCCACAAGCAAACCAGTAGCAGGTTGCTTGCCTTTTTGAGGCTTGCTGAATTTGCAGAATCCGATAACGCGCACTTCGCTGTACTGGCCGGCAAGTTTGCCTATCATGTTATTTTTCTGGAGCGTTTGGAAGGTTTTGGTCCACTTCGCGCGAGATGCATTGGTGGTCACTTGGATAGCAACACCTTTCGCAGCGTCCGCCAGATCAATTGCAGCGGAATTGTTTGTCTGAAGATTGGTATTAACCAGATCCAAGTCCTCGATCTCATGCAGCATCGCCTGCATCAAGACCTCCACTGGTTTTCCAATGTTTTTCTGAAGACTCACGGCCACTGATGCGTATGCAATCAATGACGCGACCATGGAATTTATTTCCGCAATTAGCTCTTCGTGTCGCATAAAGAGATTATTGAAATATCAGGTAATGGCCGAAAACGACTGGCAGAGGATGCCACAGCGTAAGCGCGATAGGAAGGCTCAAAATCTTGAGCACCCAAGCTCACTAACTATGGACAGGGCACAGCAACTGTGACTCCCCACAACTAAGGTCGGAATGAAGATCATGCCCGTGCCTCATCGGACGCAGTTGTAAGCCGGACACCTGCCGCAAAGCTCAAGCGCAGGTCACTGCTTAGCTGAAGGATACGTGCTTTCACAATCGCTTGGGCAGCTTCCCAGCCCAAAGAATCCGAACTACTATCCGCAGCCACCAGAAAATCGATTGCGAAAGCCAGGGCGCGTGTCTGCATGCCCAGATCCCGGAGGAGCTTGGGCTGCGGAAGGCGCGCAGTCAGCTCCCCGATCGTTTCGGCCGTGAGCATCTCGCCACGGCTGCAGCGCTGCAAGTGGCTATCTGGTGATGGCCCGGCCAGCCCTGCCCGCGTGGCGAGTGCGGTCAGGTCTTTTGCACGGTAGGCCCCACGCACCAAGTCGAGCCAGTGCTTGAAAGGGTGCATGCCCGGGTCGCACAGGCTGGCGAAATGGCTCACGGCTTGCTCCTTCTGGGACCAAGTGGTCTGGAATGCCAAGGGCAGCAAGATGACCGCGAGCAGGTCATAGAGGATCCGGTCCACGAACCGGTATTCCGGTTCGCCGAGAACGCAGGACTGTTTTTCCCACCACTGAGCAGGCCGAGAAACCAGCTCGGCCTTGCACTGCATGCACTTTAGCGACCCAGACGAGAACGTACGCATCAGCTGGTACAGCGTGCCTTCTCCGGCCCTAGTCAGCTGGGCCAACTGACTGACCAATACGCCGACTCGCATGGAGTCAGCCAGTATTTCCAGTAGCTGCTCGTCGCCTTCCAGCGCCTGGATCAGGCGCTGGCGCACCGCCGGCGTCGTTTCCACCAGCTTAAGTGCGTAGTTCTGAAAGTTCTTGAAATCCTTGCCAAAACCCTTACGCACCATGGCGAGGTGGGTACGGCGCCCACTGAGGAAGTTCGCCAAGAAGTCGTCCGATGGCGCCCCCGGCGTCCCTGGCGTTAGCGCCAAAGCAGTAGGGAAAAGCTTCATCGTGCGCCTGAGGGTCAGCGGCTCAAAAGGCTGGCTCAGAACGCTTTGCAACGTCCGAGCCGCACCCGGCGCGTGCGTTTCCACGTTTCCTCGGTCTTTCAACTTCAATACCTCCAAAATCGGCTTCAACGCCCGACAATACTGCCGCTATTTGGTCGGCTCGGGGCGCTTAAAAGGTGATTGTCATGGCAAATAGTGGTGCAAAAGGGACGACGGGCGGGGTTCGGAGTGGCGGCAAGGCTGGCGGCGGTGGCATTGGCGGCAAGAGCGGTAGCGGTGGCGCTGGCGCTGGCCAAGGTCAGGGATGGGGGGGTCGGACGAGCACCCATCTCGGCAAAAAGTCCGGCGATAACCGCTCACCCGCTCCCGGCATACCAGGTCACGGAAAAGCACCTTAACCAGGTGCAGATTCTCAGGCAGCCCCTCGCGGCGCAGGCGCTGTGGGGTTTTCGCCCGACTGTCCTGGCTTCATCAGGTACTTCGTTGCCCCTTGCCAGGCCATCGCGCACTGAATCACATCCCGTAATGGCTATAAAAGTTAGCGACTCAGGCCACGGCTGCGAACGCGGCTATTTTCAAGGCCGCGTTCCAGCTGCGTTTTTTGCTCACTCGTGAGCATCTTTTCTGCCAACCCCTGCAGATACAACATTTCATTTTTGAATGTCGTTTGCTGGTGCGTGCCCTCTGCCATACCACGGGCATCGCTGGCGCTCAGGTCTGCGATGTTCCGGGCGTGCCGCGCGATTTGTGCCGCATCCTGAGCCACGCGCGCGGCCTTGGCTTGCACCAGTGCTTTGTCGCGCCAGCCGATTTCACGCTTCACCCTTTGCACGGCGGCGTTGAGTCCCGCCTCTTTTTCATCCCACGCCTTTTGTTTGCTGGCGTTGCCAAACATCCCGGCCTCGGGCCGTGGCACGTGGTAACGCTGATATTGAAGGTCTTTGGCTGCCTTGGCCAAAGAGCTTTCAAAACTTGTGTGATGCGCGGCAACGTACAACCCGTGCGCCTCAGGGGGATAGGGCACCATGTCCGTGATGTGACGCGCTAGCGCCTCGCGGTTGACGTCGCCTCGGGCTGCATCATCTCGTTGACTGTCGGCAGCAGTAGCAGCTCTGATGGCTTCGTCTTGGCGCAGCAGTGGCTTGATTGCACGCATGTCATCGGCGATGCCCTTGAGTTTCGAGAACACCGCTGGCAGCGTGTCCAAGGCAAGCTGGTCGCCCTCGGAGGCACGGACGATGGACAATTCGACGGCGCTCAAGGCGGCCTTCTGGTCGTCCTTTAGGCAGTCCAGGTGCGACAAGTCGCGTCCAGGCGCTGCAATCTCAACAGGCAACTGTTCTGGCTTGGCCTGGGGACTGACCAGCGCGCCCTTTCTAAGCGCTTCCAGTACGTTGGCGGCCTCTATTCGCCGCCAGACTTCTCTGCAGGAGGCGGCAACTGTGCGGACAAAATCTTCGAGATGTCGGCCAGCGTGTTGAATGATGTGAGAAGCACGTTTAAATTGCTGGACAGAGGCGCCAACAACTCGGCCATAGTCTCTTTCAGACCGGCGCCTTCCGATGGTTTTTTCAACTCGTCCAGGATCGCGGTCGCTGTGGTTTGCAAGCCCAGTTGCTGCTCGGAGATGTTTTCCTGCTGTGTGCAGACTGTCGCGTGATTGAGCGACATTTTCTCTTGTTCGCCCGCCAATAGCTTCAATTGCGCGGCTGTCTCTGCTTGCTGTTTCGACATTTCCAAAAGCGCCGCCGAGATCTGACTCTGTGTAACGGTTAAGGCTCTCAATTGCGCGGCCGTATCTACTTGCTGCTTGAACATTGTTTGCAATGCTTGCAAAAGCTGCTGCTCGTAAGTCATTAACTTCTTTCAGTTGGTTGATTTTTTCGTCCTGCTCGGCAACGGCAGCTTTTAAATCACCCGAGACGTCGATAGCCGACAGTTCCCGGCATGCGCTTTGCAGTTCGTCTTCGGCGCTGCGCCGTTCCAAAAGCGCAGAAATTTCAAGCGCTGCCATCTGGCGCACGCTGACCGGACCGATGTGTTTTTCAGGCAGGCGGTCGATGCCCTGGGCTTTGAGGCTTCGGTGGTCCACTGTGGTGGAGTGGCCGGCGAGCACCAGATGCACGTTGGTGAGTGTGGCCACCCGCTCGCGCGTGGCCTGCAGCCGTTCTGGCGTTCCGGCCGAATCCTTTTTGCATCCGCCTTTGCCTGGAGTTTTCGCGTTGTGGCGTTTGAAATACTGCTCCGGATCGCGCTCTATACCGTCGCTCGTGCGCTCCGAGTACATGATGTGCGCATGCGGTTGCTCGCCTTTTTCCAAAGCCGCGCGGGGAATGTGGATCGCCCATTGGTAGGCATGGTGCATTCCGATTTCTTGCTGCACAAAGTCTTCGACCAATGCCCGGCGCTGCTCAGGCGTCAACTCTCTGGGGAGTGCGATCTCAATTTCACGGTAGGTCGCCCCATTAGCGCGCTCGTGCTCGTCGGCCGCTTGCCAAAAAAGGTTGGGCTTTTTGGTCGCCCAGCTTGGCATGTTGCCGTGGTTTTTACACTCCAGGTCTTCGCGCCGGCTCTTCTGTCTTGTTTCCGAGTACTTGCCCTCACGGGCAATGTACAAGGCGTGCGGGCCTGCCAAGCCTTTGGATCCGACTTTGACGGTGCAGTGGTACGAGGCCATCGGGAAGCTAGGTTTAGATTGGATGTGGGATTGCGACAGCAATCTCGCAGCGGCTGTTGGTATTGTCGGTTGGTGTTTCGGTGCCTTGGTATTTGGCTGTTCCCCGGATGGGGCGCACGTTTCTCGCAGAGAAACAACTAAGTGCGCTTTCTACCTAAACGGTATCGAAGGATAACACCGAACTCCGCTCAAGCTCATCGGTTATGCTACTTCATACACTTACAATGAATGCAGGAAATTGAAATGCAGCTAGATGCCTGGACCGTTGAAAGAATAGCCTACCTCAGAAGCTTGAAATCACCCTCTGAACAACAATTGCTCTTGGTTCTTCTGTCTGAAAAAAATGACGAGCCCAAAAACGAAAAGAAATTATCGGCACTGATCAAGTTTGAAAAAGCCAGTGTTCGCGCATCAAAGGCTAGGCAGGCGGTTAACAATCTTCTTCATGCAGAAGAAAAATCGACCAAGGAAGCGGAACGGAAAGCCCGCAACCATCGGCTGATTCAGCAGGGCTTGCTGATTGATTTCGCTAGCCTTGAAGATTGGAACCATGGCGAACTCTTGGGTGCGCTGATAAGCATGGCCAAGTCAGATTCGATTTCGTTGGAGAAACGGGCTGACTGGAAGCGCCAGGGCGATGCCCTGATCAGCAGCAAGGAACAAAAATTGTGATCGATCTTTTTAATAACGGTTGTAAGTTTCATCCTGATGTGATGATGTCTTTTGATAAAGAAAAAAGTCTATGGCTATGTGATAAATGTGACGCTTTTGCAGCATCAATTAAAGAAGAAATAGAGCTTCCTATAGGCTCAATTTCGACTTCTAAAACCAACAGTGCAAACAGCTTTACAGATCTTGGACCAAGTAAGTCGGCCGATGGCCTAGCTGAAAAGGCCGCGCGCATAAAGGTTGAAGAGTTGAATTTCCTGGAATTTATAAAAAATCAGGAAGAAGCACGCACAAAACCCATAGAACTTAACAAAGAAAATGGCTATTACATTGGATCCGTAATTTATGCTGACACAACGCGCGCCGCTCAGCGTTCAAGTCGCAGCGAATTTGTGATTCATGATCAATTGAATCCGCCATTAACGAAGGATAATCTAGCGATCGAGATTAAATATAAAGATGGCTTTGGTGTAGTCTTGACAAGCAAATTTATCGACAAGTCGTTAGGCAGATAACCAGAATTTTCTATTGAGGAATCTACCAGTTTGGTGCTGCCAAATCTCATGGTGTGAACCCAGCCGGCCACCCCCGAGCCGGACGGGGATATTGCTCGTCAGCTTGGCCGACAAGGGCAGTCCCAAGTTCAAGATGAATGACAGCAAAGTTCGACTCAGCCAAGAAGCTGCTAGTCAACGGCGTTCGACCCAAAGACTTGCCCAAGAACCTTCGCGTGTTCTCTCATACGCTGTACCGCTGAGTGCCAGCTTTTAGGCAAGATTAACGTGCGATTTTTTTCAAATTCTTAAAAGGTATGGATGGCTCCATCTAGGATGACGCAGGCCAATGAATTCTCAGAAGCTTAGGGGTCTGAGGTGCAGTGGAACGGAAAACCCAGTTAAGCCATGTAGGTATAACGAACCAGAATCGCCATTGTATTTTGGTATGAGCAGGTTGCTTTCCAAACGCCAACAGCGCATTTATACGGAATCGTGGTCACCATCTGCCATTTTTAGGACAGGCCAGCATAGGTGTACTCAATTTGGCTCATTGTAGAAGAGGCAGCCAAGAGCAAATGCGCCAATGTAAATTGGCTACAACCTATTTGGCTACTTCAATTGTCCAGTTAACCCGGTTTTCGGTTCCACTGCACCTCAGACCCCAAATAGGGCGAGCCACCAGGTATTCAAGGGCATCGGCCTTGCTGGCAATTGATGACAGGCCCTAGTCTTAAATTTTATTTTTTAAACTTTTCTTTGAGTAGATATCGCATACTTTGTTTTGCGCGAGCTACAAATTCATCTTCAGACTCATGAGCCTTAGGCAAGTTAATACGACTGCTAAGTTCAGATATGAAATCTTCACTAATAACGTGGTTTCCGATTTCCTGTTCAAATTTAGTTTTTTCGGAGTTTGATAAAGAAATAGTATTTATAAGATTCTTTTCAGATAATCTTACAACCACATCCTTATAAACTTTGTTTACTGAAACGGATAAACCTGAAGAATCTTTCGAAAGAGTAGTCTGATTAGAACTGTCTTTTGAAAAAAAGAAATCTTTAAAATTGCTCATTATGCTTCTTTCTGCTTATTATTTTTATAAAATTCTCTAAATACAGCTTCAAAAGTATCTTCAATTTCTTTAGCTATTATTTCTTTTGTCTCATCAGAAAGACTATCCCATATTTTCATAAATGCCGAAAAAATCCGCGTCAAAAAACCAAACATAAACAACCTTTAATTTAATTAAGTAATTAATAATTTTTAAGTCACCAAAATTTCCACCACGACCGATTAGGGGTCTGAGGTGCAGTGGAACGGATGTGGCGGTCAAGTTATTTCGCAATGCCGAGAAATACCGCCAGGCAACGCTCAATCTCCAGCATGCCATCGGCGTTAAGATGCCCGAAAGCCTCTCCGAGTTTGTCTTTTTTGACGGTCATGGTCTTGTCTACCATCACCTGGGATACCTTCTGCAACCCGTTCTCGGGGTTGGGCTTCACGGTCACGCGCAGCAGCGGGGCATCGACCAGGGCGCTCGACACCAGCAACACAGTCACGCTCGCGTGCTCGTTGAACTGGTCGGACTGAACGATCAAGGCGGGCCGGGGTTTACCAAAATCACCCTGCATGGCAATGGTGACGAAGTCGCCTCGCCTCATGCGCTCCAGCCGTCCGCATCGGCCAGCGCATCATCCATGAAGTTGAGCAAGTCCACGTCAGCCATGTCAGCTTGCGCGGCCAGCCTGGACTGACGGCGGCACTCGGCCGCGAAGTCAGGACGCCGGGTGTCAGGCACCCAGATTTGAACCGGGCGCAGCCCGGCCATGCGCAGTGCATCGCGGCGCTTTTGAACGCGTACAGCCACGGAAAGAGCCATTGCAAACCTCCTTTTCATTAGTTACATGTAACTAATTTAGCAGATTTATAGGTTACATGCAACGCCATCTGATCGACTAGCGTTTTTCGCAACGTTCTAAAACCGGATAGCGCCTCAAGGACGCCGCAAAAGGGTTATGGCTACTACCCCCTTGGTTTCCAATCAATCGACGCAGGAAGGCCTGTTCTGGCGAGCTCAACAGCCTTTGCACCCTCCCCTCTTGCTTGACAGGGCATTTCGCCCCCTCGTGCAGAGGGGGTTGGGGGGTTAGTCGATCAGAAGCTGAAATTTGTTTGCTTCACTGGCCATCGCTGCGGGACACGAAGTGCCCGCACTTGTGGCTGTCTATGCGACCCCTGCAAGGGGTCTGTTTCTGTGTTGGGGATGCCGGGTGGGGAGCGCGAAGCGCGGGCGCAGGCCGAAGGCCGGAGGAGCTGGCGGGGCGAAGCCCCAAGAGGCAGTGTTTGGTCACGAATTTTTGGGTTGAACTTTTTGCGATTTGTTCACAGGCAAAAATAAGGATAGGTATTAAGAAGGTTAAAACAAGGATAGAAGAATAGGCCAAAAAAAAATGACATTTTCTTTAATGAAATCAGCAAGTTGAAAAATTAACCCGCGACCCAAACCCCCTGTTCGACCGCAAAAAATAGCCTTTTTTTGCGGTTTTTTGACTGAAAAATTGACTCGCGACCTAAACCCCCTGCACCCGCGACCCAAACCCCCTGCCTTTTGGCTGACCCGCGACCCAAACCCCCTGCCTTTTGGCTGACCCGCGACCCAAACCCCCTGCCTTTTGACTGACCCGCGACCCAAACCCCCTGCTTAAAACCGACCCGCGACCCAAACCCCCTGCGACCCGCGACCTAAACCCCCTGTTTTTTCAGCGACCCGCGACCCAAACCTCCTGCCTCAAGATCGGTTATCCACAATTTTCGATACGATCCCATTGTTGTTGCCAAGGCGTTTATTTGAGACTTTTTGTTCGCTTGCAAACTTGGCTGTTGGTGACAAGGTGTACTCCACATCTTCAATTTTTCTGCGAAGCCCTAACCGTGTCTCTTTTGCAAAACTCATCAACACCCCTTCGATTTTCAGTTCTGCAAAGGCCTCATCTAGGGCGCTGATTGCGTCCCTGCCGCGTTTGTAGTTGTCCAGTAGCCCACTATCCCGCCGAATAGTGCTGTAAAACATTACAAACGTGTTTCCAAGGGCTGCGAATGTGTATTTCAGTACCAACTGGCTTATTAGCCAGCGGGTGAGCTGTGATTGACAATTCATCAGCCGCTGATAATTGAACTGCCGATAGGTGATCTGAGTAATACTTGCAGTTAAGGCGCTGTGGAATTGGACAAGCCACTTGGCGTCTGGATCTGCTGTACGGCCTTCCTTGGTCACTTTTATCAATGTCGGAAGATACGGCTGTGAAATAAAACTTGGATCTTTCCCGTTCGACCCTTTGTCGATCAATCTAATGTTTGAGAGGTTCATCACATCGAGGCTTTCCATCAATTCGTCATACCTCATTGAGTGGCCGCGCGATTCCAATTCCGTGCGAAGTTGATGCAATGTGAAGGTTACGCCACTGCGGAAGTTGTCAGTGTCCAAAAAACCCGACTTTTGTTCCGTGGCCAACTTCCTTAGCGCGTGCTCCACCAATTCTTCTCGTCCACTCGGGTAGAACGCTAACGTTGCGCAGCCCTTTTTGTCTTTGGTTTTAATAAGGGCAGGGTGAATTTCTGCGGTGAATGGTCGGCCTTTGTATTGAAACTCAAGCTCTGCAATTGGCAAGAAACTGCCTTCAACGCGTAATTCAACTTGCCTGGCTCTTGATATCGAATAACGCGGAACACTGTCCCAAAGATCAATGGCGTTAGATAGGCCATCTCTCTCCTGGGCCGTGTTGGTCAGGAAGTTCCTAAACAAATCGATTTGTTGGTTTTGATGAGCGCTCGCTGGCAATGCTTTCATTATTTTTGGCGGTTTTGTAGTTTTAGCCTTGCCTGTGAGTTCGGCGGCCAGATGTAACTCGTATTCCTCTTCAAGAGTTGGGCCATCAACATCGCGCAACTCTTGCCGCTTGTAAGAAGTTTGATCTCCAATACTTCGGCGATTTTTTTGGACAAGAGCGAGTTCGCGCTCCATTGAATGGGTTGCTTCGTCGTTGCCTGCGCCAATTTCCCGTGCGTGTCTGATCCGCTCGTTTAAGTCTAAGTACTTGACCATTTCTACGTCATAAAGGGCGTCAAGTTGCTCAATTTTGGCTTTGATTTCCTTGCGAAGCGCGGTTTTCAGTGCGTCGCCAGCATCGGTCATTTTGGTAGCCTTGTTCTCAGCCATGATCTTTGTCGTTTTCCATTTGAAATGCGATTTATTTTGTTTCTGTATTTCCGTATTTCTGCAAAAGTAACACGCGCACTTCATCGACTATTTTGCTTCCACGCATGGCACATTGCGCTTTGATAGCACGGTGTAGGCTCTCCGGGATGTCGATGGTGAGCCGCTTAATGGCTTCGGCTTCTCCGGCATCGCGGCTATCTACCCATGCATCAGCAGGTACTGGGGCGGGCTTATTTGTTGGCTTGGTGCCAAAGGCTATTTTCTTGGCGCTCATTTTGCGTACTCCATCAATTCAGCTGCTACGGCCTCGATCTCAGCCACAGCTGGGCCGTTCGGATCAATTTCAAAAATGGCCTGCCCTTGAGCTGCGGCTTCCGCGAAGACCACACGTTGGGCTACGCTGGCGTTAAGGACGTGGACCGGATATGCGGCCAAGGCTTCGCGCACGTCGCGCCCAATCGCCGTATTTGTAATTTTACGATTTACCAGAAACACAGATTTAATGTTTTCTTTATAAATTCGAGCTTCGTCGATCAGCTTCACGACTTCTTCGGCTGCCCAGATGTCGTAGGGACTTGGTTGAACGGGAATTACAACCACATCAGAAGCCATGATCGCGGACCGAGCCAGATCGGTGACCCGTGGCGGGCCGTCAATAACGATGTGGTCATAACCTTGACCGATCTGGCCGATTTCTTTATGTATGGATGGCCGAGGAAAACCAACAACAGTAAAAAGGGGAGGACCTTGACGGGCCGCAGCCCAATCAAGGGCGCTTCCCTGGGGATCTGCATCGATTAGCAAGACTCGCGCCCCAGTGCGCGCCAGGCTTGCGGCTAGGCAGATACTGAGGGTGCTTTTTCCAACTCCCCCCTTCTGATTTAAAAAACCAAAAATCATGTTTTTACCTTTTATGTTTATGTAATTTTACAGAAAACATTAAATAAGGTCAACTTTGATCTGAACATTTGTAAAGGGCGGAACGATGCATCCTCAGCAACTCGGCCGTTTCTTTGGTGGTGCAACCGTTCTGCTTGGGGTCGCTCAGAAGTGACAGGCAGCTTTGACCCATGTTGTTAAAAGGTTCATGGCATTTCAAATGCCTGAGCGATGGCAAAGTGCCTTCGCTGGTGCAAATTTTTGAACTCAAAAGTTAGTTTGCCAACTTTGAGCCAGGCGCAAAACCTAATTTTCTGGCTTTTGATACCGGGTTTATGAGGCTTTTTTCCAAGGCTCAGAACTTACAAGTTTTGAGCCAGCTACCTTGCTAAAGTTTTGTCCCATTCAGAAATCTTGAAAATCGCGACGGTCATGGCTTTCGAGAAGATGGCCGGCTATTGTGCAGCGGGCTATTGTGTAGCGGGCTATTGTGTGCATGACTGCAAAAGACTGGAAGCCGACTTTCAAATTTCCAGACTGCAGACGTTCAACGCCCAGGTTCAGCCGCAGCCCCGCCTGAGAGCGAAGCGAAGGCGAAGACGTCGGCTGGAACCTGTTGTTAGGCGTCAACGGTGCGCCCCTTAGGGTCCTTGTTGATTGCATCAGCGATGTTACCCACGCGCACGAGGGCTTTGTGCAATCTCGAGGCAATGAATGGGATAGAACCTGCTGCAACAGCCACAGCTGCGGAGCAGGTGATGAGCAGTGCCGACAGATGAGGCAGGCGTGCCCTCTCGAGAAAGATTCCAGCAGCTAGTACCAACAGGGGGAACAAGCAGCCCTCAAGTAGCTTCTTCGCTCGCCGGATCTCGTCATACTGCGAGGTGAGTGTTTCACTCTCAGCTCTCGCCAAGCGCTCCAATACTTGCCACTCCTCATCCTCTGCTTTTGGACTCATGCGCCTAATCGCAAGGTCCGAAAGGACTTGCACGAAAGCGCCGAGAATGTAAGCGAACGTCACGGCCGGAATAGCTGCTACAACCGCCCATGCGTTCGATCCTGAGTATTTTTCGAACTCTTCCAGGAACCCATCGGTGATTGAGTCCACAATAAGGAAGGCACCGAGCAAGAGCAGTGAGCCGATTGCCACCGCCAGAGCAAACTTCTCGATTGTCCCTTCAACCTTCAAGTACAACCTCCTTGACGCCTAACGTAATGTAGGCCGTAGGATATTCTGGAAAGCCAGTTTATCCGTCGGAATATACCTGAAATTCGAGTTCAGATACCGATGATTCATTAGGTGACAAGGCTCGTATCGCATTGTTTTACAGCCACATTTCAAAGAAACTGAAGTCATTTTCCTCCCTTTAAACCTTGTTGCCTATCCTGGCGAAATTTGGTCAACGTTGAGTTCATTTTCTCGACGATTTATGTTGCTCGACTGTACGACTGTAGTCCAGTGGACCGCGCCCCCGAATGTCGGCTCCCGCTGCTGAAGAGTCATTCAAGTCACTTCCAGACCGGCCCTTGCTGAACCCGTCAGTTGCGCCGGATGCTGGCCATCTTCCCGCTCATTAACCCCTGATAAAAAGCGTTATCAATGGTTAGAATCAAAGCCATGGCCACTGACATCGAGCCGCTCCGCTCGGCATCCCCTCGCGCCCTCACCGCGCCCGAATTTGCCCGGCTGGCCGACGTGCCGCCCGAGGCCCAGTGGTTTGCCAACCTGACGAGCGCACAGACCCGGCGCGCCTACCAGAACGACCTGGCCGGCTTCATGCGCTTCACCGGCATCGCGCAACCCGAGGAGTTTCGCCTAGTCACGCGCAGCCACGTGCTGGCCTGGCGCGCCGACCTGGAGAAGCAGATGCTCAGCGGCGCCACCATCCGGCGCAAGCTCGCTGCCCTCGCTTCGCTGTTCGACTACCTGTGCGAGTGCAACGCCGTGCTGCACAACCCGGTCAGGGGCGTCAAGCGCCCGGTCGTGGACACGCTCGAAGGCAAGACCCCGGCGCTGGGCGATGCGCAGGCCCGGGCGCTGTTGAATGCGCCGCCTGCCGGCACCCTCAAAGGCAAGCGCGACCGGGCCATCCTGGCCGTGCTGCTGTTTCATGCGCTGCGCCGCGAGGAACTCACCAGGCTGTGCGTGAAAGATTTCAATCAGGAGCGCCGCGGCGTACCGCACCTTCGTGTGCAGGGCAAGGGCGGAAAATTACGCTTCATTCCGACGCACGCCAGCGCGCTGCGCTTGGTGGCCGAGTATTTGGCCATCGCCGGCCATGGCCAGGAAGCCGAGGGACCACTGTTTCGGCGGGTGCGCGCGCCCAAGGCCGGGCAGCCCGCCGCCGCGCTGACGACCGGCAGCGTGTACGCCGACGTGGTGGTGTTCTACATGAAACAGGTGGGTATTACGGGCGAGAACATGGGGCCGCACGCGCTGCGCGCCACCGCCGCCACTAGTGCATTGGAGCACCACGCCGACATCGCCAAGGTGCAGGAATGGCTGGGCCACGCCAGCATCAGCACCACGCGGGTGTATGACCGGCGCGGCTCCAAACCGGAGGATTCGCCCACGTTCAGGGTCGCTTACGGCTGATCCACTCGATCGCGTAGCTGCAATGATTCGCACGGATTTCCGATTTTCAGCGGGAGCGGTCTCCGACGGGTTCGTGCCAAACTTCGGCAGCCGGCCACAGCTGGACGCTCGCCACGTCGGGCAAAATTCGGCCACGAGCAGTCATTCAAGACACGGCCCCTGTGAACTCAAAAGCAGCCGTGTTGGGTCACCACCAGCCTCTTGATTTCCATGGTCCGACGCAGCTGCGAAAAAGGACCGACGCTAAGAAGTAGGAGACAGCGTGTCAAGCAGTTTCGAAGAATTCATCCACCGCGAAGCGGACTACCTTGCTTGGGTCGCCGGACACCCTGAAGGGTTTGTTTTGAACGCGGACAGCAAACCAAGGGCGGCGTACATGCTGCTGCACACCGCAACTTGCCGTACTGTCACGCAGTACCAGAAGAATGCGTGCAAGGACGCATTTACCGGCCACGGTTACATCAAGATTTGCTCGAATGAACCGAGTTCGCTTCTCGTATGGATGGCACGCTATGGCGCCAACAACTTCTCAAGCCTGTGTAGCAAATGCAAGCCCGACGCCTCGAGCATCGTCGACCAAGTCGCAGTCCAAGAGGCGCTTCTAGACGCCGAGGCGCGTAAGTTGATGGCAGCTCCGGCGAAGCTGCAACAACAACTCGCCGACATTCCGCGCGAGCCTCCAAGCTTCTACTACGCTCAGACCAAGGTATTCAAGCGCAGTCCGGCCGTCGTAGCAGCCGTCCTTTTGCGCGCGCAGGGGGCCTGCGAAAAGTGCCGGGCCAGCGCACCGTTCCTCAGGGCTGCCAACAACGAACCATATTTGGAGGTCCACCATAAGGTGCGGCTGACCGATGGCGGCATCGACCATCCGGACAACGCATTAGCCGTATGTCCGAACTGCCATCGGGAGGCGCATTTCGGCTAAGCGCCAAGGCTCAGGCGCGCAATGTGCGCTTTTCTTGTATCGCCCGACTTCTGCTTCGGGTCGGAAGCAGCAATCGGTAAGTAAATTCCGACCGGCGGCTTCCAGTCTTTATGCGACGCCGAGCAACCTGATTCATTGAACATAACGCCTGTCGCCAAGTGCATGACTGTCAGGCATGTTTCCGCGTAGAAATAGCTATGCCTTTTTCTGCCACTGTTTGCTGGAGGGATTTATTGACATTTTGCAGCCAAAAATCAAGCATAAGCTCAAGTTTTTGGCGTTCCAACTAAACGGCCGTTTGATGAACACTACTTCATCAAAGGGATTTGACTTGGTTCAGTCAGCAACAGACACGGAAGAGTCAGTCAACTTTCCGAATTGATTTATACAAACCCGACACGTGAATTGGTGGTTTGATGATCTTATTGCCGGTCATCTGATCGAAGTTTACGTGAATCTTGATGATGCCATGTGCTTGCCACTTACCTTGCCTAAACTCCGGACGGGACCTTAGGTTTCCGAAGATATTCGAGGTCGCAGCGAATCTCTTGGCGATCCAGGAACGAGTCACCGTTCGACCATCTTCATAGAAAATGGTAATTTTTGCTGCCTTGCGTTTCATCAATTTTTCTTTGAACACGCTTGGGTCTATCGGATCGAGCGTAATGGGCAAAATGTCTGAATTCACCAGTCCCTGACCCGAGGGGTTACCTTCCTCATCCATACCGGTTTCATCCTTAGCGAGTGCTTTCAGACGAACAGCTGGCGAGTCATACTTTCGATGGCAAGCAGTGCAGAGGACGAGAATTGCTTTTTCAAAGGGCTCATGCTCTGACTTAAATGCCTCCTCGAACTGCTTGAGATCGACCTCTACTTCATTGTCCTTTTCAATACTTCCAAGCAAAAAATCAATTATTTGAATGCGGTCTCTTCCGTGAACGTGCGCGGACTCAAGGTTCTCACCTGACCCGCAATGCTCACAAGCTCCCACGACAGCCCGCTGCTTTTTGGTGATCATGTTTACAACATTGCGAAACCGCGGACCGATGTATCGCTTGAACTCAGAGTTCGTCCCTTTGAAAGTCGCCAATTTTTCCCTCAAGTAAGCCCCTACCTATTTTGCTTTTTGATTGTAGAAGGCAGTGAGCACTCGCCATCAACTCTTCCCGCTGCGTTACTGACCTTGACTTCGTGTCTAATAAATGATCTTTTGAAAAATGATTAAATCATTGACTTTGGGAGCAAAAAATGGACGAATGGTCTGAATACTTTGAAGATTTTCCTGAAGAAAATCCTGCAAATCAGCGGGACTACAACGCTGTAGATGAGAATGAACTTCGCACCCAACAAAACTACTCGCCAAAATTTCGGGCCAGAGAACAGCAGGTAAGCGAAGCCGCAAAGGCTCGAAAAGTAAAAATAACCACTAAAAAATAGTTTCCACAATTGGCGAGCAATGCTAAGGCGACCATGAGTAACCCAAGCGAAGGACAGGTCGTCTTAAATGGCAGATACCGAATCCTGCGAATAATTCAGGCAGGCTTGGGTGACGACAAGCAGCACATTGGGGAGCCGGGACGCTGCCGATTCTGCGGGTGTGTCGGGTCTGGCAAATTCCGAAATAAGGCGCACACCTTCCCCGAGTCGCTCGGGAATCAATGGATATTGTCTAAAGACGAGTGCGACGACTGCAATCGGCGGTTTTCGGTCTATGACGATGCCTTGACAAGCGTGCTGCGCCCTTTCCTGACTCTTGGTGGAACTGCCGGCAAGTCGGGGGTTCCGCAGACCGGGCGCTCCGCAGGCGACTCTGTAATACGACACATTACGGTCGATGGACGAAGGCAGATCAATTTTAGTTTGAAAAACGTCGTTACCCACAATCACGCCAAAATCACGCCCGACGGACGGCGCGTGAGAATTCAAATTCCCGTGGAAGGCATCAAGTTCCGTCCTAGACATGCCTACAAAGCGTTATGCAAAATCGGCTTGGCCCTGATGCCCATGGACCTCGTGCCTAACTACTCCAAGCTTCTAGCTTGGCTCCAGTCAGCCGACGATCAGGCTGAATTTCCCGTACTGGAAGTTGGGCTTTCCTTTGGCTCGATCGGCAACGCGCCAGCGGTTGTGTGCGCGGTGTTATTACAGCGCGTTAATCCTTCGGACGCGGTCCCATACCTGTATCTGCTGTTCTGTGCGGGCTCGGTCTGCGCACATGTTGCACTCATGTCGGACCACTTGGAGGACCATCTTCTGCTTGGGCAGATGGGGCAAATTCAAGTGCGTTGGTCAGTGGTTCTTGGTCCAAAACAAGAGGTCCGTTTGGATTACGGCAACGTGTTGCCATTTAACTGGGCAGCCCAAGAGACAAGGCTGCAGCCTGTAGAGAGTTTCATTTTCGATTTCGATTCCGTGACCACGACGGGTTCGTTTAGACCAGTGCTGCGGCCAGAGATCAAAGATGACAAAGACGAACGTCTTGAAGCGTAGCGCTGAAAATGGCCATGCGGTGCGCTGAAAGTTACCCGCCTGGCCCAAAAGCGGTAATTCGCTCTACCTTTCATCCCTTTCCAAAAATTTCCTGTGCAACTCCCTCAAGGACGCTGGCATTTTTGGCCTGACATTCCCATATTACAAAGGTTCTCCAGCCCAGTGATTCCAGCGCAGCTATCTGCTTTTCATCGCGTGCGACATTTCCTTGGAGCTTTTCCAGCCAAAAGGAAGGGCGGGTTGCTGGCAGAACAGCAAACCGGCACCTAGGATGTCGATGCCAGAAGCACCCATGCACAAAAATTACTGCCCGGTGCTTCGGAAGCACGATGTCAGGCCTGCCCGGAAGGTCCTTGCGATGTAGTCGGAACCGAAACCCGGCCGCATGAAGGTATCTGCGCACGATCAGTTCGGGCTTGGTATTCTTGCCCTTGATAGCTCGCATGTTCTTTGATCGGACAAGGACAGTGTGAACGTCCGTCATGTCGCGACAACGCTTGCCTCTTGCACCTTTGCAGATCTTGTTGCCTTTGGCACCATTGCTGGCATGGTTTGCAGCACATGCGCCTTTTTGGCAGCCAGAATGTAGGGCTTGATCAGTTTTGCCACCGATGCAAACACAGGGACCACCACAGAATTCCCGAACTGCTTATAGGCCTGTGTGTCAGACACGGGAATACGAAACTCCGGTCCTCCGGGCTGGTCGTATCCCATCAGCCGCGCGCACTCCCGGGGCGTGAGACGCCGGGGACGGTTTGTCAGATTGTCATCAGTTGAGAAATCAGCTGCCGGGTTGAAACCCCGGTCAATCAGGATCTCGGACCCATCCTTGTAATAGCGGGCAGACAAGGTGCGCGTGATGTCCGATCCCTTCACCAGACCATAACCAAACCCGTTGCCCTTGGCCTTGTGCTTGATCGAGTAATTGAAGAGGTACTCCCAAAGCTTCGGAGTAAGAATGTATTTGTCAGGTACGGTCTGCTCCAGAATGTCTGAAAGCTTTGGTTTGTCCTTTGGAAAGAATTTTTTAATATCACGCAGTGTCAGGCCGTCATGCACACCCAAATCCCGGCGAAATCCAACCAGAATAATTCGTTCGCGGTGCTGCGGCACGAAGTGCTTTCCATTGATGATTTTCGGGTCTGCCGCTCCCTCTGCACCCATATCAGCCACTGCATACCCCAGCTCATCCAGCGTTTCCATAATGACTTTGAAGGTACGCCCCTTGTCGTGACTTTTAAGATTCTTGACGTTTTCGAGTACAAAGGCAGCCGGACGCTTGACCTCAAGGATCAGGGCAACATCAAAGAAAAGCGTGCCCTGCGTTTTGCATTCAAAACCATGGGCCCGCCCGAGTGCATTTTTTTTTGACACCCCGGCAATGGAAAAAGGCTGGCATGGAAAACCGGCAAGCAGCACATCATGGTCCGGGATCAGCCGATGAATGTTCTCCTCAACCTCCTGGCGCGAAACATCGTCCCGGTCACTGAGAGTCACTTTGCGAATGTCTTCATTGAACGTATGCGCTGTGGGATCCGAATAATGATTGGCCTTGTAAGTCCGGACTGCCGGTTTATTCCATTCACTGGTAAAAATGCAGCGTCCACCAGCCAGTTCGAATCCGCGCCTGATGCCGCCGATTCCTGCAAAAAGATCGATGAAATCGAAATCAGGCTTTGCGTAGTGCGGAGGTCTTGCCGGTAGAAGTTTAAGCAGAGCTTCGTGCTCATGACGACCAACGGTGGGCGAAGCTTTGCCGTTAAGCCAGCGGTTCACGGTTTCCCGGCACCACTGCCCGGGACTGACCTCATTCAGGTACTCGCCGATAAATTTTTGATCGTATATTTCCAGCAAAATTTTCAGCAGCTCAAGATCTTCATCTGTTTTTTTCATAATTTTCTCTGGGTTAAACGTGTGACGAAGTATCACTCGAAATACCCAGAAAATAGAATTTTGAACAAATTAGAACAAAATCAAATCGTTGCTTATAGTTACACCTTCTAAAGAATTAAGTTGAACATGTACTTCTATCTTTCCCTTGAGAGTCAAGTTGCTAATCTAAAAACTTGCGAACACACAGCATTGCGTACATCAGCAGCTGGACAGTCGCAGTGACCGGAGTGCTTGAAGATGATCTCTTCGCTGTAGCGCCGGAGGAAGCGCTTGAGGAATTTACCTCGGCGCTGGAAAATGCTGAAAGTGTTTACATCAAAAAGCTTTCGCTCAACGACTGGCAGTGGAGCGAAAACCCGGATGCTCATCAGGGCGGTCCTTATATCCCCCCGCATGACCGCGACAGTGGTTTTTTCCCCCATCTCGTTGAAAAAGTACGCGCTCCTGGAAAAAAACCCATTTTTGAGACGTTTTTCGAAATTGTCTGGCCACAGGCAGGCGGAGAAATTAAGGAAGCGAGACTGGCAAATTACACAAGTAAGGGGGAGGAAACGCATCTCACAAGGCTTGCAAAGGAGCCATTCCAGAATATCAGCCCGGCCTCCCTGCTTGTGGTGGCGAAGCAGCGGCTTGCATCCGGAAATGTGCGGTTTACTGCACTGATCGCGGACTCCGCCGGTGCGTCTGCAGAGTATCTGAAGGAACTGTTCGGTATCGAAACAGATTTTCTGTCTGGATTTTTCGAACCCAAGGTAGCCGTAAAAGAGTCAAAAGAGCGTGTGCTTGACTACGTTGAGCAGGCGGTAATTGCCTGGCGAACCGGAACCCTGAAGGCTTTTGCACTTGATCATGCGGCCATTCCAAGCACTGCCGCAATGGCTGCCATGGCGCAGGCCCAGTACATGAATATGCATGGCCTGTCATCGCTCAATCCTTTCAGTCTTGATTGCCCAGGCGATGCGGTAATGCGGATCAGTCGCGACATCGAGAACCGCCTGTTCAGGGACTTCGAAATGAAGTCCCGCTCAATGCAGCTCGTAAGCATCATTCTGGGATCTGAAACTGGAAAAATGACCGTGGAACGAGCTTTGCGGGCGCTCATTACTGATTTCCCCCTGATCGACAAAGTGCTGCTTTCTGCGGCACAGCAACGTAAATCGCGTGCTGGCAAATCGTTTGAACTGCATATCGCACGACTCTTACGAGATGGCGGCATTCCGCACGAAGAGCAAAAGGTTCTCGAATCAAAAAAACGGCCAGACTTTGTGCTGCCCAGCTACCGCATGTATGCAGACAATGATCGTACGCACGAGCAAGCATTGGTGCTAAGCGCTAAAACGACACTGCGGGAACGCTGGAAGCAAGTTCACCTAGAAATCAAAAACTGCGATCTCTACTTGGCTACGGTTGACGAGAACATTGCAGCTAGTGCAATCGTGGAAATGGGCGAAGCTGGTATCAGGGTGGTTGTACCCGAATCGCTGAAGACATCAAAGGCTGCTGTGTACGAACATCAGGAAAATGTGATTTCATTCAAGGAATTTTTCACCAATGACCTTGGAGTTAGGCGCATGCCGCTATGGAGTGCCGGGCACATATGACAGATAAATCTCAGGCTGACTCCTGCTGATGGTCGATGTCAACTATCTTGACCGCTCGGCGACAACTATCGTGGCCGGTGGAAGCGGGGAATGATGTGTGGCGGTTACGTTGTTATGCGAGCCTTTCGCGCAGGCGGGGCATGCCCCGCCTGCGCGGCGCGGCGGCGGTAGCTCTCCACGTTCATTTCCAAAATGGTGGCGTGGTGCACGAGTCGGTCAACTGCGGCCAGCGTCATGGCCGGCTCGACAAACACCTCTGCCCACTGGGAGAAAGGCGTGTTGGCAGTGATGGCCAGGCTCTTGCGTTCATAGCGCTCGCATATCAACTCGAACAGGACTGAGGTTTCAGCCTGGTCGCGCCGCACGTAGCTCAAGTCATCGAGAATCAGCAAGTCAAAGCGGTCCAGTTTGGCCAGCTCCTGCGGTAGGCGCAAATCACGCCGCGCTGCCTGCAGGCGCTGCACCAGGTCCGAGCATCGGGTGAACAGCACCCGCCGCCCGGCGTCAATCAAGGCGTGCCCCAAGGCGCTGACCAAATGGCTTTTGCCGACGCCCGGCGGGCCGAACAGCAGCACGTTGGCGCCCCGGTCGAGCCACTCGGTGCCCTCGGCGAGCGCCATCACCTGCGCCTTGGACACGCTGGGCACGGCCGAGAAGTCAAAGCTGGACAGGCGCTTGTCTGGGCTCAGGCTTGATTCATGGCGGTGGCGGTCAATGCGCCGGGTCTCGCGCGCATTGATTTCGTGCTCCAGCAACGCTTCGAGCAGCCGGTGCGCCGGCCAGCCCTCGGCATCCGACTGCGCGCACAGCTCGCCGGCCAGGCGCTTGATGGTGGGCAGGCGCAAATCCGTCAGCATCATCCCCAGGCGTGCCGAGGTAGTTGTCGTAATTGACGCCGCGCTCATACTGCCGCCTCTAGCAGCGCGTCATAGGACGCCAGCGCAGGCAGCGTTACCGCCACGTCGGGCACCTCGCTTGTGGGCGGCGCCAGCAACTCGGTCAAGGCGTTCAGGTCTGGCAACTGGTCCATGTCAATGAGTTGCTCCAGCTCCTGGGCAAGTTGCGCCTCATGGCCGCCGGCAGCCAGGGCCAGCAAGCCCACCATGGTTTTGCAGGCTTCGCGCTCAGGCCTTTGGGCAGACAGTCGCTCCCACGTTTGGCGGTACACCGCGCGGGGAAATGCCGCATCGCGCAGTACCCAGCGGGCAAATGCACCGGGCTTGCGTTTCAAAGCGCCCACCAAATGTCGGTAGTCAATGCTGCGCCCCACACGCTGTCCCTGCAAAGGCCTTGCCCTTGGCATACTTAGCACGCACTGCCCGCCCAGCCAGCATTCGATGTGTTGGGCATACTGGCGCACCATCAACCGGTGACCGATGAGTTGGCTCGGTACGCTGTAGAGCACGCCCTTGAGGGTGAAGATGGCGTATTTGCTGACCCGAGCAGGAATCTCCTCAAACTCGGCCGTGCGGCGCACCGGCAAGGGTTTGAGCATGGCGCGCTCGGTGACCAGAAACTTCAGCGCACGCGTATTCATGCGCTGCACGATGGTGTCGACAAACGTTTCGTAATCAGGGCGCGTATCGAAGCGGCGACTGCCGCGCAGACGCAAGGCCTGGTCCAGCGCTGTCTTCAGGGAGTTGTTGCGTGATTCGATAGAGCCGTTCTCATTGGATTGGCCTAGGTTGCAGCGTGTTGCACGCAGCCCGTAGTGGCTGCACAGGTCTGCATACCGCTTGGTCAACTCCTCTTGCTCAGTCAAGTTCTTGAATGCTGCCGACAGGCTGTCGGTACGGTGTTCTTCGGGAACGCCGCCCAACGCCCACAGCGCGGCCTGCAAACCGGTGGACAGTGCCATAAAGCTCTCGCCGGAGTCGATGACGGTGACATGGCGCCAACCGGAATAGGCCAGTGCAAATTGGTACAGGCGGTGAGTAAACACCACGCCGGCAATCTCCACGTTCAGTTCATCGGCCACCGTGAAGTCCGAGATGCCTTGGCGTCCTGGCGGGTGTTCCTGCGCAAAGTAGACCTCGCGCTCGACGCCAAACTTGGCCCGCTACAAGCGTATGCGCCGCTGCAGGGTCCTCAGCACGCTGGTATCCCACTGGCCGGGGTAGCGGCGCTGGAGTTCTTCGAGCAGGGTGACGGCGTTGAGCCGGGCATCGGTTTGCAGCAGCGGGATGACCTCGCTGTCCCAAACCGCACTCAGCGGGTCTTCTCGGGTGGGCCAGCGCCGCTCGGGGCGCTGTGAGGGCAGGCTTTGCGCGTCTTCAATGCGCCGGGCGCTTCGCTCGCTGATGCCCGCTTTGGCGGCAGAAGCTACTTGGCTGAGCTTGTTGCGGTGTTGCTTGTACTTGTGCACTTGGTGGTCCGTGATTCTCTTGCCGGGCATGCCGCCTACCTTCGATTTGTGTTCGAAGGTTCAACGGTAGCCCCGCTTCCCGGACCCGCCCGGTGTAGGCCTCTAACCGGCCAACATTGTTGTCGTCAACCGGCCAATGCGTATTCCAGCGAACGTGAACGCTCATTCCAGGATGGTGAACGGCGATTCCGGGCAACGTGAACGCTGCGGCGGTGTTGATGTGTTGTTACGC